>NZ_JBSGGG010000022.1:0-177260 GCF_053603795.1 Nocardia sp. NPDC004123
TTGTGGGGTCCGCTGCTCTACGGCGGCAAGCTGGTCGTGGTCGACTACTACGTGTCCCGCTCGCCCGAGCAGTTCCTGGAACTGCTGCGCCGCGAGCAGGTCACGGTGCTCAACCAGACCCCGTCGGCGTTCTACCAGCTGGCCGAGGCGGACCGGATCGCTACCTCGGCGAGCCGGGAATCGGATACCGGCGCCGGTGACCAGCAGTCGCTGGCGCTGCGCTACGTCGTCTTCGGCGGCGAGGCGCTCGAGCTGCGCCGCCTGTCGGATTGGGTTGCCCGCCACGGAGATTCCTCGCCGTACCTGGTGAACATGTACGGCATCACCGAGACCACCGTGCACGTGTCCGTGCGCGTGCTCGATGCCGACACCATCGCCGCCGCCACCGGTTCGGTGGTCGGCCGGGCCATCGCGGGCCTGCGCGTCTACGTTCTCGACGACCGGCTGCACCCGGTGCCGGTCGGTGTCGCGGGCGAAATGTACGTGGCCGGACCGCAATTGGCGCGTGGCTACCTGGGCCGCCCGGACCTGTCCGCGGCCCGCTTCGTGGCCAGTCCGTTCGGCATCGCGGGCGAGCGGCTGTACCGCTCGGGTGATGTGGCGCGCTGGAACCGCTTCGGTGAGCTGGAATATCTGGGCCGCGCCGACGATCAGGTCAAGGTGCGCGGCTTCCGTATCGAGCTCGGTGAGATCGAGTCCGCCGTGCTGGCCCAGCCGGGCGTGGCGCAGGCCGCGGTCATCGTGCGCGAGGACCAGCCGGGCGATCAGCGCATCGTGGCCTATGTGGTGCCGGAGAACGGCATCGCGCCGGCCGTGGACGCGGTCCGCGACGGCGCGGCCGAGCTGCTGCCGTCCTACATGGTCCCGTCCGCCATCGTGGTGCTGGACCGAATCCCGTTGACCGTCAACGGCAAGCTGGACCGCCGGGCGCTCCCGGCTCCGGCCGCGCAGGCGCGGGCCTTCCGCGCCCCGGAGACCCCGGTGCAGGAGACGGTCGCCGCCGTCTTCGCCGAGGTCCTGGATCTACCGCGGGTCGGCCTGGACGACGACTTCTTCGACCTGGGCGGCAACTCGCTCATCGCCACCCGGGTGGTGTCGCGCATCGGCGCGGCCCTGGACACCACGGTCGCGGTGCGCACCCTGTTCGAGGCCACCACGGTCGAGGCCCTGGCCGCCCGCATCGAATCGCACGCCGACGGGGCGTCCCGCGCCAAGCTGGTGGCCCGGACCAGGACTCCCGGCGACCTGGCGCCGCTGTCGTTCGCGCAGCAGCGCATGTGGTTCCTGAACCAGTACGACACCTCCTCGGCGGCCTACAACCTGCCGCTGGCCATCCGCCTGACCGGCGAACTCGACACCGCCGCACTGGAACTCGCGGTCGCGGACGTGGTCCGCCGGCACGAGTCGCTGCGCACCCGGTACCCGGAGCACGGCGGCACCCCGATGCAGGTGGTCGTCCCGGCCGAGGAGATCGCCCTCGACCTGCGGCCGGTCACCGTGGCGGCCGCGGACGTGACCGCCACCGTGACCGCCTTCGCCACGCTGGGCTTCAATGTGGCCGAACAGGTTCCGCTGCGCGCCCGCCTGTTCCGCGTCGGCGGCGAGGACGCCACCGAGCACGTGCTGGTGGTGGTCGTGCACCACATCGCGGGCGACGGCTTCTCGATGTCCCCGCTGGCCCGCGACGTCATGGTCGCCTACACCGCGCGCAACCAGGGCGCGGTCCCGGGCTGGGCCCCGCTGGCCGTCCAGTACGCCGACTTCGCCGTCTGGCAGCGCGAAGTGCTGGGCTCCGAAGAGGACTCGTCCTCGATCATGGCCCGCCAGGTGGCCTACTGGCAGCGCGTGCTCGGCGGCGTGCCCGACGAGCTGGCCCTGCCCACCGACCGCCCGCGCCCGGCCATCGCCTCGCACCGCGGCGCCACGCTGCAGCGCACGCTGTCGCCGGAGCTCGTCGCGGCGCTGGAAGACGTTGCCCGCCGCCGGGGTTCGTCGCTGTTCATGGTCATGCACAGCGCCCTCGCGGTGCTGCTGGCCCGGCTGTCCGGCGGCGACGATATCGCGGTCGGCACCCCGGTCGCCGGTCGTGGTGAGGCCGCGCTGGACGACCTGGTCGGCATGTTCGTCAACACCCTGGTGCTGCGCACCGGCATCGACCCGGCCGAGTCGTTCACCGACCTGCTGGACCGCGTGCGGCACACCGACCTCGACGCCTTCGGCAATGCCGACGTGCCCTTCGAGCGGCTGGTGGAACTGCTCGCGCCCGAGCGCTCGCAGGCCCGCAACCCGCTGTTCCAGGTCATGCTGGCGTTCCAGAACCTGGATCGCACCAGCATCGAGCTGCCGGGGCTGACCGTCTCCACGCTCGACCTCGACGAGAACATCTCCCGCTTCGACCTGCAGTTCACGCTGTCGGAGCAGGACTCCGGGATGGCGCTGGCGCTGACCTACGCCACCGACCTGTTCGACGAGGCCACCGCGGCCGGATTCGCGCAGCGCTGGGTGCGGGTGCTCGAGGCCGTCGCGGCCGACCCGGAGCTCGGCGTCGGCGCGATCGACATCCTGGACCAGGACGAACGCGCCGATCTGGTGGCCCGTTTCGGCCTGCCCGCCGTCCCGGCGCGCACGCTGCCCGAGCTCATCGCCGACGCCGTCGCCATCGATCCGGCCGCGACTGCGGTCGTGTTCCAGGGCAGGAGTCTGTCCTACGGCGAGCTGGATGCGCGCTCGAACCGCTTGGCGCGCTTGCTCATCGAGCGCGGCATCGGCGCCGAGGATCTGGTCGCCGTGGCCGTGCCGCGGTCGGACGACTCCTACTTCGCCGAATGGGCGGTGTCCAAGACCGGTGCGGCCTTCGTACCGGTGGACCCGAACTACCCGGCCGACCGCATCGCCCACATGGTCACCGACTCCGGTTCGCCGGTCGGCCTCACCGTGGCATCGGTGCGCGCGGACATGCCGGACTCGGTCGAGTGGCTGGTGCTGGACGAGCTGGAGCAAGCGCTGGGAGGTGGAGCGAATGCGTTCGCGGACACCGCGATCGCCGACGCCGAGCGGGTGCGCCCGCTGCGCCCTGAGCACCCGGCCTACGTCATCTACACCTCCGGTTCCACCGGCGTGCCCAAGGGCGTCGTGGTCACCCACGCGGGTCTGGCCAACTTCAGCGTCGAGCAGGCCGAGCGGTACGCGCTCGACTCCTCCTCGCGCGCACTGCATTTCGCGTCGCCGTCGTTCGACGCGTCCATGCTGGAGTTCCTGCTCGCCATCGGCAAGGGCGGCACCCTCGTGGTCGTCCCGCCGGGCACCTACGGCGGTGAGGAGCTCGCCGAGCTGATCCGCCGTGAGCAGGCCACCCACGCCTTCATCACCCCGGCCGCGCTGTCCACCTTCGGACCGGCGGGTCTGGACTCGCTGCGCGTGCTGGTCGCCGGTGGTGAAGCCGTCCCGGCCGATCTGGTCGAGAAGTGGGCGGTGCCGATCGGCGAGGGGACCGGGCCGGACGGCACCATTCGTGCCTTCCACAACGGGTACGGCCCCACCGAGACCACCATCATGACCAACATCAGCGATGCGCTGGTGCCGGGCGATCTGGTCACCATCGGCGGTCCCATCCGGGGCATGCAGTCGCTGATCCTCGACAACCGCCTGCGCCCCGTTCCGGTGGGTGTCGCGGGTGAGCTGTACCTGTCGGGCATTCAGCTGGCGCGCGGCTACCACGCGCGACCGGGCCTGACCGCCGACCGGTTCGTCGCCAACCCGTATGTGGCGGGCGAGCGCATGTACCGTACCGGCGACGTGGTGCGCTGGACCCCGGACGGCTTGGTCGAGTACGTCGGCCGGTCCGACTTCCAGGTCAAGGTGCGTGGTTTCCGCATCGAGCTGGGCGAGATCGACGCCGCGCTGGCCTCGCACGAGTCCGTCGACTTCGCGGTCACCGTGGGCCACAAGAACGCCGCGGGCGCGACGTCGCTGGTGTCGTATGTGGTTGCCACGCCGGGTCGTTCGATCGATGTGGCGGCCGTGACCGCGCACGTCGAGGCGCGTCTGCCCGCGTACATGGTGCCGTCGGCGGTCATGGTCATCGACCGGGTGCCGCTGACGCCGGTCGGCAAGCTGGACCGCCGGGCGCTGCCCGAGCCGGTCTTCGCCACCGAGGTGGTCTTCCGCGCGCCGCGCAATGCCCTCGAGCACACCATCGCCGAGGTCTTCGCCGAGGTGCTGGGCCTGGAGCGGGTCGGTATCGACGACTCGTTCTTCGCCCTGGGCGGTGACTCCATCGTCTCCATCCAGTTGGTGTCGCGGGCCAAGGCGCGCGGCGTGGTGTTCAGCCCGCGCGACGTGTTCGAACAGCGCACGGTCTCCGGTCTGGCCGCCATCGCGACGGTATCCGTGGACGGCCAGGGCGATTCGACCCCGCAGCTGACCGAGCTGCCGGGCGGCGGCGTGGGCGTCATGCCGCTGACCCCCGTCGTGCGCTTCATGGCGGGCCGGTCGGGCGAGTTCGGCCGCTTCAACCAGACCATGGCGCTGGAGCTGCCGATCGGCATCGATCGCGCGGGCATCGCCGCCACCGTCGGCGCGGTCATCGACCGCCACGACATGCTGCGGGCGCGCCTGCGCCGGGTGCCGGACGCGGACTGGATTGTCGAAACCGCCGCTCCCGGAACGATCGACGCGGATGCGCTGATCGATCGCACCGAGTTCGACGCGGGCGTCACCGACGCACAGCTGGTCGAGATCGCCACCGCCGCACTGGATGCCACCCTCGACAAGCTGGATCCGGCTGCGGGACAGGTCATCCGGTTCGTGTGGCTGGAGCCGTCCGGCGCCACGGCGAGCCGGGAATCGGGCACCGCTCGTGCCGGACGTCTCGTCGTCGCCGCGCACCACCTCGTAGTCGACGGCGTCACCTGGCGAATCCTGGTGCCGGACTTCGTCGCCGCCTGGGGTCAGCTGTCCGCCGGACAGACCCCCGAGCTGGTCGCGCCCGCCACCAGCATGCGCACCTGGGCGCACGCCCTCGAGCGTGAGGCCGCCACCGACGAGCGCGTCGCCGAACTCGAGTTCTGGCGCACCGTCGTCGAGGGCCCGGACCCGCTGCTCACCGAGCGCCCCATGGATCCGGCCGTCGACGTCACCGCCACCATCGAGAAGCACCGCGTCGAACTGTCGGCCGAGGCCACCAAGGCGCTGCTGACCACCGTGCCCGCGCTGTTCCACGGCGGTGTCAACGACGGTCTGCTGACCGCACTCGCCTTGGCGGTGGCCAAGTTCCGCGCGGCCAAGGGCCTGGGGGAGAAGGCCGGGGGGCAGGACACAGCCCTCGTCCGCCTCGAGGGCCACGGCCGCGAGGAAGAGGTCGTGCCCGGTGCCGACCTGTCCCGCACGGTCGGCTGGTTCACCGCCATCTTCCCGGTGCGCTTCGAGCTGGCCGGCATCGACGTGGACGCCGCCCTCACCGGTGGGCCCGCCATGGGCCGGGCCATCAAGGCCGTCAAGGAGCAGCTGCTCGCGGTGCCGGACAAGGGCATCGGCTACGGCCTGCTGCGCTACATGAACTCCGACACCGCCTCGCAGTTGCCCAAGCAGCTGCCGGGCCAGGTCAGCTTCAACTACCTGGGCCGCGTCAACGAGGGCGATGTGCCGGAGGCGCTGCGCGGCTTCGGCTGGATCCCGGCTCCCGAGCTGGCGGATCTGGCCGGCGCCTACGACGGCGACATGCCCGCCATGGCCCCGATCGACATCAACGCCATCGTGGTCGGGGAGAAGCTGACCGCCAATATCGGCTACCCGAGCACGCTGATCGGTGCGCAGGAGATCGCCGAATTCGCGGCGCTGTGGATCTCGGCGCTGGAAGCCGTTGCCCGGCATGCCGATTCCGCGCAGGCGGGCGGGCACACCCCGTCCGACTTCGGCCTGGTGCGCGTCACCCAGCGTGATATCGACGGCTGGGAGAAGCAGTACGGTGCGCTGAACCAGGTGTGGCCGCTGTCCGCGCTGCAGGCCGGTCTGCTGTTCCACGCGCAGCTGGCCGCCACCTCGGTCGACGTGTACACCGCGCAGGCGGTGCTCACCCTCGAGGGCCGCGTCGACGCCGACCGGCTGCGGTCGGCCGCGCAGGCGCTCATCGAACGCCACGAGATCCTGCGCACCGCCTACGTGAACGACGCGTCGGGTGTTCCGGTGCAGGTGGTCATCGACGGCGTGCAGGTGGCGTGGACCAACCACGACCTGACCGATATCGCCGACGCGGAAGCCCGCGCGGCACGCGCGGCGGAGATCATCGCCGCCGACCGGGTGCAGCGCTTCGACCTGACCGCGCCGCCGCTCATCCGCTACACGCTGGTGCGAACCGCCGCGAACAGCTACCAGCTGGCCGTGGCCAACCACCACATCCTGCTCGACGGCTGGTCCATGCCGCTGCTCATGCAGGACCTGCTGGTGCTGTACGCCACGCACTCCGACACCGCGGTGCTGCCGCCGGTGCGGTCCTACCGGTACTTCCTGGAATGGGTTGCGCAGCAGGACCGTCCGGCCTCGCTGGCGGCGTGGCAGCGGTCGCTGCACGGCGTCTCCGAGCCGACCCTGCTCACCCGCCCCGACGCGGGCCGCGAGATCACCGCCCTGTCCGGCGAGTACTTCTTCGACCTGGACGAGGCCGCGACCGCGCGCCTGACCGCGCTGGCCGCCGACCTCGGCGTCACCCCGAACACCGTGCTCCAGGTCGCCTGGGGCATCCTGCTCGGCCGCCTCACCGGCCGCGAGGACGTGCTCTTCGGCACCACGGTGTCCGGCCGCCCGGCCCAGCTGTCCGGCGTCGAGTCCATGGTGGGTCTGTTCATCAACACCGTGCCGGTGCGGGTCGCCTTCGACCCGGCCGAGCCGGCGAGCGCGCTGCTCACCCGTACTCAGGGTGAGCAGGCCGATCTGCTCGACCACCACTACGTGGGCCTGGCCGACATCCAGTCGGCGGCCGGCATCGGCGGACTCTTCGACACCCTGGTGGTGTTCGAGTCGTATCCCGTTGACGCCGAAGGCATTCGGTCGCAGGCCGCGGATATCGACGGTATGGCCGTGACCGGCCTGGACGCGGCGGACGCCACCCACTACCCGCTGACCCTCATCGCCCAGCTCGACACCCGCCTGCGTATCCGCGCCGGCTACCTGCGCGACCTGTTCGACGAGGACACCGTCCACCGCATCGCCGACCGCCTGGTGCGCGTGCTGACCGCCATCACCACGGAACCCGCTGCGGCCGTGGGCGATATCGAACTGCTGGACGCACCCGAACGCGAGCTGGTCGTCGAGCGCTGGAACGACACCGCCTTCGACGTCGAGGCCGTGCTCACCGATCGCTCCGCCTCCCCGCGCTTGGCGGCCGAGGCCGCGACCCTGGTCGCGATGTTCGAGGCGCAGGTGGAGCGGACGCCCGACGCGACCGCGCTCAGCTTCGAGCACGCCGATACCTCCCAACCGGCTACAACTCTGTCCTACGCCGAGTTCGCCGACCGGGTACACCGCCTGGCGCGCTGGCTCGTCGAGCGTGGTGTCGGAGCGGAATCGTTCGTGGCCCTGGGTATGCGGCGTTCCATCGACCTGGTGGTCGGCATGTACGCCGTCACCGTCGCCGGTGCCGCCTACGTGCCGCTGGACCCGGATCACCCGGCCGAGCGCATCGAGTACATCCTCGAGACCGCCGACCCGGTGACCGTGCTGACCTCCGGCGAGGATCTGCCGATCGATACCGCGCAGGTCCGCATCGACATGCTGGAGCTGGCCAACTACTCGGCCGCTCCGCTCACCGATGCGGATCGCCGTGCGCCGCTGCGGGAGTCGAACAACGCGTACGTGATCTTCACCTCCGGTTCGACCGGCCGCCCGAAGGGTGTGGCGGTGCCGCACTCGGCCATCGTCAACCGCCTCGTCTGGATGCAGGCGGCCTACGGGCTGACCGCCGACGATGTCGTCCTGCAGAAGACCCCGGCCACCTTCGACGTGTCGGTGTGGGAGTTCTTCTGGCCCTTGCAGATCGGCGCGACGCTGGTCGTGGCCAAGCCGGAAGGCCACCGCGACCCGGCGTATCTCGCGGATCTCATTGCCCGCGAGGGTGTGACGGTCACCCACTTCGTGCCGTCCATGCTCGCGGTGTTCGTGGCCGAGGAGGCCGCCGCGCGCTGCACCAGCCTGCGCAAGGTCTTCGCCTCCGGTGAGGCGCTGTCGCCCAAGCCCGCGCACAAGCTGCGTGAGCTCACGGGCGCGGAGCTGCACAACCTGTACGGCCCGACCGAGGCCGCGGTCGACGTCACCTTCCACCAGGTCGTGGACGCGGACGTCGATACCGTGCCGATCGGCCGCCCGGTGTTCAACACCGAGGTGTACGTGCTGGATTCGCGTCTGCGGCCGGTTCCGGTGGGTGTCGCGGGTGAGCTGTACCTGGCGGGCGATCAGCTCGCGACCGGGTATGTCGCGCGCCCGGACATCACTTCGGATCGCTTCGTGGCCAACCCCTTCGGGGACGGCGAGCGCATGTACCGCACCGGTGACCTGGTCACCTGGACCGCGGACGGCGAGCTGGAGTACATCGGCCGCACCGACTTCCAGGTGAAGCTGCGCGGTCTGCGCATCGAGCTCGGGGAGATCGAATCCGCGCTCACCGCAATGGATTCCATCGCGCAGTCGGTGGTCGTGGTGCGCAGCGACGTGCACACCGGCGATCAGCTGGTCGCCTATGTCATCCCGGCGGCGGGCCACACCGTGGACGTCGAGAAGGTGCGCCTGGAGATCGGCGAGAGCCTGCCCGCGTACATGGTGCCGTCGGTCCTGATGGCGCTCGACGAGTTCCCGCTCAATGCCTCCGGCAAGCTGGACCGCAAGGCGCTGCCCGCGCCGGTGTTCGAGGCCGCGGTGTTCCGCGCTCCGGTCACTCCGGTCGAGCAGATCGTGGCCGGCGTGTTCGCCGAGATCCTCGGCCTGGAGCGGGTCGGCCTCGACGACGACTTCTTCGCCCTCGGCGGCAACTCGCTCATCGCCACCCAGGTGGCGGCGCGCCTGTCGGCCGCGCTGGACACCCACCTGGGTGTGCGCGAGATCTTCGAGGCGTCGACCGTGGCCGCCCTGGCGGCGCGCGCCGAAACCCATTCCGGCGCGGGCACTCGCCAGGCGCTGATCGCGCAGCAGCGGCCGGAGCGGCTGCCGCTGTCGCTGGCCCAGCAGCGCATGTGGTTCCTCAACCGGTTCGATCCCGAATCGGCCGTGGACAACATCCCGGCGGCCGTGCGCCTGTCGGGTCTGGTGGACCGCCAGGCCCTGCAGATCGCCGTCGCCGACGTGCTGGCGCGGCACGAGTCGCTGCGCACCCGGTACCCGGAGATCGGCGAAGCGCGGGGAGGCGGAGCGCAAGCGTTCCAGGAGATCGTCCCCACCGCACAGGTCATTCCGGACCTGACCCCGGTCGAGGTCTCCGAAGCCGAACTGCCGCAGGCGCTCTCGGAGCTGGTGCTGAGCGGCTTCGACGTCACCGTGGACGTGCCGTTCCGGGCCCGCCTGTTCGAGGTCAGCCCCACCGAGCACGTGCTCGCGCTGGTGGTGCACCACATCTCGGCCGACGGCTTCTCCATGGGCCCGCTCACCCGGGATGTGATGACCGCCTACGGCGCTCGCGTCGAGGGCGGCGAGCCCGGCTGGCAGCCGCTGGATGTCCAGTACGCGGACTACGCGCTGTGGCAGCGCGCGGTGCTCGGCGACGAGACCGACACCGAATCCGTGATCTCCCAGCAGATCTCGTACTGGCGCGACACACTGCGCGGCCTGCCCGACCAGCTGGACCTGCCCGCCGACCGGCCGCGTCCGGCCGTCGCGTCGGGCCGCGGTGCGACGCACGTCTTCACCGTCGATGCCGACACCCACGCCAAGCTGACCGAACTGGCCCGCACCCGCGGCGCGACCCTGTTCATGGTCATGCACTCCGCCCTGGCGGCGCTGCTGTCGCGGCTGTCGGGTGAGGCGGACATCGCGATCGGCACCCCGGTCGCCGGTCGTGGTGAACGCGCCCTCGACGACCTCATCGGCATGTTCGTCAACACCCTGGTGCTGCGCACCGAGGTGGACGGCGGCGCCGGCTTCACCGAGCTCCTGGACACGGTGCGCGCCACCGACATCCAGGCCTTCGGCCACGCTGACCTGCCCTTCGAGCGCCTGGTCGAGATCCTCAACCCGGCGCGTTCGCAGGCGCGGCACCCGCTGTTCCAGGTCATGCTGTCGTTCCAGAACACCGGCATCACCGAACTGGAACTGCCCGGCCTGACCGTGAGCGCCGTCGATCTCCCGATCGACACCGCCAAGTTCGACCTGCAGCTGGTCCTCACCGAGCAGCTGGGAACCCACGACGTGGCGGGCAACGGCCACGGCGCGACCCCGTCCGGCATCACCGCCGAACTCATCTACGCCACCGACCTGTTCGACGCGGCCACCATGGAGCGTTTCGCCGACCGGTTCGACCGGCTGCTGAAGGCCATTGCCGCGCAGCCGGAACGGGCCATCGGCGATATCGACCTGCTGGTCTCCGGCGAGCGCACCCGGGTACTGCGCGACTGGAACCGCACCACCGCCGACGTCGTCTCCGTGCTGGCGGAACTGACCTCCGGCACTCTGTCGGGCGAGACCACGGCCGAGGGCGAGATCGTGCGCAGCGCCTCGGGCGACGCGGGCGAGACCCTGGTCGCACTGTTCGAGGCCCAGGCCGCGCGGACCCCCGAGGCGACTGCGGTCAGCTTCGAGGGGTCAGGTCTGCCCTACCGCGAGTTCACCGCACGGGTGCATCAGCTGGCCCGCAAGCTCATCGAGGCCGGGGTCGGCCCGGAGAGCCTGGTGGGCTTGGGCATTCGCCGTTCGGTGGACCTGGTGGTCGCGATGTACGCGATCATCGAGGCCGGTGGCGCGTACGTGCCGTTGGACCTGGACCAGCCCGCCGACCGAATCGACTACGTGCTCGAGACCGCTCGGCCGGTGTGCGTGCTCACCACCGAGCGGGACGGATTCACCCACGCGAGCGTCCCGACTGTCGCGGTCGACACCGTCGACCTGTCGGGTTACTCCGACGCCGTGCTGACCGACGCGGATCGCAGTGCGCCGCTACGGGCTTCGAACACCGCCTACGTGATCTTCACGTCGGGTTCGACCGGTCGCCCGAAGGGTGTGGCGGTGCCGCACTCGGCGATCGTGAACCGCCTGGTGTGGATGCAGGCCGAGTACGGCCTGACCGCCGCCGACGTGGTGCTGCAGAAGACTCCGGCCACCTTCGACGTGTCGGTGTGGGAGTTCTTCTGGCCCTTGCAGATCGGCGCGAAGCTGGTCGTGGCCAAGCCGGACGGGCACCGCGATCCGGTGTACCTGGCCGAGACCATTGCCCGCGAAGGCGTCACGACCGCGCACTTCGTGCCGTCCATGCTGGCCGTGTTCGTCGCGGAGCGCGAGAGTCGAGCCGGAGAAACCCCGAACCCGCCCCGGAGCGAAGCGGAGGGGCGAATTGGACACAGCCTGCGGCTGGTCTTCGCCTCCGGTGAAGCGCTGCCCGCGACCACCGCCCAGCAGCTGCGCCGGGTCACCGGCGCCGCCCTGCACAACCTGTACGGCCCGACCGAAGCGGCCGTCGACGTCACCTATCACCAGGTCACCGACGCCGACACCGAGACCGTGCCGATCGGCCGCCCGGTGTTCAACACCCAGGTGTACGTGCTGGATTCGCGCCTGCACCCGGTCGCGCCGGGCATGGCGGGCGAGCTCTACCTGGCCGGCGTGCAGCTGGCGCGCGGCTACGTGGCGCGCCCCGACCTGTCGTCGGATCGCTTCGTGGCCAACCCCTTCACGCCGGGCAAGCGCATGTACCGCACCGGTGACCTGGTCACCTGGACCGCGGACGGCGAGCTGGAGTACATCGGCCGCACCGACTTCCAGGTCAAGCTGCGCGGTCTGCGCATCGAGCTCGGCGAGATCGAGGCCGCGCTGACCGCCCACGAGTCGGTCGCCCAGGCCGTCGTGGTGCTGCGGTCCGATGCCCGCACCGGTGACCAGCTGGTCGCGTACGTGGTTCCGGCGCAATCGGTTTCGACCGAACCGGTCGAGCTCGGCGCGGACGTCCTCGACGTGGAGGCCGTGCGCGAGCACCTGGCCGCGCAGCTGCCGTCCTACATGGTCCCCGCCGCCTTCGTGGCCCTGGGCGCGTTCCCGCTCAGCGCCAACGGCAAGCTGGACCGCCGCGCACTGCCCGAACCGGAGTTCGCCGCCCGCGAGTTCCGTGCCGCCGCAACGCGTGCCGAGGAGATCGTGGCCGGCGTCTTCACCGAGGTGCTCGGGCTCGAGAACCCGGTCGGCGCGGACGACGACTTCTTCGAACTGGGCGGCAACTCGCTGATCGCCACCCAGGTCGTGGCGCGACTGGGCGCGGCGCTCGACACCCGCATCCCCGTCCGCACCCTGTTCGACGCCCCGAGCGTGGCCGCCCTGGCCGCGCGCGTGGAAGCGCAGGCGGGCACCGGTGGCCGCCGCGCGCTGGTGGCCCAGGCCCGGCCGGACGAGATCCCGCTGTCGCTGGCCCAGCAGCGCATGTGGTTCCTCAACCGCTTCGACACCGCCTCGGCCGTCAACAACATCCCGCTCGCGGTGCGCCTGACCGGCGACCTCGACGTGGACGCCCTGCTGGCCGCCGTCGGCGACGTGCTGGAGCGGCACGAGGTGCTGCGCACCATCTACCCGGAGAACGCCGAAGGCCGTGGCGTGCAGGTCATCCTGCCCGCCGACCAGGTCCGCCTGGACTCGGCCGCCAATGCCGGCGTCCACGGCGGCGGCACCGGCCTGGCCGCGGTCGAGGTGGCCGAGGCCGACCTGCGCGAGCACATCGCCGAGCTGGTCCTCACCGGCTTCGACGTGACCGCCGCGGCCCCTGTGCGCGCCGGACTGTTCCGGGTCTCGGATGCCGGACAGCCCACGCACGTACTGGTTTTCGTGGTGCACCACATCTCCGGCGACGGCTGGTCGGTGCGCCCGCTGGCCCGCGACGTCATGGTCGCCTACGCGGCCCGCGCCACCGGTGAAGCGCCGCACTGGGCGCCGCTGCCGGTGCAGTACGCCGACTTCGCGCTGTGGCAGCGCGAAACCCTCGGCGACGAGGACGACGCGGACTCGCTGATCGCCCAGCAGGTCTCCTACTGGAGCAGCGAACTGGCCGGGCTGCCGGACCAGATCGACCTGCCCTCGGATCGCCCGCGCCCGGCGGTGGCGTCCAATGCCGGTGGGGTGCACGAGTTCTCGATCGACGCCGACCTCTTGGCCGGGCTCAACGGCCTGGCTCGTGAGCACGGCGCCTCGCTGTTCATGGTCGTGCACGCGGCCTTCGCGGCCCTGCTGGCGCGCCTGTCCGGCGGCGACGACATCGCCATCGGCACCGCGGTCGCGGGCCGTGGCGAGCAGGTGCTCGACGACGCCATCGGCATGTTCGTCAACACCCTGGTGCTGCGCACAGCCGTCGACTCGGGGGAGAAGTTCGCCGAGCTGCTGGCCCGCACCAAGGACACCGACCTGGCCGCCTTCGGCCACGCCGACCTGCCCTTCGAGCGCCTGGTCGAGATCCTCAACCCGGCCCGCTCGCAGGCCCGGCACCCGCTGTTCCAGGTCATGCTGTCGTTCCAGAACACCGGCGCGGCGACCTTCGCCCTGCCCGGGCTGGAAGTGGCGGGCGTGCCGCTGGACGTGGTCACCGCCAAGTTCGACCTGCACCTCAACCTGACCGAACGGGCCGACGGCGACGGCATGACCGCCGAATTCGCCTACGCCACCGACATGTTCGACCCGGCCACCATCGCCGCCTTCGGCGAGCGCCTGGTGCGCCTGCTGTCGACCGTGGTCGCCGAGCCGACCGCGCTGGTCGGCGATATCGAGCTGCTGGACGCGGCCGAGCGCCGCCAGGTGCTGCGCACCTGGAACGCCACCGAGTACGACGTCAAGCGGGTCGCCCTGGGCGGCAAGAAGATCGACGCCGAGGTCACCCTCGCGTCGATGTTCCAGACCCAGCTGAAGCAGACCCCCGACCTCACCGCGCTGGTGTTCGAGGGGACGAGTCTGTCCTACGGCGAGTTCGCCGCTCGCGTGCACCAGCTGGCCCGCCACCTCATCGCCGAGGGCGTCGGACCGGACACCTATGTGGCCCTGGGCATGCGCCGCTCCTTCGAGCTGCTGGTCGGCATGTACGCCGTCACGGTCGCCGGTGGCGCGTACGTGCCGCTGGACCCGGACCACCCGGCCGAGCGCAACCAGTACGTGCTCGACACCGCGCGGCCGGTGTGCGTGCTCAGCACCCGCGGGGATCGGTTCGAAACCACCACGCGCACACTGCTGATCGACGAGCTGGACGTGTCGGGCTACTCGGACGCCCCGATCACCGACGCCGACCGGATCGCCCCGCTGCGCGGCGACCATGTCGCATACGTGATCTTCACGTCGGGTTCGACCGGCCGCCCGAAGGGCGTGGCGGTGAGCCACACGGCCATCGTCAACCGCCTGGTGTGGATGCAGACCGAGTACGGCCTGTTCGACGACGATGTCGTCTTGCAGAAGACCCCGGCCACCTTCGACGTGTCGGTGTGGGAGTTCTTCTGGCCCCTGCAGATCGGCGCGGCCCTGGTCATCGCCAAGCCGGACGGTCACCGCGATCCGGGCTACCTGGCCGAGTTGATCATCGAGACCGGTGTCACCACCGCGCACTTCGTGCCGTCGATGATGTCGGTGTTCGTGGCGGAGGAGAAGGCCGCCGAATGTGTTTCGCTGCAGCAGGTCTTCGCCTCGGGTGAGGCGCTGCCCGCGCCGACCGCGCAGAAGCTGCGCGAGCTCACCGGCGCACGACTGCACAACCTCTACGGCCCGACCGAAGCGGCCGTCGACGTCACCTACCACGAGGTGGAGGACACCGACGCGCTGTCGGTGCCGATCGGCGCGCCGGTTTTCAACACCCGTGTGTACGTGCTGGATTCGCGCCTGCACCCGGTCGCCCCGGGTGTCGCGGGTGAGCTGTACCTGTCGGGCGTCCAGCTGGCGCGCGGCTACGTCGCCCGTCCGGAGCTGACCGCCGATCGCTTCGTCGCCGACCCGTTCCACGACGGCGAGCGCATGTACCGCACCGGCGACCTCGTCAAGTGGACCGGTCGTGAAGCGCGGGGAGGCGGAGCGGAGCTGGAGTACCTGGGTCGCACCGACTTCCAGGTGAAGCTGCGCGGTCTGCGCATCGAGCTCGGCGAGATCGAATCCGCGCTCACCGCCATCGATGCCATCGCCCAGTCGGTGGTCGTGGTCCGCAGCGACGATCGGCTCGGCGAGCAGCTGGTCGGCTATGTCATCCCGACCGCCGGCCACAGCGTCGACCTCGACGCCGTGCGCGCCGAACTGCAGGACGGCCTGCCCGGCTACATGGTTCCGACCGCCTTCGTGGTGCTGGATGCCTTCCCGCTCAATGCCTCCGGCAAGCTGGATCGCAAGCAGCTGCCCGCACCGGTGTTCGAGGCCAAGGTCTTCCGCGCCCCGTCCACCCCGATCGAGGAGATCGTGGCGGGCACCTTCTCCGACGTGCTCGGCGTCGGACGGGTCGGCCTGGACGACGACTTCTTCGAGCTCGGCGGCAACTCGCTGATCGCCACCCAGGTCACCGCCCGCCTCGGCGCGGCCCTGGACACCCAGCTCGCGGTGCGCGATCTGTTCGAGGCGTCCACGGTCGCGGCGCTGGCCGCGCGGGTGGAGCGCAATGCCGGTTCCGGGGCGCGTCCGCGCCTGATCCCCGGTGAGCGTCCCGCGCACCTGCCGCTGTCCCCGGCGCAGCAGCGCTACTGGTTCCTCAACCAGTTCGACACCAGCACTTCGGCGGTCGACAACATTCCGCTGGCGGTGCGCTTCACCGGCGCGCTGGATCTGTACGCCATGAAGCAGGCCATCGGCGATGTGATCGCCCGCCACGAGGTGCTGCGCACGGTGTACCCACAAGCGCAGGGAGGTGGAGCGTCGGCCGAGGGGCCGCACCAGGTCGTGCTGCCCGCCTCGAAGACCGATCTGTCGCTGGTGCCGGAGGAGGTGACCGAGGGCGAACTGCTCGGGAAGGTCATCGAATTCGCCATGACCACCTTCGACGTCACCGTCGAGGTGCCGCTCGCCGTCAAGATGTTCCGCATCGCGGACAGTGAGACCACCCAGCACGTGCTGGCCTTCACCGTCCACCACGTCTCCGCCGACGGCTCCTCCATGGGCCCGATGGCGCGCGACATCATGGCCGCCTACGTGGCCCGGGTGAACGGCGATGTGCCGCAGTGGGCTCCGCTGCCGGTGCAGTACGCCGACTACGCGCTGTGGCAGCGTGAGGTGCTCGGCCGTGAGGACGACGCGGAATCGCTTGCCGCCAAGCAGGTCTCGTACTGGACCCGCGCCCTGGCCGGGCTGCCGGACCAGCTGGAGCTGCCCACCGACCGGCCGCGCCCCCCGGCGCAGTCGTTCCACGGCAAGGCGCTGCGCTTCGATATCGACGCCGAGCGTCACGCCAAGCTGCACGAGCTGGCGCGGGCCAACAACGCCTCGCTGTTCATGGTCGTGCACGCCGCCCTGGCGGTGCTGCTGGCCCGTCTGTCCGGCACCGACGACATCGCGGTCGGCACCCCGATCGCGGGCCGCGGTGAACGCGAACTCGACGACATGATAGGCATGTTCGTGAACACCCTGGTGTTCCGGACCCAGGTCGACGGCGCCGCGAGCTTCGCCGACCTGCTCTCCGAGGTGCGCGAGCGCGACCTCGAAGCCTTCGCCAACGCCGACGTGCCGTTCGAGCGCCTGGTCGAGGTGCTCAACCCGGTCCGCTCCACCGCGCGCAACCCGCTGTTCCAGGTGGGCCTGTCGTTCCAGAACCTGGCCGAGACCGCCTTCGAGCTGCCGGGCCTGCACGTGGCCGCGGTCGAATTCGACTCGCAGCTGGCCAAGACCGACCTGCACGTCACGCTCTACGACCGGTACACCGAGGACGGCACACCGGCCGAGATCCTCACCGAATTCGGTTACGCCACCGACCTGTTCGACGAATCGACCGTGCGGTCCTTCGCCGACCGGTTCGTGCGGGTGCTGGACGCCATCCTGGCCGACACCACCGTCGCGGTCGGCGACCTCGACCTGCTGGGCGAGGACGAGAACGTGCGAATCCTGCAGCGGTGGAACAACACCGCCCAGGACGTGGAGTCGGTCATGGACGGCGGTTCCGAGGCCACCCTGGTCTCGCTGCTCGACCGGGCGGTGTCCGACGACCCGAAGGCCGTGGCCATCGTCGCCGACACCTCCGAGGGCACCGAGCAGCTGACCTACGCCGAGCTCGACGCCCGCGTGAACCAGCTCGCCCGCGAGCTCATCGCGCGCGGCATCGGCGCGGAAGACCGGGTGGCCCTGGCCATTCGACGGTCCACCGACCTGGTGGTCGCCATGTACGCGGTCGCCAAGTCGGGTGCCGCCTACGTGCCGATCGACCCGGATCAGCCCGCCGAGCGCGTCGGCTACATCCTGGAGACGGCCGCGCCCGAGGCCGTACTCACCACGGCCGCAGTCGGTTTCGAGACCGAACTCACCGAGGTGCTGCGCATCGACGAGCTGGACCTGTCCGGCCACTCGGCCAAGCCGGTCACGGCCGCCGAGCGGGTGCGCGAGCTGACGGCCGCGAACACCGCGTACGTCATCTTCACCTCCGGTTCCACCGGCCGCCCCAAGGGTGTGGCGCTGCCGCACGGCGCGGTCGTGAACCAGTTGCTGTGGAAGGTCACCGAATTCGGCCTCGACCCGGCCGACGCGGTGCTGCTCAAGACCGCCGCCACCTTCGACCTCTCGGTCTGGGAGTTCTGGTCCGCCGCCGCCTGCGGTGGCCGCATGGTCATCGCCGCGCCGGACGGCCACAAGGACCCGGCGTACCTGAACGAGCTCATGGCCCGCGAATGGGTGACCACGCTGCACGTGGTGCCGTCCATGCTGGACGCGCTGCTCGCCGACGGGCTGCCGGATTCGCTGTGGCGCATCCTGGCCATCGGTGAGGCGCTGCCCGGCCCGCTGGCGCAGCGCGTGCTGCGGGAGCGGCCGCGCACCGAGCTGTTCAACCTGTACGGCCCGACCGAGGCCGCGGTGTCCATCACCAACCACCGGGTCACCGCCCGCGACGAGCTGTCGGTGTCCATCGGCTCGCCCGAGTGGAACTCCCAGGTGTACGTGCTGGATGCGCGCCTGCGGCCGGTGCCGGTGGGCGTCTCCGGCGAGCTGTACCTGGCCGGCGCGCAACTGGCGCGCGGCTACCACGGCCGCCCGGACCTCACTTCCGACCGGTTCGTGGCGAACCCGTTCCGCTCCGCCTCCCCGCGCTTCGACAACGGTTCCCGCATGTACCGCACCGGTGACCTGGTGGCCTGGCAGGAGAACGGGGAGCTGGAGTACCGGGGCCGCACCGACTTCCAGGTGAAGATCCGCGGTTTCCGCATCGAGCTCGGCGATATCGAATCCGCGCTGCTGCGCCTGGATTCCGTCGCCTCGGCGGCCGTGGTCGCGCACACCGATCCGGTGCTCGGCGACCGCCTGGTGGCCTACATCGTCGGCAGCGACGGCGACCCCGACAAGCAGCAGCTGCAGTCGGCGCTGGCCGCCGAACTGCCGTCGTACATGATCCCGTCGGTCTTCATGCCGCTGACCGCGTTGCCGCTCAACGCCAACGGCAAGCTGGACCGTAAGGAGCTGCCGCAGCCCACCTTCGAGAAGGCGGTCTTCCGCGCCCCCGTCAGCCCGATCGAGCAGATCGTGGCGGGCGTGTTCGCGGAGGTGCTGCGCGTCGAATCCGGCCGCATCGGCCTGGACGACGACTTCTTCGCGTGGGGCGGCAACTCGCTGCTCGCCACCCAGGTGGCCGCGCGCCTCGGCGAGGCGCTCAACACCCGGGTGCCGGTGCGACTGCTGTTCGAGGCGTCCACGGTGGCCGCGCTCGCGGCCCGGGTGGAACGCGACGCCGGCGCCGGCGGCCGCAAGGCGCTCACCGCCGGACCGCGGCCGGACAACGTTCCGCTGTCGCTGGCCCAGCAGCGCATGTGGTTCCTCAACCGCTTCGACACCGCCTCGGCCGCCTACAACGTGCCGGTCGCGGTGCGGCTGTCGGGCCTGCTGGACGAGGACGCGCTGCGCGCCGCCATCGCGGATGTGGTTGCCCGCCACGAGATCCTGCGGACCATCTACCCGCAGACCGAGGACGGGCCGGTGCAGGTCATCCTGCCGCCGGCGCAGGCCGTACCGGAGCTCGAGGTGCGCACCGTCACCGCCGACGAGGTCGTGGGCGCGGTGGTCGAGCTGACCTCCACCGCCTTCGACGTGACCGTCGAGGTGCCGATCAAGGTGGCGCTGTTCAAGATCGAGGGCGAGGTCCCGGCTCCCGCGGCCGAGTCCGGTGCCGCGACGCGCGGGCCGTCGGAGGCCGCGGCGCACGCGGCGGCCTACACCTTCGACTTCGCCGACATCGAGCCCACCGGCCAGTTCCCGGTCGTGGACCCGGACGGCCCCGCGCCCGCGGAATACGTGCTGGCCCTGGTGATCCACCACATCTCCGGCGACGGTTCCTCGGTGGCCCCGCTGACCCGCGACCTGATGACCGCCTACGCGGCGCGCTCCATCAAGCAGAAGCCGGGCTGGACCCCGCTGGCGGTGCAGTACGCGGACTACTCCATCTGGCAGCGCGAACTGCTGGGCAGCGAGGACGATCCGGAATCGCTGGCGTCGAAGCAGGTCGCCTACTGGGCGCAGGCGCTCGCCGGCCTGCCGGATCAGCTGGACCTCCCGGCCGACCGGCCGCGTCCGGCGGTGCAGACCTTCGCGGGCGGCAAGATCGACGTCCGCATCGACGCCGGATTGCACGCGGCGCTGGTCGAATTGGCCCGCACCGAGGGCGCGACGCTGTTCATGGTCGTGCACACCGCGCTCGCGGTACTGCTGTCGCGCCTGTCGGGCTCCGACGACATCGCCATCGGCACCCCGATGGCCGGTCGTGGCGAGGCCGTCCTGGACGACCTCATCGGTATGTTCGTCAACACCCTGGTGTTCCGCACGCTGGTCGACGGCGGGCAGCCGTTCGCCGAGCTGCTGGCGCGCCAGCGCGAGACCGACATCCAGGCCTACGCCAATGCCGACGTGCCGTTCGAGCGCCTGGTCGAGGTGCTCAACCCGGCCCGCTCGACCGCGCGGCACCCGCTGTTCCAGGTGGGTCTGTCCTTCCAGAACCTGACCCGCTCCACCCTGGAACTGCCGGGCCTGAGCGTGTCCGGCCTGGACGTCGACACCGAGCTGTCGCAGTTCGACCTGCACCTCATCGTCTCCGACATCTACGGCGAAGACGGTGCGGCCCAGGGCATCACCGGCATCCTGACCTACGCCACCGATATCTTCGACCGGGACACCGCGCACGGCTTCGCGGATCGGTTCGTGCACCTGCTGCGCGAGATCGTGACCGCACCCCGCACCGTGGTCGGCGAGATCGAGCTGCTGGGCGGGGCCGAACGGACCGAGATCCTGGAGCGGCGCAATGCCACCGCGCACCAGGTGGATTCGGCCGCGACGCTGGTGTCCATGCTCGAAGCGACGGTGGCGGCCAAGCCGACCGCCATCGCGCTCATCGGACCGGACAGCGAGACGCTGACCTACGCCGAACTCGGCGCCCGGGTCAACGGCCTTGCCCGCCATCTGATCTCGCTGGGCGTGGGCCCGGAGGCGCGGGTCGCGCTGGCGCTGCGGCGCTCCGTCGACCTGGTCGTGGCCATGTACGCGGTCTCGGTCGCCGGTGGCGCGTACGTGCCGGTGGACCCGGACCAGCCGGCCGAGCGGACCGGGTACATCCTGGAAACCGCCGCGCCGGTGTGCGTGCTGACCAACGCCGCGGCCGAGTTCACGACCGATATCGCGCCGCTGGTGCGGCTGGACGAGCTCGCGCTGTCCGGCGCGAACCCCGGCCCGGTCACCGATGCCGAGCGAGTCGCCCCGCTGCGGCCCGAGCACACCGCCTACGTCATCTTCACCTCCGGTTCCACCGGTCGCCCGAAGGGCGTGGCGCTGCCGCACGCGGCCATCGCCAACCAGTTGCAGTGGAAGAGCGCGGAATTCGAGCTCGGCGCGGACGACGCGGTGCTGCTCAAGACCGCCGCCACCTTCGACCTGTCGGTCTGGGAGTTCTGGTCGGCCGCCGTGTCCGGTGGCCGCCTGGTGATCGCGGCGGCCGACGGGCACCGGGATCCGGCGTACCTCGACGAGCTGATGGCGCGCGAGCGGGTCACCACCCTGCACGTGGTGCCGTCCATGCTGGACGCGCTGCTCACCGCGGCCGAAGGGACGCTGAACGATTCACTGCGGCGGGTGCTCGCCATCGGTGAGGCGCTGCCCGCGACAGTGGCGCAGCGCTTCCGTGCGGGCAATCCGGACGCCGGGCTGTTCAACCTGTACGGCCCGACCGAGGCCGCGGTGTCCATCACCAGCCACCGGGTCACCGACGCCGACCAGGGTTCGGTGTCCATCGGTGCGCCGGAATGGAATTCGCGGGTCTACGTGCTCGACGCGCGCTTGAACCCCGTGCCCGACGGCGTCTCCGGCGAGCTCTACCTCGCCGGTGCGCAGCTGGCCCGCGGCTACTTCGCGCGTCCGGATCTGACCGCGGATCGTTTCGTGGCCGACCCGTTCGCCGTCGGCGAGCGCATGTACCGCACCGGTGACCTGGTCGCCTGGTCCGGCAACGGCGAGCTGGAGTACCGGGGCCGCACCGACTTCCAGGTGAAGATCCGTGGTTTCCGTATCGAGCTCGGCGAGATCGAGGCGGCGCTGCTGGCGCTGCCGGAGATCGCGCAGACCGCGGTGCTGGCCAAGCAGGACGCCAGGACGGGTGACCGCCTGGTGGCCTACCTGGTGCCGTCCGGCTCGGGTGTCGATGTGCCGCTGGTGAAGTCGGCGCTGGCGGCGGCGCTGCCGTCGTACATGGTGCCGTCGGCCTTCGTGGTGCTGGATGCCCTGCCGCTCAATGTGAACGGCAAGCTGGACCGGAAGGCGCTGCCGGAGCCGGAGTTCGAGACCACCGCCTTCCGGGCGCCGTCCACCCCGATCGAGGAGATCGTGGCGGGCGTCATCGCCGAGGTCCTGGGCGCCGAGCGCGTGGGCGCGGACGACGACTTCTTCGCCCTCGGCGGCAACTCGCTGCTCGCCACCCAGGTCGCCGCGCGCATCGGCGCGGCCCTGGACGCGCGGGTACCGGTGCGCGCCGTGTTCGAGGCGTCGACCGTCGCCGGGCTGGCCGCCAAGGTCGAGCAGCACGCTGGTGCGGGAGATCGCAAGGCGCTCACGGCCGCACCGCGGCCCGACAATGTGCCGCTGTCGCTGGCACAGCAGCGCATGTGGTTCCTCAACCAGTTCGACACCGCGTCCGCCGCGTACAACGTCCCCGTGGCGGTGCGTCTGACCGGTGCGCTGGATGTGGACGCGCTGCAGCAGGCCGTCGCCGACGTGATCGGCCGCCACGAGACGCTGCGCACCGTCTACCCGCAGGTGGACGGCGCGGCCGCGCAGGTGATCGTGCCGGTGGCGCAGGCGGTTCCGGATCTGACGCCGGTCGTCGTCGCGGCCGAGTCGGTGACCGAGCGGATCGCCGCGCTGGTCACCGCCGGCTTCGACGTGACCGCGGAAGTGCCGTTGCACGCCAAGCTGTTCCGCGTCGACGGTGCCGAAACGGAGTCCATCGACGGCACCGCCGCCGTCGAGCATGTGCTGGTCTTCGTCACCCACCACATCGCCGCCGACGGCTGGTCCATGGGCCCGCTCACCCGCGACGTCATGGTGGCCTATGCCGCCCGCGCCGCCGGTGTCGCGCCCGGCTGGGCGCCGCTGCCGGTGCAGTACGCGGACTTCTCGATCTGGCAGCGCGAGGTACTCGGCTCCGAGGACGACGCGACCAGCCTGATCGCCGCGCAGGCCGAATTCTGGCGCACCGCACTGGCGGATCTGCCCGACGAGCTGAACCTGCCCTCGGATCGCCCGCGCCCCACCGCGCAGTCCTTCCGCGGCGGCCGGGTGCTGTTCCCGATCGGCAAGGACCTGCACCGCGGACTCCAGCAGCTCGCGCGCACCAACAACGCGACCATGTTCATGGTCGTGCACACCGCCCTCGCGGTGTTCCTGGCGCGCCTGTCCGGCACCTCCGACATCGCCATCGGCGCGCCCATCGCGGGCCGCGGCGAGGCCGAGCTGGACAACCTGATCGGCATGTTCGTCAACACCCTGGTGCTGCGTACCGAGGTGAGCGGACAGGCCGGCTTCACCGAGCTGCTGGCCCAGGCCAAGGACAGTGACCTGCAGGCGTTCGCGCACGCGGACATTCCGTTCGAGCGGCTCGTCGAGCTGCTCAACCCGGAGCGGTCCACCGCGCGGCACCCGCTGTTCCAGGTGGCGCTGTCGTTCGAGAACCTGCCCGACAGCTCCTTCGAACTGCCCGCGTTGCGGGCCGCGGCGGTCGACTTCGAGAACGAGATCGCCAAGTTCGACCTCATGCTCACCCTGACCGAGGCTCCGGCCGACGCGGACGCCGGCATGTACGCCGAATTCGGTTACGCCCGTGACCTGTTC
This sequence comes from Nocardia sp. NPDC004123, assembly GCF_053603795.1. Taxonomy (NCBI): domain Bacteria; kingdom Bacillati; phylum Actinomycetota; class Actinomycetes; order Mycobacteriales; family Nocardiaceae; genus Nocardia; species Nocardia sp. NPDC004123. Next base: position 23,680 of record NZ_JBSGGG010000022.1, read on the forward strand.
GACCAGGAGACGGTGGCGGGCTTCGCGGAGCGGTTCCTCCGCCTGCTCGGCGAGATCATCGCCGCGCCGCGCACCGCGGTCGGCGACCTGGAGATCCTGGCCGCCGACGAGCGCGCCGACCTGATCTCCCGCACGGGCGGTCCGGCCATCGAGCCGCGCGTGCTGCCCGAGCTGCTGGCCGAGGCCGTCGCCAACAACCCGGTCGGCGAGGCGGTCGTGTTCCAGGGCCAGGCCCTGGGCTACGCCGAACTCGACGCGGCCTCCTCGCGCCTGGCGCGCGTGCTCATCGAGCGCGGCGCCGGACCGGAAACCCGTGTCGCCGTGGCCATCCGGCGCTCCTTCGAATCGGTGCTGGCCATCTGGGCCGTCGCCAAGTCGGGTGCGGCCTTCGTGCCGGTCGATCCGTCCTACCCGGCGGACCGCATCGCGCACATGGTCAACGACTCCGGCGCGGTGCTCGGCCTGACGGTCGACGCCGAGCTCGAGGGGCTGCCGCCGGTCAAGAGCCTGGCGGGCTGGATCTCGCTCGACGATCCCATGGTGCAGGCCGAGATCGCCTCGCACTTCGCCGAACCCGTCACCGACGCGGAGCGGTGGGCGCCGGTCCGGCCGGACCACGTGGCCTACGTGATCTACACCTCGGGTACGACGGGCATGCCGAAGGGCGTCGTGGTGACGCACTCCGGTCTCGCCAACTTCGCGACCGAGCAGATCGTGCGCTACCACCTCGACTCCGGTTCGCGGGCACTGCATTTCGCCTCGCCGTCGTTCGACGCGTCGGTGCTGGAGTACCTGCTCGCCATCGGCGCGGGCGGCACCCTCGTGGTGGTCCCGCCGGGCGTCTACGGCGGCGAGGAACTGGCCGAGCTGATCAAGCGCGAGCGGGCCACGCACGCCTTCATCACCCCGGCCGCGCTCGCCACCCTCGACCCGAAGGGTCTGGACTCGCTGCGGGTGCTGGTCGCCGGTGGTGAGGCCGTGCCGGCCGATCTGGTCGAGAAGTGGGCGATTCCGTTGGAGAACCGCACGATTCGTGCGTTCCACAACGGCTACGGCCCCACCGAGACCACCATCATGACCAACATCAGCGATGCGCTGGTGCCGGGCGATCTGGTCACCATCGGCGGTCCCATCCGCGGTATGCAGGCCCTCATCCTGGACGCGCGCCTGCGTCCGGTGCCGGTGGGCGTCGCGGGTGAGCTGTACCTGTCGGGTATCCAGCTCTCGCGTGGCTACCACGACCGCCCGGGCCTGTCGGCCGAGCGGTTCGTCGCCAACCCGTTCGTGGCCGGCGAGCGGATGTACCGCTCCGGTGACGTGGTCCGCTGGACCCCCACCGGCGAGGTGGAATACGTGGGCCGCAACGACTTCCAGGTGAAGGTGCGCGGCTTCCGCATCGAGCTCGGTGAGATCGACGCCGCGCTGGCCTCGCACGAGACCGTCGACTTCGCGGTCACCGTCGGTCACAAGACCGAGGCCGGGGCCACCATCCTGGCGGCCTACGTGCTGCCGGTGGCGGGCCGGACCATCGACATCCCGGCGCTGACCGAGCATGTCGCGGGCCGCCTGCCGGAATACATGGTGCCGACGGCGATCACGATCCTGGACGCCATCCCGCTGACCCCGGTCGGCAAGCTGGATCGCCGGGCGCTGCCCGAGCCGGTGTTCACCGCGCGGGACTTCCGCGCTCCGGTCACCGAACTGGAAGCGAGCATCGCCGAGGTCTTCGCCGACGTGCTCGGCGTCGACCAGGTGGGTGCGGACGATTCGTTCTTCGCGCTCGGCGGCGACTCGATCCTGTCCATCCAGCTGGTCTCCCGGGCCAAGGCGCGCGGCATCGTGTTCTCGCCGCGCGACGTGTTCGAGAAGCGGACCGTTGCGGGGCTGGCCGAGATCGCCACGCTGGGCGGGGACACCGCGCAGGAGAAGCTGGCGGAACTGCCGGGCGGCGGGGTCGGCGACATTCCGCTGACGCCGATCATGCACGCGATCCTGTCGAGTGGGTCGTCGTACGAGCGGTTCTCGCAGACCATGCCGCTGCGACTGCCGGACGGCATCACGCGGACGGTGCTGGTCGGGGCCATCGGTGCGCTGTTCGACCACCACGACGTGCTGCGGTCGCGTCTGCGCGGCAGCGCCCATGGAAAGAACGCTTCGGAGGGCTTCGAATTCGAGGCGCTGCCGCGCGGGGCCGTCGACGTCGACGCGCTGGTGCACCGGGTCGAGCTGGCCGCGGACATCTCCGACGAGGAGCTGACCCGGGTCGGCAGCATCGAATTCGATGCGGCGCTGGGCCGTCTGGATCCGGCGAATGCGGCCATGGTGCAGTTCGTCTGGTTCGCCTTCGCCCCCGAGGGTTCCGACGAGGCACGCGTCCGCCGGGACGTGCTGCTCATCGTCGCGCACCACATGGTGGTCGACGGCGTCTCCTGGCGCATCCTGATTCCGGACCTGGGCCTGGCCTGGTCGCAGGTGGCGTTCGAGCAGCCGCTGGCGCTGCCCGAGACCGGCACCTCCATGCGACGCTGGGCGCACGCCCTGGTCGAGGAGTCGCGCAGTGAGGCGCGGGTCGCGGAACTGCCGTTCTGGCAGCGGGTTACCGAGACGCCGGATCCGCTGCTCGGGTCGCGGGCGTTCGACCCGAAGGTCGACACCTTCGCCACCGTCGAGCGGATCGAGGTCACGGTGCCGGCATCGGTCACCGAGGCCGTGCTCACCGCCGTCCCGGGCCTGTACCGGGGTGGCGTCAACGACGGTCTGCTGTCGGCGCTGGCCCTGGCGGTCGCGCGCTGGCGCGGGGAGACCACCGGCGGCTCGGCGCTGATCAAGCTCGAGGGCCACGGCCGTGAAGAGGACATCGTTCCGGGCGCGGATCTTTCGCGGACGGTCGGCTGGTTCACCGCCGCCTTCCCGGTGCGACTGGACCTGAACGACGCGGATCTCGCCGATGCCTTCGAGGGCGGAAACGCCCTGGGCGACATCGTGAAATCGGTCAAGGAACAGCTGCTGGCGCTGCCCGACAAGGGTCTGGGCTGGGGTCTGCTGCGCTACCTCAACCCCGAAACCGCCACGCAGCTGCGCGATGTCGGCCAGATCAGCTTCAACTACCTGGGCCGGATGTCCGCGGGCGAGGTGCCCGAGGGCATGGCCGAACTGGGCTGGGTGCCGGTCGACGACCTGGGCCGCCTCGACGGCGACATGGACGCCGACATGCCCGCCAACGCCACCCTCGACATCAACGCCATCGTCACCGACGGCGCGGACGGCCCGGAGCTGGGCGCGGCCTTCTCCTACCCGAGTGGGCTGCTCGAACGCGAACGGGTGCGGGAGTTCGCCGACCTGTTCGTGGCGGCGCTGACCGCGCTGGCCGCGCACGCCAAGCGGCCGGAGGCGGGCGGCTTCACGCCGTCCGACCTGCCGCTGGTGCGGGTGGAGCAGTCCGACATCGAGGTGTGGGAGCGGACGTACCCGGCGCTGTCCGACGTGTGGCCGCTCTCGCCGCTGCAGTCGGGTCTGCTGTTCCACGCGCTGCTCACCCAGAACACGGTGGACGTCTACACCATTCAGACCGTGCTCGACCTGAGCGGTGTGGTGGACGTGGATCGGCTGAAGGTGGCCGCGCAGGCCATCCTGGACCGGTACCCGAGCCTGCGGACCGCGTTCGTCACCGACGCCGACGGCCAGGCCCACCAGGTGGTGCTGGACCGGGTCGAGGCGCCGTTCACGGTCATCGATCTCACGGATCTGCCGGAGGCCGAACGCAATCCGCGCATGCGGGAGATGATCGAGGCCGATCGCGCCGATCACTTCGATCTGTCCGCGGCGCCGCTCATGCGGTTCAATGTGTTCCGGATCAGTGACGACCTGGTGCACCTGGTCATCACCACCCACCACATCCTGGTGGACGGCTGGTCCATGCCGCTGCTCATGCAGGACCTGCTGGTGCTGTACGCGGTGCGCGGCGACATGTCGGTGCTGCCGCGGGTGCCGTCGTTCCGGAACTACCTGGCCTGGCTGGCCGGACGGAACCGGGACGAATCGCTCGCCGCCTGGCAGCGCGCCCTCGCCGGGGTGAGCGAGCCGACCCAGCTCGCGCCCGCCGCGACCCGCGACGAGAACTACGAAATCGGCCGCTACACACTGGATATCGACGCCGACCGCACCCGCGCGCTCACCAAGCGCGCCGGGGAACTCAATGTCACGCTGAACACGCTGATCCAGACCTCCTGGGCGGTGCTGATCGGCCGCCTCACCGGGCGCAGTGACGTGGTGTTCGGCGCGACCGTCTCCGGTCGCCCGGGTGATCTGCCCGGTGTCGAGTCCATGGTGGGTCTGTTCATCAACACGGTGCCGGTGCGCATCCGGGTCGACGACCGGCTGACCATCGCGGGGCTGCTGCAGCGGGTTCAGCACGATCAGGCCGATCTGCTCGAACACCACCACATCGGGCTCACCGAGATCCAGCGATTGGCCGGCGCCGGAGCGGAATTCGACACCATCATGGCGTTCGAGTCCTACCCGGTGGACAAGGACGCCATCGCCGCGGCCAGCTCCATCGACGGCATGTCCGTCAGCGGTGTGGGCATCAACGACAACACCCACTACCCGATGAGCCTGGTCATCATGGCGGGCGAGACCATCGACATCTCCATGCGCTACCTGGGCAGCCGGTTCACCGCCGACGAGGTCGCCATCCTCGCCGCGCGCTTCAACCGGATCCTGGACGCGCTGGTCGGAGACGCCGAGGGCCTGGTCGGTGACATCGACATCCTCGATGCCACCGAGCGCGCCCGCATCCTCGCCGAAAGCGCCGTCACCCCCGCCGATTCCGCGGCGGACGCGGCGCGCGTCGGCACCGCGACCGTGGCCAATGTGCTGGCCGAGGTCGTCGAAGAGGACCCGCAGGCGCCCGCCCTGCTGTCCGACGGCCAGGAGATCGCGTACGCCATCCTGGACCGCCGCAGCTCCCAGCTGGCGCGCCTGCTCATCGAGCGCGGCGCGGGCCCCGGCGACGTCGTCGCCGTGGCCCTCCCGCACACGGTGGAAGCGGTGGTCGCGGTCTGGGCCATCCACAAGGCCGGTGCCGCGGTGCTCTTCGCCGACGGCCTCTCCTTCGGCGACATCCTCGCCGCCGGAGCCGGTTTCGGCATCGCCCAGGAACCGGCCGCCAGCTCGGTCCGCTGGCTGGTCCCGTCGGACCCGAAGGTCCAGTCCGACCTGGCCACCCGCCCCGCGCACCCGGTCTCCTACACCGACCGCGTCCGCCCCCTGTCCGAATCCGACCCCGCCTTCGTCTACCGCGACGCCGACACCTGGGCCACCCTCACCCAGTCCGAGGCCCTCGACCGCGCAGCCACCCTGCGCGCCGACAACGACGTCGACTACGAGTCCACGACGTACACCACCGCCTCCACCGACCAACCCGCGATCGACGAATTCCTGGCCTCCGCCACCGCAGGCGCCCTCTCCGTCCTCCCCACCGGCAACACCCCCGCCGACCTGGAAGACGGCGAAGTCACCCACTGGTTCACAACCCCGGGCGACCCGAGAGACGAAGCAGGCGAAGACATCCGCCTCATCGACTGACCCCGCCCCGCCGGTGACGAACACCCCGTTCGTCACCGGGCGGCAAGCGGCCTACTCGTTGAGCAACCTCAGCCGGGTCGATGTGGACGTGCGCTGGCGCATGCGGTGACCATGCTCCTCACCGAGAATGCCGGGCGGCCAGCAGATGACTGGGTCGATTGTTGAGCTCTGTGGGTACGGTCGGGGTTGTGGAGCGTGAGAGCGTCGCGGCGGCGGATGCTGGGGACGAGGCGGCGTTCGCGGGCCTGGCTGAGCGTTACCGCTGGGAGTTGCGGGTGCACTGCTATCGGATGTTGGGCTCGTTCGACGAGGCCGAGGACTTGACGCAGGAGACGTTGCTGCGGGCGTGGCGCTATAGGCGAAGTTTCCAGGGCCGCTCCACGTTTCGGGCGTGGCTGTACCGGATCGCGACGAATGTGTGCCTGGACTTCCTCGACCGGCACCCACGGCAGCCGGTGGCGGGTGGGGCCGGCGGACCGGCGGAGGTGGGATGGTTGCAGCCGTTTCCGGATCGGTTGCTGGAGCCGGTGGCCGACCCGGAAGCGGAGCCGGAGGCCGTGGTGGTCGCGCGGGAGACCATCGAGCTGGCGTTCCTGGTGGCGATCCAGCACTTGCCGGCTCGGCAGCGCGCGGTGTTGATCCTGCGAGACGTGCTCGGCTGGTCAGCGGCGGAGACCGGTGAGTTGCTGGGCATGAGCGTGGCCGCGGTGAAGAGCGCGTTGCAGCGGGCACGACCTGTGCTGAGGGCGCATCTGCCGCAACACGACTCCGGGCAGGTTATGACTGCGCAAGAGCGGGAGCTGCTGCGGCGTTTCATGACCGCCCACGAGCGCGCCGATATCGCGGCGTTCGCGCAGCTGTTGAGCGCGGATGTGCGGCTGTCCATGCCGCCGTTGCCGTACTCCTTCGTCGGCCGTTCGGAGGTCGCCGCGTTCGCCGAGAACGCGTTGGGGCCGGGCTCGACCTTGTATAAGGGGCAGTGGCGGGGCGTGCCGGTTCGGGCGAACCGGCAGCCGGCCATGGCCGGCTACCTCTGCCGACCGGATGAGCAGGTCTATCGGGCACAGGTGCTCAACGCGGTGCGTGTCCGGGACGGGCAGATCGTCGAGATCACCGCGTTCGGGCCCGAGGTGTTCGCCGCCTTCGGTCTGCCTGCGGCCCTGCCCTGATTCGGCTCCGATTCCTTTTTCGCGCACTGCCGGTCTCACAGGGGCACGACCGCGACCAGCGTGGTCGATGACCCGAAGGAGCTGGGTGTGGACATATCGACGCGATGGGGGCAGGCGTGACCGAGTACGTGTTCATCTCCGGGGCCGGGACCGATTCCTGGTACTGGCACCGGCTCGCGAGCGAGCTACGGTCCCGCGGCCACCGCGTGGCCACTCCCGACCTGCCCTGCGACGACGACGCGGCTGGGCTGCTCGAGTATGCCGAAACCGTGGCCGCTGCCATCAGCGATCACACCGACACCGTGCTGGTTGCCCACTCCTTCGGCGGGTTCACCGCACCGCTGGTCTGCCAGCGCGTCCCGGTCCGGCGACTGATGCTGTTGTCCGCGATGATCCCGCGGCCCGGAGAAGCCCCCGGTGAGTGGTGGGCCAATACCGGTTACGAGCACGCCCGCCGTCGGCAGGACGAATGCGACGGCCGACACCCCGACGACGAGGATGCTCTGTTCTTCCACGATGTCCCGCCCGGGCTGGCAGCCCAGGCCCGGAAACACAGCCGTCGGCAATCCGCCACCCCGTTCACCGAACCCTGGCCCCTGCCCACCTGGCCGGCGACACCGACGACCTTCCTGCTCTGCCGTCATGACCGCTTCCTGCCCGCCGCGTTCATGCGCCATATCGTCGCCGAACGCCTCGGCGTCGTTCCCAACGAGATCGACGGCGGCCACATGATCGCGCTCGCCCGCCCCCGACAACTCGCAGATCAACTGGAGGCATGTACCCCCACGAACTCAACACCACTGTGAACATCACGGGGTGCGATCGAGATCCTCGACGTTCCAAGTGACCCCTGCCCCGTTACCGGCCGCACACTTTCCTGTCCGGCCGGCAACACATCGTTATCTGCATCGACCAGCGATCGATACTCACATCGGCAGCAGCGGATGTCTCTGGGCCGCCATCGGTCTCGCCGCCAGATGGTTTGTGCACCAAGCCCTCTCATCCGGCCGGCGTTCGCGCGGTTACCCGCTGACCCGCCCACATCCGAATATTCAACCTGTGGGACACGCCGGACGTCGGGCACGCGGATGAAACGGACAGTTTCACTGGAGCTCGAAATATGCACTCGGGCAAGGCGATACGTTTCTGTTGTGCCGTCCATCCGCCACGAAGTTCCGCTGCAATTGCTGCGTCACAGACCCGAGGTGGCACCCCGGATCGCCCGCAACGTGCTCGGCCTGCCAGTGCCGGATCTACCGTGCTGGCGGCCTGGGCCGGAAACGGTCACCCTGCTGTCTCCCGGCGAACTCCATCTCGACATCGTGCTGGTCGGCACGACCGCCGACAAACCGGAGTTCGCCATCATCCACGAGGTCCAAAACTCGGGTTGCGCAGACGAACTGGAACGTATCGCCCTGAGCTGGCCGGCCTACGTCACCCACGTGCGTCAGCGCCTGGGCTGCCCGGTCGTCCTGCTGGCGTTCTGCCCCGACGAACGGATCGCCGGCAAGGTTGCCACACCCGTCGAAACCGGGCATCCCGATTTCGTGTTCCGAGCGCGGACCTACTGGCCCGGCATGTTGCCGGCGATCACCACAGTCGCCGAGGCAGACCAATGGCCGGAGTTAGCGCTGCTCTCCGCGCCGGGTCACCTGGGCGACACCGAGCGCCGTCGCGTTCTCGCAATGGCCCTCGAGGCCATGCAACACCTCGAGCCGGACCTGCGTGTCCACTACCATGACTACATCAGCAAATGCGTACCTTCCCGGTACCGGAAGGAGTGGGAGGAACTCGTGGCCATTGCAATCGAGAACTACCACTGGGAGAGCGACTTCGCCCGCGAACACCAGGCCATCGGCCGCGCCGAGGGTCGGACCGAAGGTCGTGCCGAGGGCCGGGCCGAAGCGTTGGCAGGGTCGGTGTTGCGGATTCTCGAACGCCGCGGACTGACCATCGACGCTGCCGTTCGAGCGCGCATCCTCGACTGTTCGGATCCCGACCTGCTGGCCCATTGGCTGGATCGGACGCTCGAGGTGGATGCCGCCGAGCAGATTTTCGAGTAGTTCAAGATCAGGGAGCTCTGGGTGTGGGGTTTGTCCGCGCCCAGGGCTCCCTGATCTTGGTTGGTGGGTGGAGAGTTACGACCGGGGGTCTTCGATTCGGGTGCCTTTGATCAGCCAGGTGGGGCCGGTGGCGAAGGAGTTGATGATGTCGAAGAAGCGGGCGAAGTGGGGGCCCTTGGCGTGGAGGTTGAAGGCGGCTCGTCGTCGTAGGCCTCGTTGAGGTAGAAGCGGTTGGGGTTGTCGGCGTCGGCGGTCGTGGGTCGGTGCGGTGCGGGGAATAACGAATTGTCGTGATGTGGAGGGCCCCTCTTTATCGGAAAACTCGATGTCATGAGCGACACCGGCATCCGCCCTTTCCGCATCGACATCCCGCAGGCCGACCTCGACGACCTGAACCAGCGCCTGACTCGTACCCGGTGGATCGACGAGGTCCCGGGCACGGGCTGGGAACGCGGCGTCCCCACCTCCTACCTGCGTGAACTCGCCGGCTACTGGGCCGGGAAGTTCGACTGGCGGGCCATCGAAGCCACGCTGAACGCCCACTCGCAGTTCTCTACCACCATCGACGGGCAGCGCCTGCACTTCCTGCACGTCCGCTCCGAACGGGACGACGCGACCCCGCTGCTGCTCATCCACGGCTGGCCCGGCACCCCCGCCGACTTCCTGGACATGATCGGCCCGCTGACCGATCCGGCCGCCCACGGCGAGGCCGCCGCCCCGGCCTTCCACCTGGTCATCCCGACCCTGCCGGGGCACGGCTTCTCCGGGCCGCTGACCGAAACCGGTTGGGACGATGGGAAAGTCGCTGCCGCCCTGGCCGAGCTCATGACCCGGCTCGGGTATGAGCGCTTCGGGGTGCACGGCGGCGACCACGGCGCATTCGTCGCGCCGCGCGTGGCCCGCGATTTCAGCGACCGCGTGATCGGTGTGCACGTCAATGCGCTGGTCACTTTCCCCACGGGCGACCCGGCCGACATGGCCGCGCTCACCGAGGCGGAACGGCAGCGGTTGGCGGCGATGAAGCAGTTCCAGGACGACGGCTCCGCCTACATGAACCTGGCCGGGTCGCGGCCGAACACGATCGCGCAGCTGCTGGCGGATTCGGCTGCGGGACAGCTGGGTTGGATCGTGGAGAAGTACAAGGAATGGACCGACGCCGGCCACGAGCTGCCCGAGGACGCGATCGATCGGGACAAGATCCTGACCACCGTGGCGATCTACTGGCTCACCGACACCGCCCGCAGTGTCGCCAACTACTACTACGAACGCTTCCACGACTACACGATGTTCGCCCCGAAGCCGAAGGGCACGGTCCCGACCGGCGTCGCGGTGTTCACCACCGCGGACTTCGCCATCCGCCGCTTCGCGGAGAAGGCCCACAACATCGTGCACTGGTCGGAGTTCTACTCCGGCGGCCACTTCCCCGCCCTGGAAGTCCCCGACCTGCTCACCGGCGACATCCGCGAATTCTTCACCACCCTCACCCGCTGATCGGAGCGCGCTGCAACTCGCCGGTGATGAGCGAACAAATGTTCGTCACCGGCGAGTCGCTGTAGGGATCGAGCTACCGTTCAGCCTTGTTGGCGGTGGTGTGCAACCAGATTGGGGAAAAGGGGGTGTTTGCCTTGGCGATGCCGGTACTCGAGCCAGACAATTCGTCTATGCATGTGCCTGCTTCCGATCGTTGGACCGCGGCCGATCTCGATCACCTTCCCGAGAACGGACTCCGGTACGAGGTCGTGTATGGGCAGCTTGTCGTGAATGCCGCGCCGAAACCCATCCATCAGCTGATGGTGTCCCAGCTGGGGCGGATACTCGACTCGGCGCTACCGGACGGGCTCTTCATGATCCCCGGGGTCGGGGTGCTCATCGGCGACGATGAGCCGATCCCGGATCTGCTGGTGTGTGCGGGCCCGGTCCCCTGGGACGAGCGGGGGATACCTGCGGCGCAGGTCGCACTGGCGGTGGAGGTCGTCTCGCGCTCGACCGCCGCCATGGATCGCCGGATGAAACCGGACCTCTACGCAGACGGCGGGATCCCGAACTTCTGGCGGATCGAGACCAATCGCTTCAAGGGGCAGCTGTCCAGCGAAGAGCTCCCGGTCCTGTTCGCGTACGCGCTCACCGACAGCGGCGAATACGAATTGGTCGCTCGGTGCCCGGCCGGCCGGATTGCCGCCCTGAACCTCCCCTTCGACATCGCCTTCGACCCCGCATCGCTCCGGCCATAGCGCGCCCTGATGCGCGAGCGCCGGATTCGAGCGCCCGGTTGCGGTGGAGTGCGCGTTGAGCGATATGTCTGGCAGTGGAGCAGCATGCTTATCGTGAAAGGGCGGTAGGTGGGGGCTCCGAGGAGGGCATATGACTGTCGATGGGCAACTGGCGCTCGAGCTGGACGGGCTCTACAAGAAGTTCGGCGGGCCTTGGGTGGTCGAGGGGGTGAGCCTGGCGGTGCCGCCCGGGTCGTTCTTCGGGTTGGTGGGGCCGAACGGGGCGGGGAAAACGACGACGCTGTCGATGGCGGTGGGGTTGTTGCGGCCGGATCATGGGGCGGCCCGGATCTTCGGGCACGAGGTGTGGGCGGATCCGGTGCGGGCGAAGACCGTGGTGGGGGTGCTGCCGGACGGGTTGGCGTTGCCGGAGCGGCTCACCGGGCGAGAGTTGTTGAACTTCACCGGGTTGCTGCGCGGGATGGACAAGGCGACCGTGGTCGGGCGGGCGGACGAGCTGCTGCACGTGCTCGAGCTGGACGGCGCGGAAAACACTGTGGTGGTTGATTATTCGGCGGGTATGCGGAAGAAGATCGGCCTCGCCACCGCTCTGCTGCACGCACCGAAACTGCTGGTGCTGGATGAGCCGTTCGAGGCGGTGGATCCGGTGTCGGCGGGAACGATTCGAACGATTCTGCAGCGGTTCGTGGCCGCGGGCGGATCGGTGGTGCTGTCGAGTCATGTGATGGCACTGGTGGAATCGATCTGCGACCGGGTCGCCGTGATCAACCGAGGACGGGTGGTGGCGGGCGGGACGCTCACCGAGGTGCGCGGCGAGGGCACGCTGGAGGAGGCCTTCGTGCGGCTGGTGGGCGGACGCGTGGGCGGCGAGGAGGGGCTGTCGTGGTTGGCGTCCTGATCCGCATGCGGTTGCGTATCACCGCGCGGCACATGCGGGAAGGCCGTGCGGCACTGAACTTCTGGACCGGCAGCATCTTCGGCCTGATCGCCGCGGTGGCCACCGCGCTCATCATCGCCGGCGCGCGCGAGACCGTGCACGGGGGAGTGACGGTGGCGGCGGCGATCTTCGCGGCCTGGACCCTCGGCTGGATCTGCGGCCCGGTGCTCACCGGCAGCAGCGACGAGACCCTGCAACCCGAGCAATTCCGCCTGCTGCCCTTGACGACTCGGCAACTGGCCTATGGGCTCGGCGCGGCGGCTTTCGTCGGGCCGGCGCCCATCGTCAACCTGATCGCGTTCGGCGGCCTGGTCCTGCTCGCCGCGCCGATCGGCCTGGGCGCCACCGCGATCGCGGCGCTCGGCGCGGTCCTGCAACTGGTATTCGTGGTCCTGCTGTCGCGGGTCGTGGTGGCCTGGCTCGGCGCGGCCATGCGGTCCCGGCGCGGCAAGGACCTGGGCGTGCTCTTCGCCGCCCTCATCGGCCTGGCGTATTACCCACTGAACCTGCTGGTTTCGGCTGTCGGCCCGAAACTGCAGAGCGACCACAGCGGTCTGTCGGTGACGCTGCGCGCGGTTCCGTCGGGCTGGGCGCCCTACGCCGTCGAGGCCGCGGCCCGCGGCAACTACCTGCTCGCCCTGCTGCCCCTGCTGGGCCTGGCGCTGCTGTCGCTGATCCTGTGGCAGTCCTGGGCAGTCCTGCTGGAACGCCGCCTCACCACCCCGGCCGCACCCGCCGGCCAGGTGGTCGACACCGGCGGCGGGCTGCTCGACCGTTTCATCCCCGCCACCGCGGTCGGCGCCGTGGTCGCCAAGGAGTTGCGCACCTGGTGGCGCGACGGCCGTCGCCGCGCCGCCCTGCTGCCCCTGCTGCTCATCGGTTTCGTGCTGCCGATCTTCCTGTCGCTCCGCACCGGCGGTAGCGGAACCATCCCGTTCTCGGGCGCTTTCGTGGTGTGGCTGGCCACCATGTCCAGCACCAACCTGTACGGATTCGACGGCACCGCGATCTGGCAAACGCTGGTGACGCCCGGCGCGCCACGCGCGGATGTGCGCGGCCGCGCCTACGCCTGGCTGCTCCTGGTCACCCCGCCGTCGGTGCTCGCCACCCTCATCCTGCCCGGCGCGCTCGGCCGGCCGTACCTGTACGTCTGGGCGCTGTCGACGCTGCCGGTGCTGGTCGGCGTCGGCGTGGGGGCCGTGGTGTTCCTGTCCACGCATGCCGCCTTCGCCCTGCCCCCGCAGCGCGGCAACCCGTTCGCGGGCTCGGGCAATCCCGGCTGCCTGAAGATCCTCATGCAGTTCGCGGTGGGCCTGGTGCAGTTGCTGACGGCGGCCCCGGTCCTCGTGATACTGGGAATCGGTGTGGCACTCCACAATTCGCTACTCCAGTGGGCGGCACTGCCGATCGGAGTACTGCTGGGCGGGGTGGGCGCCGCACTCGGAATCCGCTGGGCGACCACCCGGTTGGAGGCCCGTGGACCCGAGCTGCTCGCCGAGGTCAAACCGCGCTGAACAGCGCCGGCAGCTCACCGGAAGGCCGGCGGCAGCGCGGTGAGATCCACCGCCTCCGCCATGGCCCGGGCCCCGTCGTCATTGAGATGCATGCCGTCGCCGCTGTCGAACTCGGGCCGGATGAAGTCCGGATCCGCCGGATTCTCCACGGCCGCGGCCACATCGAAGACGGCGTCGAACACCGTGGTGGTGCGCAGCCACTCGTTCACCGCGCGCCGCACCGGAATGCCCTCGGCCACCGCCAGACCCGGGTAGATGGCCCCGCCGAACGGTCCGATGGTGTTGGCGTAGATCGGCAGTCCGGCCGCGTGCGCCCGCTCGGCCAGCGCGGTGAAGCCCGCGATGAGCGCCCCGGCGGTCGCGGTGCCGGCCAGGATCAGGTCATTGATGCCGAAGTTGGCCCACACGGCCGCGACTCCCGGCACCGACGGCACGTCCCGCTCGAACCGGGCCAGCCCGTGCTCGCCGATCTCGTCGGTGAGCAGCCGGTTGCCGCCGATGCCCTGATTGACCGCCCACCCGGTGGCCAGCCGCTGGTTCAGCACATCCACCGATCGGCGGTTCGCGCCGTGGGTCGAGCCGAAGCCTTCGAACCACGAGTCGCCGAAGGCCACCAGCACCGGAACCTCGGAGTCGGCAGCGACGTCGATTCCGGTGAGGAGGAACCGCGCCGCGGTCTCCTCGGCATCGGACGGAGCGCCGTCGCCCGTCCGATCGCCGGCGCTGATCCAGCTGCTCTCGACCGGGAACTGCGCGAACGCGGGCAGCGCCGGTTCGGGCAGGTACACGCTCAGCGCGAGTTCGGTTCCCGCCTCGACGGCCAGGTCCACCGGGTCGCTGACGATATCGGCCCCGGCCGGGATCCGGATGGCTGCGGACCCCGCGAACCGCACCGCGGTGTCGGTCTCGGGCACGATCTCGCCGCCCGTCTTGCGCACGGCGATCCGCGCCGCGCCGATCACAAGTTCGTCCGTGCCGTAGCGATTGGTCAGGCGCACGCGCAGCCGTGACCCGCCGCCGGCCAATCGCACCACCTGCCGCACGGTCTCGCCGGCGAAGGCCCGCGGCTCGGCGAGCTTGATCTCCTCGGCCGGATTCACCAGCGGCGCACGGAATCCCGCCACCCAGCGCTCGGTCGTCATCGGAACCTCCATGTAGTTGCGTTGCGGAATATTGCGTTAGCAACAAGATATCGAAAATGTTCCGCGTGTCAACTATCCGCACTGAAAACGTCTGGTCTAGGCTGGTCACCGTGGATCCCAACCTCTTCGACGACCCCCGGCTGACCGCGATCGGTCTGCTCTACGAGGCTCACGACGGGCTCATCGACCGGCTCGAGGAGACCTGGAAGCGCAATGGCCTGTCGGGACTCGACCTGAATGCCCTGCTGCGCCTGAGCCGTTCACCGGGCCGCAAGCTGCGCATGACGGATCTCGCCACCCAGACCAGCCTGTCCACCTCCGGCGTCACCCGGCTGGTGGACCGCCTGGAGCGCAACGGCTTCGTCCGCCGTGAGGCCGATCCGGCCGACCGGCGCAGCTCGTACGCGGTGCTCACCGCCGCCGGGGCCACCCGCGTGGCGCGCGTGCTGCCCGCCTACCTCGACGGCGTGGACCGCTGGTTCACCGGTCTGCTCGGCCCCGAGCAACTCGATCAGCTCACCGCGAGCCTGCGCATCATTCGCGACGCCACCAATCCCGACGCGACGCACGTCTCGGAATGAGTGGTGGAAATCGAGCCATAGCCACCGCTCCGGCGGCCTGGCCGGTAGTTTTCGTACCGCAGGGTGTCTTTCGCAGCGGGTAGGAAAGTGAGTGCGGGTATGACGACGGAACGTGCGCTGGTGATCGGCGGCGGCGGGGTGGCCGGGATCTCCTGGGCGACGGGCATTCTCGCCGGGCTGGCGGATGCGGGCGCCGACGTGACCGGGGCGGATCTGCTGCTCGGCACCTCCGCCGGGTCCAATGTGGCCGCCCAGGTGGGCAGCGGGCTCGAACTCGCGGAACTGGTTCGGCGGCAGGTGGATCCGGCGGTGCAGAGCCGCGAGATCGTGCCCTCGATGGAGAAGTTCGCCGGGCTCTGGGAGACGCTGGCCGCCATCATCGAGGAACTGCAGGTGGATTCGGTCGAGCGCCGGCAGCGCATCGGCGCGCTCGCGCTGCGGGCGGAGTCGGTCCCGGAGCCGGAGCGGCGGGCCGTCATCGAGACCCGGCTGCCCGTGCACGAATGGTCCGATCGGGATGTCCGGATCGTCTCGGTGAATGCCGAGACGGGCGAGCTGCGGATCTTCGACAAGGACTCCGGTGTCGCACTGGTCGACGCGGTGACCGCCAGCTCCGCGGTGCCCATGGTGTGGCCCTGCGCCACGGTCGACGGCGCACGCTACACCGATGGCGGCGTCCGGACGTCGGTGAACGCCGATCTCGCCACCGGCTACGCCCGGGTGCTGGTGATCGCGCCCATGCCGGACGCGGAACTCGAGGCCCAGGTGGCGGGCCTGGTCGCGGCCGGCGCCCGGGTCGAGGTGATCGCCCCGGACGAGGCGGCCACCGCGGCCTTCGGCCTCAACCCGCTCGACACCGCCACCCGGGTCCCGTCCCTGGAAGCCGGTCGCGCGCAGGGCAAGGCGGACGCGGACCGCGTCCTGGCGCTCTGGCAGAACTGACGGACCGTCAGCTCACCGCCCCCGCCGCCAGCGCCGCGCGCCAGCCGCCGTATTCGCTGATGTCCTTGGCGGATTCGGCGGCCGCGCCGGTGCAGCCGAACCCGGTGTGCCAGCTGCCGTCGGCGAGTTCGACCGCGCCCAGCTGCATGGGGGCGGGCAGGGCCGCGAGGAAGCGGCCGAGGGCGGCGGGCGAGAGCAGCCAGCGTTCCCCGGCCACCGCGACACCGGATTCCATTGCGGGGACCCGGGTTACGGCCGGTTTGGGCGGCACCGTGTCCAGCGCACCCAGGCGGTACTGCGGAGCGGTCTCGACCGGGCCACCCCAGCGCGCGCCCAGGTCGATCAGCTGGTGTTCGAGGGGCTGGCCGCGCAGGTGCGCGCCGAAGACGACCAGATCGTGCGCGGCCGCGACCGTCGCGGGCCAGCACGGCTCGCCGGGGTCGAGCGGGGCGCCGGTGATCATGGCGGCGATATCGAGCGCCACGGCGTCCTCGAAGGCGCGGGCCAGCACGGTGACGCCGAAATGCGGCTCATCCGTGGGGATTGCGACCGCGCAGAGGTCGAAGAGATTGCAGAAGTTGGTGTAGGTGCCGAGCCGGGCATTCACGGCAATGGGCTCGGTGGCGACCTCGGCAATGGTCGGGTGGGCCGGTGCGGTCGGGGTCAGCAGCGCGTCCGCCCCCGCGAGGCTCGCCATGGCGGTGGCACGCAGGCGTTCGAGCGCGGCCAGATCGGTGACCAGCCGATGCGCGGGAAGCTCGCGGGCGGCGCGGATGATGGATCCGACCGTGGGATCGGCCGATTCGGGGTGTGCGTCGATGAATTCGCCGACCGCCGCATAGCGTTCGGCGACCAGCGCGCCGTCGTACAGCAGTCTGGCGGCGGCCAGGAAAGGCTCCGGATCGACTTCCACGATGGTCGCGCCCCGATCGCGCAGTGCCGCGACCGTCCGCTCGAAGGCGCTGTGCCACTGCGGATCCAGCTCCGGCAGCGCGCTGAACACCGCGATCACCGGCTGCGGCGGCGCGGCCAGCCGGGTGTCGGCGGGCCACGGCCGGCCCGGCGCACCCGCGGCCATGACGCCCATGGCCCGACTTGCCAGGCGCAGATCGGCGGCGAAGATCGTCACGCAGTCATAGGAGCGGCAGGCGGGGACGACGCCCTCGGTGGAGATCACGCCGACGGTGGGCTTGATACCGGCCAGGTCGTGGAACGCGGCCGGAACGCGCCCGGACCCGGCCGTGTCGGTGCCGATGGCGATATCCGCCGCCCCGGTCGCGACCGCGACCGCCGACCCGGAACTCGAACCGCCCGAGACGTATCCGGGCCGCAGCGCGTTCTCCACGACGCCGTAGGGCGAGCGGGTGCCGACCAATCCGGTGGCGAACTGATCGAGATTGGTCTTCCCGACCACGACCGCACCGGCCGCGCGCAGCGCGGCGACCGCGGGCGCGTCCCGATCCGGCGTATACGCGAAGTCGGGACAGGCGGCGGTCGTCGGCAGGCCCGCGACATCCACATTGTCCTTGACGGCGAGCCGCAGTCCCGCCAGAGCGCCTGCGGCGGTGGCGATTTCGACGTCCACCTCGGCGTCCGGGCGATGGTGGATCCACACGGTCATGGGGTCTCCTAGGATCTGGGATGGATGCGAACGGGCCGAGGCGCTCAGGGTGTTTCGGCGAGTTCGCCCGCCTCGCGCCAGGAATTGCGTTCGGCGGCGAAGGCGTCGGCCTGCCGGGCGCGGAACTCGTCGATGGATGCGGCATTGTCCGACAGGAACTTCCGGTAGTCGACGAGACGGAACTCGCCGTCCTCGGCAAGCAACTCGCCGCGGCCCGCCGCGGTGTCGGCGCGCAGGTCGAGCAGCTCCTCGGCGCTCACCGGATACCAGCTGATGCGGTCGAAATACCGCAGCAGCCACGGGTCTTCGCCGACGCCGCTGGAGCGGTGGTTCCACACCTGGGTGGTGCGCCCGACGAACTGGTAGCCGCCCGGACCCTCCATGCCGTAGATGCAGAGGTAGGCGCCGCCGATGCCGACCGCGTTCTCCGGCGTCCAGGTGCGGGCCGGGTTGTATTTGGTGGTGACCAGCCGATGCCGCGGATCGGTCGGCGTGGCCACGGGTGCGCCCAGGTACACGTCGCCCAGACCGAGGACCAGGTATTCGGCCGCGAATACCGTGTCGAAAACCTCGTCCACGGAGGCCAATCCGTTCATCCGCCGGATGAACTCGATATTCCACGGGCACCACGGGGCATCCGCGCGGACGCCGTGCATGTAGCGGGTGATGGCCTCGCGGGTGGACGGATCGTCCCACGACAGCGGCAGCCGCACGGTGCGGCTGGGGACCACCAGCTCGTCGGCGGGCGGCAGCTCGGCCTCCACCTCGGCGAGCAGGCCCAGCAGGGTGCGGGTGGGCAGCCGGCCGGGATCATGGCGCACCTGCAGCGATCGCACGCCCGGGGTCAGTTCGGTGATCCCCGGTTCGGACCGTTCCAGCAGCGCCTGGTGCAGAGCGTGCACGCGGGCGCGCAGCTCCAGATCCAGTGTCATGTCCCCGTATTCGACGAGCAGGCCGTCATTGCCCGCGCGCCGATAGGTGACCGCGGTGTCCGCGCCGTCGCGGCGGGCCAGGACGCCGTCGTCACCGTCGCCGCCCGTGGACAGCACGACCGGCCAGGCGGCCCGGCGCTCGGCCCCGAGCTCGCGCAGCGAGGCCGCGTGGTCGGCGCGGACCGGGACGAAGCGCACGCGGTCGCCCGGCGTGAGCTGACCCAGCTTCCAGCGCTCGGCCGCCACCACCGTGACCGGGCAGACGAAGCCGCCCAGGCTGGGGCCGTCCGGGCCGAGCAGGATCGGGGTGTCGCCCGTGAAGTCCAGCGCACCAACGGAATACGCGTTGTCGTGGATGTTGGACGGGTGCAGTCCCGCCTCGCCGCCGTCCCGCCGCGCCCACTGGGGTTTCGGGCCGATGAGCCGCACCCCGGTCCGATCGGAGTTGAAGTGCACCTCGTAGTCGGTGCCGATGATGGTGTCGAAATCGCCGCGGGTGAAGAACTCCGGTGCGCCGTGCGGTCCCTCGGTGACCGCCAGCTCCCAGCGCCGGGTCAGCACGGGCTGATCGTCGCCGGTCACCCCGGCCGTCACCCGCCCGGGCACGCCGAGCGTGAACTCATCGCCCGCCGCCAGGGCTCGGCCGGTGCCGCCGCCGAACTTGCCGAGGGTGAAAGTCGCACGGCTGCCCAGGTATTCGGGCACCTCGATACCGCCGGCCACCAGCAGGTAGCACCGCATTCCCGGCCCGCGCACCATGCCGATGTCCAGCACGCCGCCCGCCGGCACCAGCACGCTGCGCCACTGCCGCACCGCGCGGCCGTTCACGGTCACGGGCACCGGTGCACCGGTGACGCACACCCAGGTGGCGGCGTCGAAGCGCAGGGCCGGTCCGCCCAGGGTGCACTCCAGCCCGGCCGCGCCCTCCGGATTGCCGAGCGCCCGATTGCCGAGCCGGAACGACAGGTCGTCCATCGGGCCGGACGGCGGCACCCCGACATGCCAGTAGCCCACCCGGCCCGGCCAATCCTGCACGGTCGTCTGCATGCCCGGCCGGATCACCTGGAATGTCGCGGCCGGGGACGAGTGCTCGGGTGCGGTGAGGTCCGGCAGCACGGCGGTCATCGGGTCACCACCATGCGCACCGGGGTGGGGTCGAAGCCATTGCAGGGGTTGTTGATCTGCGGGCAGTTGGAGACCAGCACCAGGGTGTCGATCTCGGCGCGCAGCGTGAGCTTCTTGCCCGGCGCCGAGAGCCCGTCCACGATGCCGAGCGTGCCGTCCGCCTCGACGGGAACGTTCATGAACCAGTTGATGTTCGAGACCAGGTCACGCTTGCCCAGCCCCCACTTCAGACCCTCGGCCAGGAAGTTCTCCACACAGGCGTGCTGGTGGCGGGTGTGGTGGCCGTAGCGCAGGGTATTGGACTCCTGCGAGCACGCCCCGGCCACGGTGTCGTGATTGCCGACCTCGTCGGCGACCACCGTCATGAGCGGGGTGCCCGCCTCGGTCAGCAGGACGCTGCCGGTGGTCAGGAAGATATTGCGCTGGGCCGTGATCGTCGTCTGCGCGCTGTACCGGTCGGTGTGATCGGCGGCGTTGTAGAGCAGGCAGTCCACCGCCTGATTGCCGTGCAGATCGATGATGTCCAGCTGGTCTCCCGCGCGCACCACGGCCGACCAGGCGGCGCGGGCGGGGACGGTCTCGTCGAGTACGACGGTGCGGGCGGTGGTGATCATGCGCGGGCCTCCAGAGTGCGTGCGTGCCAGTCCTGTTCGGTGTTCTCCACCGCGCGCAGGTATTCCGGGTCGGTACCGTGCGCGTGCGCGAGCTCTTCCGGGGCGGACCACGCCACGAGGTCGAGCTCGGTCGGGGGAGTGGGGTCGAGCGGGTGTTCGGCATTGGCGACCAGCAGGGTCACCGGCAGGTGCACGAGCAGGTCGACCGCCGTGCCCGTTGCCGTGCCGCCGGTGATCGTCAGCGCGCCATCGGATTCCACGCGCACACCCCGGAAGAACGACACCGTCGGACCGATATCCCGTGGCTCGAGCCCCTGCTTGACCCCGGCCAGTCGCAGGCTCTGGCGCGCGGCGGGCGACGGGCCGCACAGGGTGTCGTGACGGCCGGAGGAGTCCGCGATCACCGTGGCCAGCACCCGCCCCTGATCGGAGAGCAGCGGATGACCGACGCCCAGATACGCCTGCCACGGCACCTTTACCGTGTCGGCGACATTGAGCCGTTCCCAAGGCGATTCGGCTCGTAGCAGCAGCAGATGCGCACACGCCGCGCCGAACGGATCCGACAGCCGCACCCGGGTACCACGCGCGAGCACCGCATTCGCGTATCCGCCCGCCGGAATCCGCTGGGCGAAAGTGATTTTCGCGATGTCGACGTCCACGGGCAGCTCGGGCCCGACGCGTTCGGCGGCGGCCGCCTGGGACCGGGCATGATCCCGCGCGCCGGTGGTGTTGGCTGTGCTCATTGCTACTCCGTTTCTCGGGGATGCCGGAGACCCGGCCGGCGGTGCAGGCGTTGGCCGGGTCTCCGGCGATATCATCGGAATATCCTGTGGATCAGGCGATTTGGGGAATGGGATCGGTGACTACGCCGCGCGCGGGGGTCACCATCCGATGCACCACCGCGCCGACCGCCACCGTGAGCAGCACGAACAGCGGTGCGGCCCAGAGCATCCACCAGCCGCCGCCGGTCGGGGTGTAGACCGCGGCGCGCGGCCAGGCCAGGTTCACCGCCATGGCGATGCCCCAGATCACCGCGAGCGCATTGATCGCAATGCCGTAGCGGCCCAGCGCGAACAGTTTCGTGCCGCCGGCGTCGCCGGCGATATCGGCGGGCCAGCCCTTGATCCGGCGCACCAGCAGCGGCACCGTGACCAGCAGGTACGCGAGGTAGAGCATGACGATGCAGACACTGGCCAGCGTCGCGAAGATGGCGGCATTGCCCAGGTTCACCACCAGCAGGCCGATACCCAGCACGCCGATCACCACGGCGGGCCACACCGGAGTGCCGAAGCGCGGATGCACCGTCGACAGCGGCTTGGCGAACGGCAGCCGCCCGTCGCGGGCCATCGAGAACAGCAGGCGCGAACCGGCCGTCTGAATCGCCAGGGTGCACACCGTGATCGCGCACGCCACGCAGGCCAGCACCACCTTGCCGGGAACGCTGGTCAGCTTGGCCTCGATCACGTACGCCAGCCCGCCACTGGCCAGCGAGCCGTCGGACAGGCTCGGTGCGGCCATGAGCGCGCCCAGCAGGATGAGTCCGCCGCCCAGCGCGGACACGGCCAGCGCCGACAGAATGGTGCGCGGCGCGACGTGCCGCGGATTCCTGGTCTCCTCGGAAAGCTCACCGGCGGAATCGAATCCGACCATGACGTAGGCGGCCATCAATCCGGAGGCCAGGAAGGCGGCCCAGTACGGCCCGGCCGCGGCCTGATCGGTGTGCGTGACCACGCCCGGCCCGCGGTCGGTGTGGGTGAAGAACACCGCGATCACCGCGATCACACCGATGATCTCGATGGTCACCCCGAGCGAGTTGATGCGCGCCATCCAGTCGATGCCCACCACATTGATGAGGGTGGTGATCACCAGCAGCACACTGCCCAGCAGTACCGCGTTCGACGCCCCGTCGCGGGAGGTGAGATCGCTGTTCGTGCCGATGAGCTGGAATCCGGACCAGATGGTCGGCAGCACCACCTGCAGCGCGATCGCGGCCGCCGCGGCGGTGACGATCTGGGCGATGATCATCATCCAGCCGGCGAACCAGCCGACGATCTCCCCGGCCAGCCGGCGCGACCACTGATAGATGCAGCCCGAGATCGGGTAGCGGGCGGCCAGTTCCGCGAAGTTCAGCGCCACCAGGAACTGGCCCGCGAACACGATCGGCCAGGTCCAGAAGAAGGCCGCGCCTCCGAAGGAGTAGCCGAAGCCGAAGAACTGGAAGATCGTGGTCAGGATGGAGACGAAGGAGAATCCGGCCGCGAAGGAGGCGTAGCGGCCGAGCTTGCGGTGCAGCACCGGCTGATAGCCGAAGCGCGCCAGATCGGCGCTGTCCGAGCTGGTTTCGGCGCTGTTCGGGCTGGTCCCGGCGGTGGCCGGTGGGGGCTGGGGAATGATGGCGTCGGCGGAGGCAACCATGGCGGTGAGTCTTTCGCGAGGCGAATATCTATCGCTTGAAAGTTTTCCGGTCGCGATCGCGGCTCAGGTGACGCCGCTGTATCGGTCGGATGGCCCGCCGTAACTTCTGTATTGCCGGTATTTCTGTCGAATGACAGGAACCTCACTGTGCAGGTCGGCCGCTCGGGTGGACGGGCCGGCTATGCGCGTAGCCGGGCCGATGGTGCGGGTAGGACAGAATGGCAGGGTGACCCAACTCGGACCCGGCCGTCCTCGCCTCGAACCACGCCGGCGTGCAGGCCAGACGCCGCGCGCCGAAATCCTCGACGCCGCCGCCGAGTTGTTCACCAGTCACGGCTACGGCAATACCTCCACCCGCGCGGTCGCCGACGCCGTCGGCATCCGGCAGGCCTCGCTGTATCACCACTTCGCCGCCAAGGACGACATCCTCGACGCCCTGCTCGCCGAAACGGTCACCACGCCACTGGAATTGGCGGGCGTGCTGGCCGGCCGGACCGAGCCCGCGGCCGTACGGTTGTACGCGCTGGCCTGGTACGACGTCAGCCAGCTGTGCGCCAGCCGCTGGAATCTCGGCGCGCTGTACCTGCTGCCGGAGCTGCGCAGCGAACGCTTCGCCCGCTTCCGGGAACGCCGCGACGAGCTGCGCGGCCACTACGAGACGCTGTCCGCCGCCGTGATCGCCGAGGCCGGGTCCGTCATCGCCGCGGCCGGCGCGGGCGCGGTGGCCGGGGCCGAACTGCTGCCGTTCCGGCTGGTGGAGTCGGTCATCAATATGCGCTCCGATGAGGGCGCGGCGCCGGAGTACGCCGAGCAGCTCATTCCCGACGCCATCCTGCGACTGCTCTGCTGGCCCGGTTCGCTGGCCGAAACCCGGGTCGCCGCACTGGAATTGGCGCGGCGACTCGCTCCGGAGTGATCCGCGTCAGGACTTGCCCTTCGAGGTGCCCCACTTGAGGCCCCAGCCGTAGGCCTGATCCACCGCCAGCTTGCCCCAGAACCGGCGGCCCTCCGGCGGGCGCACGAACCGGCCCTCCCGCCGCACCACCAGCTCGCCGTGCACGTTCTCGATCAGTGCCAGCACCATCTCGCGCGAATCATCCTGGCAGCCACCGACTTCCATTTCGATCGGCGGCGTATTGCGGGGGAACAGGGTCGCGGTGGCGTGCACGCCACGGAAGTCCTGCGCGCCCTCGTAGAGCGAGGCGAATACCAGGATGCGGCGGAAATCCGCGATGTGATCGAGGTTGATGGACAGGTTCTCGCCGGTCGCGCTGCCGCCGGTGCGATCGTCGCGATCCAGCGCGATGAACGGCGGCTTGTACAGATCGCCGAAGGTGTCCAGCGCGCTGATACAGCCCCTCGACCCGTCGGCCAGTTCCCAGAACGCGCACAGATCCAGGTCGAGCCCGCCGTTCGCCCGCTTGCGCCCGAACAAACCACCCGAGCTCGGCACCGACCAGTTCAGGTTGACCCGCATGATCCCGCCGGTCGCGCCCTGCTTGGTCAGCGAGACCGCCGGAGCCTCCTTGGTCAGCGAGATCTTGCCGGTGTTCGGCCGGGGTGCAGGCGTCGGCGGCGGCCCGAAATTGTGTTGCGGCGCCGGCATCGGCTGCGGGGGAGCGATCGGCGGTCGGGTGGCCGCGGGCTGGGGCGAGGTGACCGGCTGCGGGGGCGTGAGGGGCTGCGGTGTATTCGGTTGCGGGGCAGGCGCTTCATCGACCGAGATGCCGAAATCGGTTGCCAGCCCTGCCAATCCGGAGTCGTAGCCCTGACCGACCGCGCGGAACTTCCAGCCGCCGTCGCGGCGATACAGCTCGCCGAGTACGAAGGCGGTCTCCGAGGTGGCGTCGGTGCTGTCGAAGCGGGCCAGCTCCACGCCGCCCATATCCACCAAACGCACGTGCAGGCCCTGGAATTGGGCGAAGGTGCCGCCGTCGGCCGAGGCCGCGAGCACGATGGCGTCGATCTGCGGTTCCACCCGGCCCAGGTGCACCGAGAGGGCGTCCACGATCAGCGGTCCCGTCTGCTTGCCGTGGTGGCGGACCGCGCCCGACGCGTGCAGCGGCTGGTTGTAGAAGACGAAATCGGCGTCCGAGCGCACCCGGCCGCTCGACAGCAGCAGTGCGGAGGCGTCGGCGTCGGGAACCCCGGGTCCCGACTGCCACCCCAGTTCGATCCGAATCTCGGACACCACCACCGGAACGTTGGAACCCTTCAGCATCGACACACGATCCAACGTATCCGATCCGGACATCCGCCGTTCAGAGGTCACCTCTCGGCAAATATTCGGCTGCCCAGCCGCCTCGACATACACTGTTGAACGGACAATTGGCGCATAGGCGGCTAACGGATAATCGGACTCTTCGGACGGCTGTTCAGCGGCGGGAGCGACGAATGACGGAAACGCAGCTCGACCTGGGTCGCAACAAATGGATCACCCTCGGTGTCCTGGCGCTGGGACTGTCCATGGTGGTGCTGGACGGCACCATCGTCGCGGTCTCCCTGCCCGTCATCATCGACCAATTGCGATTGAATTTCACTCAGGCGCAATGGATCAACAGCATCTACGCGGTCGTGCTGGCCGCGCTGCTGATCACCAGCGGCCGCCTCGGCGACCGGCTCGGACGGCGCAGGATGTTCGCCCTGGGCGTGGTGATCTTCGTACTCGGCAGCGTGCTCTCCGCAGCAGCGCACAGCGCCTGGCCCCTGCTCCTCGGTCGCACCGTGCAGGGCATCGGCGCGGCCGGTGTCCTGCCCGGCACGCTGGCCACCATGAACGCCCTCTTCCGGGGCCGTGACCGGGTGATCGCCTTCGCGGTCTGGGGCTCGGTCGTCTCCGGTGTCGCCGCCATCGGCCCGCTGCTGGGCGGCTGGCTCACCACCTACTTCACCTGGCCGTGGATCTTCCTGGTGAACCTGCCGCTGGGCGCGGTGGTGCTGATCGGGCTGGTGCTGTACGTCCCGGAGACCCGCATGGGCAAGGCCGCGCCGGGCCTGGACGTGGACGGATTCCTGCTCAGCGCAGCGGGTTTCGCGCTGCTGGTGTTCGCGCTCATCGAGGGTCAGACCTACGGCTGGGGGAAGCCGCTGCGGGAATTCCCGCTCGTCGGGTGGAACTGGCCGGCCAGCGCGCCGGTCTCGCTGATCCCGATCCTGCTGGTGCTCGGGGTGGTGGCGCTGTACCTGTTCATCCGCTGGGAGCAGCACCGCCGTCTGATCGGCCGCTCGGCGCTGCTGGATCCCGCGCTGTTCCGGATCCCCAGCTTCCGCTGGGGCAATATCACCGCGTTCCTGGTGGCGCTCGGCGAATTCGGCCTGCTGTTCGTGCTGCCGCTGTTCATGGTGAACGTGCTCGGGCTGTCCACCCTCGGCGCGGGCTATGTGCTGGCCGCCATGGCGGTCGGCGCGCTCCTGGCCGCGGGGCTCGCCGAGCGGCTGGTGCGCCGGTTCGGACCGGTGCGGGTGGTGCAGCTGGGCCTCGTCTTCGAGGCCGTCGCCGTGGTGCTGGCCGCGCTGTTCATCACCCCGCACATTTCCGGCTGGTGGCTGGCGGTGCTGCTGATCGGGTACGGCATCGGGCTGGGGATGGCCTCCGCGCAGCTGACCGGGACCGTGCTCGCCGATGTGCCGCCGGAGCAGTCGGGCCAGGGATCGGCCGCCCAGTCCACGGTGCGGCAGATCGGTTCGGCCTTCGGTACCGCGGTCATCGGTGCGCTGCTGTCGGCGGCGCTGGCCCACGATCTGCCCAAACGGCTCGCACACGTGCCCGATCTGCAGAAGCCGGCCGCCGACACCCTCGCCACCGCGACCCGGCAGTCGGCCGGTGGGGCCATCAGCGGGTTGCGGGACCACCACGGCGCCGCGGCCATCGTGGACGCCCTGAGCCGGGCCTTCACCGACTCCACCCGGACCGCGTTGCTGGCCGCGGCGCTGTTCCTGCTCGTCGGCCTGGCCTCGGCCGCCCTCATCCCGAACCGGCCCTACCCGGCGGCGGACGAGGACGAGGAGGCTCAGAGCAGCTGACCGTCGAGGCACATCCCGGACGAGCGGGTGGACGTCTTCGGTTGCACCACACCGGGGTCGAAGGTCCACTGCGAGACCGGGCCCGCCGACTTCCACAGCAGGCCGCCGCTGGTCGGGACCGCCTCGAAGACGTCCCCGACACCGGGGATGAGCTGATCGCCGACGCAGTAGTCGTCGTAATCGGTGCCGGGCTGGCGCGCCCCCGCGCTGAAGCGGCCCGCCGGATTGGTATCCGCCCCGGGATTCGGCACGGTGCTCCCGGCCGCCGCGCCGCCCCGGTACCAGTGCGGACCGGCTGCGTCGCTGCCGCAGGTGAAGGCCGAGCCGCCCGCCACCACCTGTGACCCCTGCGGGTGCGCGCCGCCCGCCCACAGGCAGTCGGCGCCGGAGTCGAAACGGGTGTCCGCCACGGTGCCGAAGCCGAGGCCACCCGCGGCCAGCACGGCCGTCGCGAGCAGAGTAAGCGGTTTGATCACTGCAATCACCCTTGATTCGGTGCGATCCGGAATCCGGACCGGCGCATCTCGGGGCGCGGATCCGGTTGGCGTAGTTGCCATTCAGAAGTAGCGCGGGTGGTTACAGTGCGAGGATCAGTCGATCAGGCCGAGCCCGTGCAGCCGCCGGAAGACCAGCAGCGAGCCGGGGGCGACCGCGTTCATGGCGGCGTATTCGCCGAGGGTGAACCAGCGCAGTTCGGCGATCTCCCCGGAGGGGCGCGGCTCGTCGGTGAGCTCGCCGAGGAAGCAGGTCATGTGCAGGCGGGTGCCGGGCGCGTGCCCGTAGGCCTCCGCCTCGAACACGCCCAGCTCGCTGACGCCGGTGGCGGCCACCCCGAGTTCCTCGTGAATCTCCCTGTGCAGGGCCATCTCCGGGGTCTCACCCGGATCGATCTTGCCGCCCGCCATATAGAAGACATCCTTGCCGGTGGACCGGGTCTGCAACATGCGACGATCCCGGATATGCGCCAGTGCCGCGGTGCGAATCACCCGTCCCACCCTAGCCAGCCGCGGTAGCGCGGGAGGCGCGGGCGGCGGTGTCATCGGGCCGGTGTCAGCAGGCCACGGTCCGCAGCCGCGCCCGGTCGCCGGCCGCGACGGCGCGCACGGCCGCGGCGATGGCGACCACCGGCGGCACCCAGCGCGCCTCGTGGGGCATGACGCTCCACGCGGTCCCGCGGCCGGGTTGCGGCAGCGGGACCCGGTCACCGTCGGTGTGCACGATCACCCCCGCGGCGCGCAGGCTCTCGATGGCCCGTGCGGCCTTGGCCACGCCGACGACCAGATGGATTTCCCGCCGCTCCGGACCCGGGACCTCGATGACCGGTCCGGAGAGGTTGTTGGCGCGCAGGTACCGGCGCACCCCGGCAGCGACGGACCCGGTGAGTTCGATGGCCGCGATCTGCTCGCCGGTGATCAAGTCGACGCCGTCGCCGGTCGTCTCGATCGTCCATCCATACTGGCGGAAGTCCTCCGCCACAACGCTCAACGCCACGATCATCACCCTCACACCTACGGCTGTGCATCCGATCCGCCGTGGCTGTGAGGTTCCGTAGAGGACGCTGCGATCACCAGCCACACCAAGGATTCTCGGGCTGTGACCGGGGCGGACGCATCGTCCGGTGGTCGCCGGTCGCTCAGGGAGATCCCCTAGGTGTGCGGGCTCACCGGGTGGGCGGGGCGATCTTCCAGTGCCGCTGCAGGGCATCGGCGATCTCCGGCAGGATGATCACCGGAATCCGCTTGTGCCGCAACATGGTTCGGATCTCGTCGACCTGTTCACGCTTGCGCATGTCGTAGGCGTTGGCGATGGGCCGCTGCACCGGCGGGATGGACAGCAGCACCAGTTCCCGATGCGGCTCGTCGCCGCCGTTGAGATCCAGCGCCAGGGTCCAGCGGCCCTTCTCGCCCAGCGCGAACCGTCCGGCCACCACCCGATCCCACGCCACCGTCGAGGCGCCCCACGGGGTCCGCCGCACGATCGCATCCTCGGTCAGCTCCACCCGGTCCCGCCCGAACAGCGCGACCATCAGCCCCACCGCGACGGCCGCACCGAAGAACAGTCCGGTGAACACCCGATGCAGGCCGAAAACCCCGACCGTGCCCGCACAGACGACGGCCACCGCGAGTATCCCCGCGGCCACGTACCCGGCCATGCGCCGCCCCGGCACCACGCCCGCCCGCACCATCGTCATTCCGCCTCCCGAAACCGACTGCCGGTCACCGTACCCGCCGGTGCGCATCGCCGATGAATTCGACGCGGACGGGTGATACCCGGACGGCCCCGCGGGTCAGTTCAGCTCGGCGGCGGAGGCCACGACGACACCGTAGAGATCGGCGATGGTGGCCAGCGCGCTGTCGTGCAGCTGTGCCGCGGTCACCTCGCCGACGGCCGACTTCAGGGGGCGGGTGGCGCAGGCATCGGCCACGACGGTGGGGTGGTTGCCGCGCAGGAAGGCGCCCTCGGTGGTGAAGGTGACGCACATGTGGGTCATGAAGCCGGCGATGATCAGGTTCTTGTTGCCCGCGGCATCCACCCGGGCGGCCAGGTCGGTGTCGTGGAAGCCGTTCGGAACCTGTTTGACGACAACGGGTTCGCCGTCGGCCGGGGCCACGGCGGGGTGGATCGCGCCGATGTCGGCGGTGATGTCGTAGGGGGTGCCGGGGCCGCCGTCGTTGACGATGTGGATGATCGCCGAGCCGGCCCGGCGGGCGCGGGCCAGCAGGCCGGCGGCGGCGTCGAGGGCGGGCTGCCACCCGGTCAGCTCCATCACGCCGCGGGTGTAGGTGTTCTGGTAGTCGACGAGGATCAGGGTCGCGTCGGCCAGGGTGGCCGGGGTCTGATCGAAGCC
Organism: Nocardia sp. NPDC004123; assembly: GCF_053603795.1. Classification (NCBI taxonomy): domain Bacteria; kingdom Bacillati; phylum Actinomycetota; class Actinomycetes; order Mycobacteriales; family Nocardiaceae; genus Nocardia; species Nocardia sp. NPDC004123. The sequence goes on from NZ_JBSGGG010000022.1 coordinate 53,423, forward strand.
GCTGAGGTCACGCAGGGTCTGCGCGGGCATGGAGATCCTCCTGGGTTTGCACATCCGAACCGCCCTGTGCGGTGGACGTTTTCACGCTATGGGCCGGCGGGCGTGTCGGAAATGTCATGTAGCCTGCAGATTCGGACATGCCGAGGGAGGGAGGAACCGTGGCTGCACCGGCGCGATTCGTCGTCATCGTGCTGTTCGACCGGGTCGATCTGCTGGATGTGACCGGGCCGCCGGAGGTTTTCGCGCTGCTCCAGCGAGAGATGAACGGGGACACCGGGTACCAGGTGGCGCTGGCCGCCGAGACCCTCGACCCCGTCACCACCTCCGCCGGAGTCCGAGTGCTGCCCGACATCACCTTCGCCGACCTCGCCGGGCGTGCGATCGACACGCTGGTGGTGCCCGGCTCGGTGGAGGTGGACGGCGACGGCCGGGTGCGCGCGCTCAGCGATCCGCGGGTGGTGGCGTGGGTGGCGAAGCTGGCCGCCGACAGCCGCCGCGTCGCCTCGGTCTGCGTCGGCGCGCACATTCTCGCCGACGCCGGGCTGCTGGACGGCAAGCGCGCCACCACCCACTGGTCCACCGCACAGCAGCTCGCGGCGGAACATCCGGCCGTCACCGTGGACGCCGATCCGATCTTCATCCGCGACCAGAACGTCTGGACCGGTGCGGGACTCACCGCTTGCCTGGACCTGGCCCTGGCACTGGTCGCCGACGATTTCGGCGACGCCCTCGCACTGCGCGTGGCGCGGCAGCTGGTCATGTTCCTGAAAAGGCCCAGCGGGCAGAGCCAGTTCAGCGTGTCACTCGAACCCATCTCGACCACGCGCCGGATCGACGACCTGCGCCACTACATCGCCCGCCATCTCGCCGAGCCGTTGACGGTCGCGGATCTGGCGGCGCAGGCCCATGTCAGCGAACGGCAGCTGACCCGCATCTTCAAGACCGATCTCGGCGCCACCCCGGCGGCCTATATCGAGTCCGCCCGAGTCGAATTCGCGCGCAATCAGCTCGAGACGACCGATCACACGCTCGAACGGGTGGCGACCCTGAGCGGTTTCAACACCACCGACACCCTCACCCGGGCCTTCCGGCGCGTACTGGACACCACGCCGACGGAGTATCGAAACCGCTTCCGGCTCACCTAGTTTCGTCCCGGATCAGCTGGTCACGCCTCGAGCGGGACCGCCGCCTCGGCGGTGTACACCAGGAACGTCAGGCTCTCCTGGAAGTACAGCTGCACCGTCTCGGCATCGTGCGAGAGATAGCCGATGGACAGATCCTGGCCGATCTGCAGATCGAAATCGCCACCGCGCGTGGACAGGACGAACGCGCCGTCGATGGCCGGCGCCCAGATGATGTCACCGTCGATGAGCCGCTCGATATGAGTGCGGATCGGGTGCCCGTGATCGGAGGTCTCGCTCACCGCGGTGTACAGATCCGCCGACAGCAGCACCGAGTACGGCCCGTCCACACCCGCCAGCCGCAGCTTGCTCAGCGCCTGCGCCACCGCCTCCGGGGCCAGGCGCGGGTCGCCGGGCAGCTTCACCGGCTCGCACGAGGTGGAGGCCCGGACGCCGATGATCCCGGCCGCCGGATAGCCCTCGAAAATGGCGCGGTCCTCGGCGAATGCGATCTTCTTGGCCGCGGTCTTCACCGGATCCAGATCGGCGTCGTGCGCGCCGCGCTCGATATTGTCCAGCTCCTCGCGGGAGAGCGTGAACGGCACCCGCAGCTCCACCAGCGGCAGCACCACGCGCTGGCGGGCCTGCACTCCGTCACCGGGGGAGGTGATGGTGGAGGTACGGCCCAGTCCGGCGGCGGAGTAGTCGGTGCCGTGCGGGCCGGACAGATCGACCACGCGGCGACCGGCGATGTGCCGCTTGAAGGTTCGCGTCGCCTCCTCCTCGATGGCCGACCAGGCCTCCGAGGTGATGGGCGCGAGTTCGCGATGCAGGTTGTTCATGCGTCAGCTCCGTTCGGTTCAACGATTCCGTAGCGTCGGTTCAACGATTGCGTAGGGCCCCGATGCCGAGGGATCCCGTGTCCAATTTGCCTCCGCTTCGCTCCGGCTGTCCGCGGCCCTGCAAGCTCGATTCTTCCCTCCTCCGCTCCTCCGCTTCGCTCCCCCGCTCCAAGCGCGGGGAGGCGGAGCGCAGTCCAGAATCGAGCCGGGCCGCGGACGCGGTGGGTGCATCCGGCAGTGCGTCGAAAAAACCTGCGGGCGGGGCGAAGAACGAGGTGCCGGTGACCGCCGTGGAGAAATCCAGGATGCGGTCGTAGGCGGCGTCGGCCGTGCCCAGGAACATGCGGACCAGCATGTTCTCGGTGATGGCGGGGTCGTCGGCGTAGGCGATGTAATAGGTGCCGAATTCGCCGTCCTGGATCGAGCCGAACGGCATATTGGCACGCACGATGTTGCCGATCTCGTCCTGATCGTTCACGGCCACATGAGAATTCGCGGGCTTGTCGGCGTCGGACAGTTCGAAGTCGTCGAGTTTCGTTCGCCCGATGACCTTTTCCTGTTCGGTGGTGGACAGCGCCTTCCACGAGCCCAGATCGTGCAGGTACTTCTGCACGATGACGTAACTGCCACCGGCGAACTCGGGATCCTCGTCGCCGACCAGCGCGGCGGTGGCGGCGAGCCGGCCCTCCGGATTCTCGGTGCCGTCCACGAATCCGAGCAGATCGCGCTGCTCGAAATAGCGGAAGCCGACCGTCTGATCCACGATGGTGGCCGCGCCGGACAGCCGCTCGGCGATCTTCATCGCCAATTCGAAACAGGCGTCCTGGGTTTCGGCCTTGAGATGGAACAGCAGGTCGCCCGGCGTGGCCGGGGCCTGGTGCCGCTCACCGATGAAACCCGGAAACTCGTGCAGCTGTGCGGGTTTCGGCCCGGAGAACAGGCGGTCCCAGGCGGCGGACCCGATGCTGGTGATGCACGCGAGGCCGGATCCGGGCACCCGGAATCCGACGGAGCGGCGCAACCCGGGCAGATCTGCGAGCAAATCCCGCGCCACCGACTCGCCACCTTCGTCGATGGTGACGACGAGGAAGATCGCGGCCGGTGTGAGCGGGTCGAGGATCGGCTGTGGCTCACCCATGGGCACCACCTTATGCGGTGCGGCCGACCGCCGACCCGTCCGGTATGCCCGCGTCCCCCGGACTATTTGGCGACGGTCAACAGAAATGCCACGTCATCGATGGCTTTCACGCTGTGGCGGGCGTTGGGGATCACAATCAGGTCACCCGCCGAGCCCTTCCACTCGTTGGTGCCGCTGATCACCACCAGCACCCCGCTCAGCACCACAAGGGTCGCCTCGCCCGGATTCTCGTGCTCGGCCAGCGTCTGTCCGGCCGTCATCGCGATGACCGTCTGGCGCAGGGTGTGGGTGTGGCCGCCATAGATGGTCAACGAACTGCGCCCGCTCGAGGCGGTGGCCGCCAGCTTCAGTTGCTGGCGGGCAACCGCGGTCAGCGATTTCTTGTCCATGGACTGCCTTTCGCCGGAATATCGCTGAGTATGCCGGACGCACCCGGGCCGATCGGCGGTTTCGAGGCGGTGTTTGCAGGAATTGCCGGACTAGGAATACAGGCGTTACCGCAAGCCCGGGGTGGCGCGGCGATAGCGGCGGAAGCGATACCGCAGACCCGTCGACGACTCGCGCCAGTCGGCCGCATCCGTCTGCCAGGCGCGATCGATGGCCGGCGCCAGGGTGTCGCCGTCGATGTCCGCGTCGATCTCGGTGACCATCAGCTCGGTCGCGAAAGACATTGCGGCACGGTAGATCTCGCCGCCGCCCATGATCCACACCGACTTCTCGCCGGTCATGTGCAGGGCCTCGGCCAGCGAGCCCGCCCGCTCCGCCCCGGCCTCGGACCAGTCCGCCTGCCGGGTCACGACGATATTGCGGCGGCCGTCGAGCGGACGGAAGCGTACCGGCAGCGAATCCCAGGTCTTGCGGCCCATGATCACCGGATGCCCGAAGGTGACGTCCTTGAAATGCGCCATGTCCTCGGGCACGCGCCACGGAATCGTGTTGTCCCGCCCGATGATTCCCCGCGGCGTCTGGGCCCAGATCAGCCCGATGGTCCGGCTCATGCTGTGCCCGCCGGGTATGAGCTGGGGGCCTCCATGGTCACACTCCGCAAGCGCGGGGAGGTGGAGCGGCGCCTCCGGCCCTGGCCACTCATACCGCCACCGGCGCCTTGATGGCCGGATGGTGCTGGTAGCCCTGGATTTCCACGTCCTCGTACGCGTAGTCGAACAGCGTGGGCGCGGGCCGCAGGTGCAGCTGCGGGAATGGGTAGGGCTCGCGGGTCAGCTGCTCGCGCACCTGGGCCAGGTGATTGTCGTAGATGTGCACATCGCCGCCGGTCCAGATGAAGTCACCGGGCAGTAGCTCGGTCTGCTGGGCCACCATGTGGGTCAGCAGCGCGTAGCTGGCGATATTGAACGGGACGCCCAGGAACAGATCCGCGCTGCGCTGATACAGCTGGCACGACAGCTTGCCGTCGGCCACATAGAACTGGAAGAAGGCGTGGCAGGGGGCCAGCGCCATTTTGTTCAGCTCGGCCACGTTCCACGCCGAGACGATGATGCGCCGCGAATCCGGATCGGTGCGCAGCGTCTGCAGCACCTGCGAGATCTGATCGATGTGGGTGCCGTCCGGGGTCGGCCAGGACCGCCACTGCACGCCGTAGACCGGGCCCAATTCGCCCTGCGCGTCGGCCCATTCGTCCCAGATGGTGACGCCGTGTTCCTGCAGCCACCGCACATTGGAGTCACCGCGCAGGAACCACAGCAACTCGTAGACGATCGACTTGAGGTGCACCTTCTTGGTGGTGATCAGGGGAAAGCCCTGCGACAGGTCGTAGCGCAGCTGATGCCCGAAAATGCTGCGGGTGCCGGTTCCGGTCCGATCCGCCTTGGCGGTGCCGGACTCCAGCACCAGTCGGAGCAGGTCCTCGTACTGGGTATCTCGGGCGCTCTCCACGCCTGGCAAGCTTACGCACCGTGCGGAAGTTGTTTGTGATCGGAATCGGGGCGGGGGACCCGGACCAGGTGACGGTGCAGGCCATCAAGGCGATGTGCCAGGTAAACGTGTTTTTTCTCATCGGCAAGGGGGCCGAGAAGCAGGAGCTCACCGACGTGCGGTCGGCCATCCTGTCCGAGTACGCGCGCCAGCCGCATTCGATAGTAGAGATCGTCGACCCGCCGCGCGACCGGGGCGTGCCCGCCAGCGGCGCGGACGCCGTCTACCAGGGCGCGGTCGCGGACTGGCACGAGGCGCGGGCCGAGCTGCTGGAGCGGGCCTTCGCGGAAACCGACGGGGTGGGCGGCATTCTCGTGTGGGGCGACCCGTCGCTGTACGACAGCACGCTGCGCATCGTCGAGCGGGTGCTCGAACGCGAGCGCATCCAGTTCGAGTACGAGGTGATTCCCGGCGTCACCAGCGCGCAGGCGCTGGCCGCCGCGCACCGCATCGTGCTGCACGAGATCGGCGAGCCGCTGCACATCACCACCGGGCGGCGGCTGCGCGAGGAGGGGCTGGTCCCCGGGCAGTCCACGCTGGTGATGCTGGACGGCGAGTGCTCGTTCACGCAGGTGCCGGGCGACGATGTCTACATCTGGTGGGGCGCGTACCTGGGCATGCCCGACGAGGTGATCGTGGAGGGCCCGCTGCGCGTGGTCGAGGGCCGTATCGCCCGCCGGCGGGCGGCCCTGCGCGAGGCCAAGGGCTGGATCATGGATATCTACCTGCTGCGGCAGGCGGGCGCCGCGCGCTGAATCCGCCGGGTGTCGGGGTGTGCGGTTAGGGTGGACGACGGAAATGGTCGCCCATTGGAGGAGATCCGTTGCCCGAACTACCGGAGATTGTGGCGCTCGAGCAGTTCCTGGCCGAGCATGCGGTGGGGGCGGTGGTCGGGCGGGTCGACGTGGCGGCCCTGAGCGTGCTGAAGACCTTCGATCCGCCGGTGACCGCGCTGTCGGGACGCGACGTGACCGGGGTGGGGCACTGGGGCAAGCACCTCGGATTGGATTGCGACGGGCTGTGGTTGATCACGCACCTGTCGCGCGGCGGCTGGCTGCGGTGGATCGACGAGCCCGGGGTCGGTCCGCCCAAGCCCGGCAAGGGACCGCTGGCCCTGCGCGTGCACTTCTTCACTCCTGAAGGCGCCACCCCCGCTTTCGATCTCACCGAGGCCGGCACCAAGAAGCGGCTGGCCGTGTGGGTCACCGGCGATCCGCTCTCGGTGCCCGGCATCGCGCGGCTGGGACCTGACGCCCTGGCCGTGAGCGAACCGGAATTCGCCGAGATCCTGCGCGGCACCTCGCAGCGCGTCAAGAACGCGCTCACCGATCAGAGCCTGCTGGCCGGTATCGGCAATGCCTACTCCGACGAAATCCTGCACACCGCAAGGCTTTCGCCGTTCGCCGCCTCCGGCTCGCTGGACGCCGGACAGGTGGCGCGCCTGTATGCGGCCATGCGTGCCACGCTGTCCGACGCCATCCTGCGCTCGGTGGGCCAGGACGCCGCCCGCCTCAAGGGCGAGAAGCGTTCCGGTTTCCAGGTGCACGCCCGCACCGGCCTGCCGTGCCCGGTGTGCGGCGACACCGTCCGCGAGGTCTCCTACGCGGACAAGTCGTTCCAGTATTGCCCGACCTGCCAGACCGGCGGCAAGATCCTGGCCGACCGCCGCATGTCCCGGCTGCTGAAGTAGCCCCTAGACCACGGCCACCGCGTCGGTGCGGCGGTCCAGCACGTGTGCCGGAATCTCCACTCCCGCTTCCAGATCCGCGGCCGGGATCGGGGCGTCGAAGACCTGCCGCAGCGGCAGGACGCCGGCCCAGACGCCACCGGTGTCGATATCGGCCTGCTCGTCGCGCGGGCCGCCGGTGCGGACCTTGACCGAGGCCTCGGTCAGGTCGAGGGCCAGGACCATGGTCGCGGCCAGCTCCTTCTTGTTCGGCGAGCGGACCGCGTCCCACGCGCCGGGTGCGGCCTGCTCGACGATGACGCGCAGCGCGTGCCTGCGCTCGTCCGGGTCGGTCAGCTCGACCGGCCGGGCGTGGATGACCGCCGAGCGGTAGTTCATGGAGAAGTGCATGGCGGAGCGGGCGTAGACGATGCCGTCCACGTGCGTCACGGTCAGCGAGACGTCGCCGGTCAGGGCGGCCCGCAGATTGCCGGAGCCGGTGGAGCCGTGTAGGTACAGCGTGTCGCCGTCGCGGCCGTAGATGGTCGGGATGACCACCGGGCTGCCGTTCAGGACCACGCCCAGGTGGCAGATGAGCCCGGCGTCGAGGACCGCGTCCAGTTCGGCGCGGTCGGTGCGACCCCGCTCCTTGGACCGGGTGAGGCTGCTGCGCGGGGTCGGTGACAATGGGGTCCGGTTCGAAGCTGTCTCACTCATAGGACCAGTTTCGAGGGGGAAATGGCATTCCTGAATAGCCAATTCTCCGCAAGATGTACAGACCACTTGGGGGGATCCGTGCCGTTCACGCTCGCACATCCGGCCGCTGTGCTGCCCATGCGCCGGGTGCTCTGGTTTCCAGGACTTGTCGCGGGGAGCATCGCGCCCGACCTTCCGTACTACCTGCGGATAGGCGTGGATGGCGAGTTGACGCATGCGCTCCGGGGGCTTCCGGTGGACGTGCTGCTGGGCGCGATCCTGGTGGCCATCGGGTGGGCGCTGCGCGGCACCGTCTCGGGCATGATCGGCAAGGGGATCACCGCGAGTAGGCCGGGGCCGGTGGCGGCGGTGGCGGCTCTCCTCATCGGGGCGCTCACCCACCTCGCCTGGGATGCCTTCACTCATACCGACGGTCCGGCCGTGCGACATTGGGACGTGTTGCGGGAGTCCGTGATCGGACCGCACCGGGTGTACAACGTGATCGGCTACATCTCCTCGATCGGCGGAATGCTGCTGCTCGCGGGCTATTTCGCCGCCTGGTACCGGCGAGCCCGGCCGGTCGCGCCGGATCCCCGGCGCGCCCTGGTGCTGGCTGCGTTGCTCGCGGTGGCGGTGCTCTCCGGTCTCGTCGCCCGAACCGATCCGGTGGCGCACGTCAGTCTCTACGACTGCGTGCGGCACGTGCTGGTCTACGCAATCACCAGCGCTGCAACGGGTTTCGTGGTGTATGCGCTCGCTTCCGCGGTAGTTTCGGCCGTCAGGGGACGTCGTTGATCGCACTGTCGTGCGCGGAGTGGCATTCTGATATCCACCAGTTGCCGGATGATCAGGAGGCCACTTGCGAGTGAATCGGCTGGTCGACGACGATCTACCGTTCATCGTCGAACGGGACAGCGGCGTGCCGCTGGCCGTTCAGGTGGCCGACGGACTGCGCCGGGCCGTCACCACCGGTGCGCTGCGCGGCGGTGATCGGCTGCCGTCCTCCCGTGAGCTGGCCAATCGGCTGGGGGTGAGCCGGACCGTCGTCACCGCCGCCTACGACCAGTTGCACGCCGAGGGCTGGCTGGACGGGCGGCACGGCTCGGGCACCTACCTGACGGCCGCGCCGGCACCGGTCGGCGCGCAGACCGGCGGGCCCGACCTGCCCGAACCGCTGGCGGGACCGCTGGATCTCGGCGCGGGCGCGCCGTCCATCGAGGCCATCGACCCCGCCGCCTGGCGGCGGGCGTGGCGGGCCGCCTCGGATCGAATGCCGTTGATCCGCAAGGACCGGCGCGGGGAGCCCGACTATCGGGAGGCCGTCGCCGAACACCTGCTGCGGCATCGCGGGCTGGGCGCGGGCAGTGGGACCACCGTGCTGGCCACCGCCGGAACCAGCGCGGCCGCAGGCGAACTCGCGGCGGCGCTGCTGCGGCCCGGCGACGTGGTGGCCATCGAGGATCCCGGCTATCAGCGGGCGGCCGGGGCGTTCCGGGCGGCGGGCATGCGGCCGGTCCCGGTGCCCGTGGACGCCGAGGGCCTGCGGGTGGAGCTGCTACCCGAGGACGCGCGCCTGGTGTATTGCACTCCCGCGCACCAGTTTCCGCTCGGCGCGCGCATGCCCGCCGCCCGCCGGGTCGAGCTCATCGAATTCGCCCGCCGCACCGGCGCACTCGTGGTCGAGGACGACTACGACGGCGAATTGCGGTACGACACCGCGCCGCTGCCACTGCTGGCCACCCTGGCCCCCGATGTGGTCGTGCATCTGGGCACCACCAGCAAGATCCTCACGCCCACCCTCGGCATCGGCTGGCTGGTGGCGGATCCGGCCGTCGCCGCGGCGGTGCTCGCCCATCGCGAACTCACCGGCACCGGTCCGGCCCCGGCGGGGCAGCAGGTGGTGGCCGAACTGGCCCGGCACGGTGACCTGGCCCGGCATCTGCGCCGCCTGCGCCGCGACATGCCGGCCCGCCGCGCCCTGGTGGTGGACGAGCTGCGCGGCCGTGGCCTGGACGTGCGTGGCGATGACGCCGGATCACACGTCTTCGTGCCGCTCGCCGCCCCGGAGCAGGAGGACCGCGCGGTGGCCACCGCCCGCGAGCTCGGCGTCCACCTCGACGCGCTGGCCCGCCACCATCTGGGCGCCCGGCACACCTTCGGCATCGCCCTCGGATATGCCGCGCTGCCTGCGGCGGAGCTGCCACGCGCGGTTCGGTCGGCGGGGACGGCGCTGGCCCGGGTCGTAGAGTGGTCCGCATGACCGAAAAGGACATCCACGCGCGCATCAAGGAACTCGTGGATCGTGAGCACGAGCTCCGGGCCAAGACCACCGGCGGCGAACTCGACCCCGAGGCCGAGCGCCGCCAGCTGGCCGAGATCGAGGTCCAGCTCGACCAGTGCTGGGACCTGCTGCGTCAGCGCCGCGCCCGCATGGACCAGGGGCGCAACCCCGACGAGGCCCAGGTCAACCCCGCCCGCCAGGTCGAGGGCTACCTGCAGTAACCGCCCACCCCGCCGTCCGGCCGTTCCCGCCGGCCGGCGGGTCGTCCGTTCCCGCCACCTTCGTGCTCCGTGGTCCGAGGCCCTGGGAGCCCCCGAGAGTTGGGACTACCCTTTGTGAATGGTGGCAACGACAGACATCACGACCGCGGACGGCACGGTTCGCGGACTCCGGGGCCGCCGCGTTTCACGCTGGCGGTCCATTCCTTTCGCGGCGGCTCCGGTCGGGGAGTTCCGTTTCCGGGCGCCGCGGCCGGTGCAACCGTGGAGCGGGGTGCGCGACGCCACCGACTTCGGTTATGCCGCAATGCAACACCGGGACGGCGCGCGGATCGGGCCGCGGCAGGCACAGCCGACCGGCGAGGATTGCCTCACGCTGAACGTGACCGCGCCGAACGCGCCGTCGGCCACGCCCCGCCCGGTCATGGTGTTCATCCACGGCGGCGGCTACATGATCGGAACCTCCGCGCTGCGGCTGTATTCCGGCGCCCGGCTGGCGCTTCGCGGAGATGTCATCGTGGTGTCGGTCAACTACCGGCTCGGCGCCTTCGGCTACGTCGACTTCGGTGAATACTCCACGCCCGACAGCCGATTCGACTCCAACCTGGGCCTGCGTGATCAGGTCGCGGCCCTGGAATGGGTGCAGCGCAATATCGCCGCGTTCGGCGGCGACCCGAACAATGTCACCATCTTCGGCGAATCGGCCGGGGCGCACGCGGTGCTGGCCCTCATGGCCACCCCCGCCGCGGCCGGGCTGTTCCACCGCGGCATCGCCCAGAGCGCGCCCGCGGACTGGGCCCCGAGTCAGGCCGAAGCCCGGCTGTTCGCCCGCCGCTGCCTCGACGACCTCGGCATCGCCCCCGGGGACGCCGCCAAGGCGTTGCGCACCGCCGGTGCGAACGACATCCGCAAGGCCGTCGATCACGCGGTCGCCCGGATCATGCACCAGCAGCCGGGCCTGTTCCCGGTGGCCCCGGTGGTGGACGGCGAATTCCTGCCCGCCGCACCGCTGGCCGCGTTCGCCACCGGCACCGCGCACCGGGTGCCGCTCATCATCGGGACCAACCGGGACGAGGCCACCCTTTTCGTGCGCTTCGACGACACCCTGCCCACCACCCCCGATCGCATGCGCTGGCTGCTGCGCCATGTGGATCAGGCCCTGGGCGAGGGCGGCGACAGCCCCATCTTCACCAAACTCGGCCAGTCCATGCCGACCTCGCAGGAGCGCCTGCACGAGACGCTGTCCGAGTTCGGCGCGGCCGTCGAATCCCGGGTCGCCGCGGCTTATCCCGGTTTTCCGGGCAAGCGGGCCTCCGTCCGCATGGGCGGCGACTTCACCTTCTGGCGGCCCTCCGTCCGCGTCATGGAGGCACACAGCCGGTACGCGCCGACCTACGCGTACCGCTACGACTTCGCCCCGCGCGCAATCCATTTGAGTGGTTTCGGCGCCACGCACGCCCTGGATCTGATCCCCGTCTTCGGCGCGGTCGATTCGTCCTTCGGCCGTGCCATGACCGCGCTCGGCGGCCACCGCGGCTTCCGTGAGGTGTCGAGCCAGTTCCAGGACAACTGGCTGGCCTTCGCCCGCACCGGAACTCCGCTGCCGGCCTGGCCCGCCTACACCGAGGAGCAGCGCGCGACGCTGATCATCGATTCGCCCGGCCGCGTCGAACTCGACCCGGACCGCACCAAACGCCTGGCGTGGCAGGGGGTTCGGATCCCCGCCCTCACCTGAGCGGCGGTCACCAGGCCGTACCGGACAGGCCGAGTGCGGACAGTTCCGTCTCGGCAAGCGCGGTGAGCGCGGCGGAGGTCGGGATGGCGTCCGGATCCAGGCCGATCAGCGACAGTGTGTAGGTGTCGGCGATCCGGGTCAGGTACCCCGAGAGCCGGGTCCGGGGCAGGGCGTCGGGCCGGAGCCCGGGGTGGATGGCGCGGGCCGCCACCCCGGTGCACGAGTGCGGGCCCAGCGCCAGCAGCGACTCGGGCAGGTTGCCGATATTGGAGCACAGGACGTCTCGCTCGCCCGCGCCCCGGGCCAGCCGATACGCCCACCGGTCGGGCATGACCTGGAGGATCTCCTCGGGGATGCCGCCCGGGCTGGTCATGCGGTGCTCGTAGGCCGCACGGGCCTTGCGGCGCAGGGTCGCCGGGGTGTCGTCGCGGGTGATGGCGACCTCGGTCATGGACATGTCGTTGTCCACACGCGGCTCGTCACGGGTGTCGACCGGGAGGCTGGCGGCTATGGTGTCGGCGGGAAAACCGCTGGACCACAGCATCTTCGCGATCAGATGGACGAACAGGCTGTTGGCCGTGCCCGCGTGCGCGACCGCGACGCGGTTCCAGTCCCGGGCCGGGATCTCCAGCACCGTCCCGCAGGTGGTGGCGGTTCCGGGCAGGGCATTCGCGGTGCCCGGCACCACCTTTCGCGCTTCGGGTGTGGCCGGGCGTGCGGGAAGGCCGCGCCGCAGCGCGCGAGCGGTCCCACCCAGGACCGTGGCCCACATGCGCCGGGCGTCGGCCCAATCCGAATGTCCCGCAAGGGGCGCCGCGAGCGGGCTGCCGGACAGTGCGTTGTCGATGGCCAGGGTCAGCGCGCGGCCGTCGGCCAGCGCGTGCGAACAGGTCAGCGCGACCAGGCAGCCGCCGTCGTCGAGGCGTGCCGCCGACAGCCGCCAGCCCGGCCCGGCCTCGGGATCGAGGTCCGCGCCCTGGCGGTCGGCCCAATCCAATACGGCCGCACGCGGAATCGGCTCCGGCGTCATGGTGAACGGGTGCGCGGTCTCGTTCGGCTGCCAGCGCCGCCGTGCCCCGGGCACCCGCGAGCGCACCACCCGGCGGCCGAGCGGCCCGGTGCGCAGATCGCGGTGCACCCGCCAGAGCAGGGCCGGATGTACCGGTTCGGCGGTACGCCAGAGTCCCTGCAGGACGATCGGGGTGCCCATGCCCCGATGCGACCGCAGGAAGATCTCGTCCAGCACGCTCAGCCGATCCATCGAACGGCTAGCGTACCGATCGGTTCCATGGGCTGCTGCCGCGCGTATTCGGGGCTTTCGCACGACCGGCGAACCGGAGCCCGGATCAGGCCGGGTGGCCGTGGCGGCCCGCGCCCGAGGCGAAGCGCTGCGCCCCGTCCAGCGCGCCGTCCATCAGGGCCTTCATGCCGTGGCGCAGCTCGTTGGCGATGGCCTCGGACTCCTCCAGGCCGTTCTGCTCCAGCACCGACATGCGGTCCGAGCGCAGGCAGGTCTGCGGCAGCGTGGCCAGCTCGAGCGCGAGTTCCTCGGCGGCGCGGCGGGATTCGCCGTTCGGCACCACCCGGTTGACCAGCCCGATCTGCAGCGCCTCGGTGGCGCCGACGGCCCGGCCGGTGAGAATCAGGTCCATGGCGCGGCCCTCGCCGATGATGCGGGGCAGCCGCACGGTGCCGCCGTCGATCAGCGGTACGCCCCAGCGGCGGCAGAACACGCCGAAGGTGCTGTCCTGCTCCGCGATTCGCAGATCACACCAGAGTGCCAGCTCGATGCCGCCCGCGACCGCGTACCCGGAGACCGCGGCGATGACGGGCTTGGACAGCTTCATGCGGGTCGGGCCCATGGGTCCGTCGCCGTCCTCGGTGACCTCATTGGAGCGTTCGGTGCCGAGGGCCTTGAGGTCGGCGCCGGCGCAGAAGGTGCCGCCGTCGCCCCACAGCACGGCGACCGCGGCGGTGGGGTCGGCGTCGAAGTCGCGGAAGGCGTCGGCCAGGGCTTTCGCGGTGGGGCCGTCGACCGCGTTGCGGGCTTCGGGGCGGTGCAGGATCACGGTGTAGACGGGGCCGTTGCGCTCCACTCGTACTGTCACGTGGCCGACAGTACGCCGTCAGTGGGTTCTGCACAGCGGCGCGGAGCGCCTCGGTCGAGGGTGGTCGTGGGCGACGGGTGGGCTTGCGTCAAGAAATGAATTGGTGGTTCACTTCTTGTGTGGCCTATCGCAGAACCCCCGCTGTCCAGGCCCGCCTGGATGCTCAGGCGGGGTCGATCGTGCGCGCCGCCATGACCGTGCTGTCCCGCGACGGGTTCGCCGGACTGTCCATGGCCGCGGTCGCCGCCGAGGCCGGAGTCGCCACCGGGACGGTGTACAAGAACTTCAGCGGCAAGGCCGAGCTCGTCACCGCCGTCTTCCGCGAGGTCGTCACCCGCGAGGTCGACGCCGTCGCCGCGGCCGGGGCGGCGGGGGAGGGGCGTACTGCCCCGGACCGGGTCACCGCCGCCGTCGAGACCTTCGCCGGCCGCGCCCTCAAGAACCCCAAACTCGCCTACGTGCTGCTCGCCGAACCGGTGGACGCCGCCGTCGACGCCGAACGCCTGCGCTTCCGCCGGGCCTTCGCCGAGACCTACGTGTCCGCCATCTCCGACGGCATCGCCACCGGTCAACTGCCGCCTCAGGATCCGCGCACCTCCGCGACCGCGCTGGTCGGGGCCATCGGCGAGGTGCTCGTCGGCCCGCTCTCCGAACAACTCCAGAGCGAATCGGTGCTGCCGGAACTGGTCGCCTTCGCCCTGCGCGCCCTCGGCGTCCAGCCACACGCCTCCGGCGACCACCCCGAATCTCGCGGCGTCCCACACGAATAGGAGTCACCCGCAATGCACACGCACGACGTCTTCAACCAGGTGCCGCCCATCGTCCCCTTCGACAATTCGCGCAATCCCGCGCTGCTCGAGGGCCTGCACCGGGAAGGCGCGGGCTGGGCCGAGGCCGAGGTGCGGGAGCTGGGCGTGCTCGCGGGTGGCGCGGCCGCGCAGGAGTGGGGCCGGTTGGCCAACGAGAACCCGCCGATCCTGCACACCCACGACCGCTACGGCAACCGCATCGACGAGGTGGAGTTCCACCCGTACTGGCACAACCTCATGGACACCGCGGTGACGCACGGTCTGCACGGTTCGCCCTGGCAGGACGACCGGTCCGGCGCGCACGTGGCCCGCGCCGCCAAGTTCTTCACCTGGGGCCTGGCCGACGCCGGGCACATGTGCCCGATCTCCATGACCTACGCCGTGGTGCCCGCGCTGCGCCACAACCCCGAACTGGCCGCGAAGTTCGAGCCGCTGCTGGCCTCCCGCGTCTACGACTTCGGCCTGCGCGAGCCGTCCAGCAAGGCCGGTCTCATCGCGGGCATGTCCATGACCGAGAAGCAGGGCGGCTCCGACGTCCGCGCCAACACCACCACGGCCACCCCGCTCGCCGACGGCACCTACCGCATCGTCGGCCACAAGTGGTTCACCTCGCACCCCATGGGCGACCTGTTCCTGACCCTGGCCCAGGCGCCGGGCGGCCTGTCCTGCTTCCTGCTGCCCCGGGTGCTGCCCGACGGCACCCGCAACGCGCTGCGCATCCAGCGGCTCAAGGACAAGTTGGGCAACAAGTCCAACGCCTCCTCGGAACTGGAGTACGAGAACGCCATCGGCTGGCTGGTCGGCGAGGAGGGCGCGGGCGTGAAGACCATTATCGAAATGGTCAATATGACCCGGCTGGACTGCGTGATCGGCTCGGCCACCGGCATGCGGGCCGGGGCCGTCTACGCCACCCACCACGCCCGGCATCGCCAGGTGTTCGGCAAGCACCTGGTCGACCAGCCCGCCATGCGGAATGTGCTGGCGGACCTGGTGATCGAATCCGATGCGGCGACCACCGTCATGATGCGCCTGGCCGGGGCCACCGATCGCGCCGACACCGATCCCACCGAGGCGGCGCTGCGCCGCATCGCGCTGGCGGTCACCAAGTACTGGGTGTGCAAGCGTGCCCCCGCGCACGCGGCCGAGGCGCTGGAATGCTTCGGCGGCAACGGTTATGCCGAGGAGTCCGGCATGCCGCGGCTGTACCGGGAGGCCCCGCTCATGTCCATCTGGGAGGGCTCGGGCAATGTGGCCGCGCTGGACGCGCTGCGCGCCATGGGCCGGCAGCCGGAGACGGTCGAGGCGTTCTTCACCGAGGTGAACCTGTCCCGCGGCGCCAACCGCCACCTGGACGAGGCCATCGACCGAATCGGCAAGGAGCTCACCGACTTCGCCGATATCGAGTACCGCGCCCGCCGCGTGGTGGAGCTGATGGCGCTGGTGCTGCAGGGCGCGCAGCTGGTGCGGCACGGCCACCAGGCCGTCGCGGACGCCTTCTGCAGCACCAGGTTCGGCGGCGACTGGGGCATCGCCTTCGGCACGCTGCCCACCGGCGTGGACACCGAGGCGATCATCCAGCGCGCCTACGTCGACTGAGCTGACACGAGGTCGTGGCCGTGGGCGGCGATCGATAGCCGCCCCGGCATCAGCCGAACCAGTAGTCCAGCCAGATCTGTGCCTTTGTTGTTCGGAATACGCCCGCGGCGCACGACTATTGTGCCCCGCCCACCCGACCTTCGGCCTCGGCGGCCGGCACGGCAATCCGAATGCCCGTCAGCTCTGGGACGTGCCGCGCCCGCCGGAAACGTCTACGCCGGCACCCAGTTCGACTACGCGGGCGCGACCTGCCTCGGCGGGCGTCCGCACGGCGGCGGCATGACCTGCACGTCGCACGGCCATACCTTCACCCTCGGCACCCAGACCAGCATCGGCTGACACCCGCCCCGACGACACCGCGCGGGGTGTGATCCGGGACAACCCCTCGATCCAGGTGTCACGTTTCGGCCCGCTCCGGCGTCTCATGTTCATGAATGCCACCGCGAACCGCGCCGATGCCGCCGACCAGCGGTATCACCTGGCCGCGGGTCTGAAACGCTCCATCAACAAGGTCTTCCCGACCCACTGGTCGTTCCTGCTCGGGGAGATCGCGCTCTACAGCTTCATCATCCTGCTGCTGTCCGGGGTCTACCTCACGCTCTACTTCGAGCCGTCCATGACCGAGGTGACCTACAACGGCAGCTACCAGCCGCTGCGCGGCGTCCAGATGTCGGCCGCCTACCGCAGCGTGCTGGACATCTCCTTCGACGTGCGCGGCGGGCTGTTCGTGCGGCAGGTCCACCACTGGGCCGCCCTGCTGTTCGCGGCGTCGATCATCATCCACATGTTCCGGGTGTTCTTCACCGGCGCCTTCCGCAAACCCCGCGAGGCCACCTGGGTGATCGGCGCGGTCCTGTTGATCCTGGCCATGTTCGAGGGCTACTTCGGCTACTCGCTGCCCGACGACCTGCTCTCCGGCACCGGCCTGCGGTCACCGCTGGGCGGCATCACCATGGCGGTCCCGGTGGTGGGCACCTGGATCCACTTCTTCCTCTTCGGCGGAGAATTCCCCGGCACCGTCCTGATCCCGCGGCTCTACATCACCCACGTGCTGCTGTTCCCGGGAATCATGCTGGCGCTCATCGGCGCTCACATCGCACTCGTCTGGTACCAGAAGCACACCCAGTTCCCCGGGCCCGCCCGCACCGAGCGAAATGTGGTGGGCGCGCGCATCGTTCCGGTGTTCTCCCTGGACCAGGGCGCGTTCTTCGCCTTCACCCTGGCCACCGTCGCGCTCATGGGCGGGCTGTTCCAGATCAACCCGATCTGGAATCTGGGGCCCTACAACCCCGCCCAGGTGTCGGCCGGATCCCAGCCCGACTTCTACATGATGTGGACCGACGGCCTGGCCCGGCTCATGCCGCCCTGGGAGATCTACCTGGGCCGCTACACCATTCCCGCGCCCTTCTGGGTGGCGGTGGTGATGGGCATCGTGCTGGCGGTGATCCCGCTGTACCCGTGGATCGAGAAGCGGCTGACCAAGGACACCGCGCACCACAATCTGCTGCAGCGGCCGCGAGATGTGCCGGTGCGCACCGCGATCGGAGCCATGGCCATCGCCTTCTACCTGGTGCTCACCTTCGCCTGCGTGAACGACATCATCGCGCTGAAGTTCGACGTCTCCCTCAACGCGACCACCTGGTTCTTCCGGATCGCGCTGCTGACCCTGCCGCCGCTGGCCTACGCCGTGGCCTACCGGTTCTGCCTGGGCCTGCAGCGCAGCGACCGGGCGGTGCTCGAGCACGGCATCGAGACCGGCATCATCAAACGGCTGCCGCACGGCGAGTACATCGAGGTGCACCAGTCGCTCGGGCCGGTGGACCGGCACGGCCATCCGATTCCCCTGGCGTACCAGGGCGCGGCCGTCCCCAAGAAGATGAGCAAGCTCGGCTCCGCGGGCAAACCCGGACCCGGCGGGTTCCTCACCGCCGACCCACCCGAGGAGCGCGCGCTCCTGGCCGCCCAGCATCATGATGAGGAGCACGCACAGCTCACCATGCTGAAAGCCAAGCAGGACAACGGGAGTCGAGGATGAAACTCCGGACACGCACCGGCGACGAGGAATACGGGCTGCTGGTGCCCGCCGCCACCGTCTACGACATGCAGTCCGCGCGCGCCGTCCGGCAGCTGCTGCACTCCCACGGGGTACGCGCCACCATGGGCCGGGCACGCATCCACCGTTGGCGAAATATCAAGGACCGCTTCCGGATCCTGGTCTTCCCCGAGGACGCCGTGCGCGCCTACGCCGTCCTCAGCCGCCACACCAACTGATCAGAGCTTGGTCAGGGTCCGGCTGTACTGCGGGATCAGCCGGATCTTGCCGGCCGTGCCGAAGTCGATGGTGACCGTCGCCAGCGAGCCGAAGCCCTCGGCGGCGATCACCCGGCCCAGGCCGTACTTGTCGTCGTTGACCCGGTCGCCGACGGCCAGCACCAGACCGGTGTTGTTGCGCTTGACCCCCGCGGCGGCCGGCGCGGGCCGCCGCTCGCCGCGATCGCGCAGACCGGGGCGGGGCTCCGACCAGCCGTCACCGCGGGTCCAATCCCGTTCCAGCCCTTCGTCTTCGCCGCGCCGGCGGAAACCGCGCGAGGTCTGCGACGGGGCCGGCTCCAGCCGCCGCCAATCCACCAGATGGCCCGGAATCTCCTGCAGGAAGCGGGATTCCGGATTGGAGACCGGCTGCCCCCAACCCGAACGGACCACGGCCCGGGTCAGATACAGGCGCTTGCGGGCGCGCGTGATGCCCACATACGCCAGCCGGCGCTCCTCCTGCAGCTCCGTCGGATCGCCCAGGGCGCGCATGTGCGGGAACTGGCCGTCCTCCCAGCCGGTCACGAACACGACCGGGAACTCCAGGCCCTTGGCGGTGTGCAGGGTCATCAACGTGACCACGCCCGAACCCTCTTCGGGAATCTGGTCCGCGTCGGCCACCAGCGAGACGCGCTCCAGGAACGCCGCCAGCGAACCCGGTTCCGGTTCGCCCTCGGCCTGCTCGGGCAGCATGCCCTCGGCCCGCGCGGCCTCCACATTGTTGCGCGCCTCGGAACTGAATTCGCGTGCGACGCTGACCAATTCGTTGAGGTTGTCCAGGCGCGCGCCGTCCTGCGGATCGTCGGAGGCCTCCAGCTCGGCGCGATAGCCGGTGCGGTCCAGTACCGCCTCCACCACCGAACCCACATCCGGGAAGTCCATGTCGGCCTGCGCGCCCGCGGCCCGGATCTCCTCCAGCAGCTCCAGGAATCCGGCGATGGCCCGCTGCGAGCGGCTGTTGAGCAGCGCCACCTTGCCCGCGGCCGCGTCCCGGAGCGCCTGCGCGAAGCCGATATTCCGCTGTTCGGCGTGCACGGCCACACAGGCCTCCGCACGGTCGCCGATGCCGCGGCGCGGGGTGTTGAGCACCCGCCGCAGGCTCACCGCGTCATCCGGGTTCTCCAGGACGCGCAGGTAGGCCACGATGTCGCGAACCTCCTTGCGCTCGTAGAAGCGCACCCCGCCGACCACCTTGTAGGGCAGCCCCATGCGGATGAAGATCTCCTCCAGCGCCCGCGAATTGTTGTTGGTGCGGTAGAAGACCGCCACATCCGCGTAGTTGGCGTCGCCCTGATCCACCAGCCTGTCGATCTCGCGGGCGACGAACGAGGCCTCGTCGTGCTCGTTGTCGGCCACATAGCCGACGATCAGATCGCCGTCGCCCTGGTCGGTCCACAGCTTCTTCTCGCGGCGGCCCTCGTTGCGGGCGATCACCGCGTTGGCGGCGGTCAGGATGTACTGGGTGGAGCGGTAGTTCTGTTCCAGCAGAATGGTTTCCGCATCCGGGAAGTCGCGCTCGAACTCCTCGATATTGCGGATGGTGGCGCCGCGGAAGGCATAGATGGACTGGTCCGCGTCACCCACCACGCACAGCTCCGAGGGCGGCACCCGATCCTCGGCAGCGACATCGTCACCCGGCCCGCCCCGATGGTGGCCCACCAGTTCGCGCACCAGCACGTACTGCGCGTGGTTGGTGTCCTGGTACTCGTCGACCAGCACGTGCCGGAAGCGCCGCCGGTAGTACTCGGCCACCTGCGGATGCCGCTGCAGCAGCGACACCGTCTCACCGATCAGATCGTCGAAGTCGAGGGCATTGGCCGCGCGCAGCCGCCGCTGGTACTCGTCGTAGACCCGGGCCACGATGCGCGGCAGCTCGCTGTCCTCGGTCTCGGCGTCGGCCGCGGCCTGCGGCGGGTCGATGAGCTCGTTCTTGAGATTCGAGATGGCGGTGGCCAGCAGGCGCGGCGAGTACTTCTTCGCGTCGATCTCGAAATCGCGAATGATCATGCCCAGCAGCCGCCGGGAATCGTCCGCGTCGTAGATGGAGAAGTTGGAGTTCAGCCCCGCCAGCAGCGACGCCTGGGTGCGCAGGATGCGCACGCAGCTGGAGTGGAAGGTGGACACCCACATGCCGGCCGCGCGCGGGCCGACCAGCCCGGCCACCCGTTCGCGCATCTCGGCGGCGGCCTTGTTGGTGAAGGTGATGGCCAGCACCTCGCCGGGCCGCACCCCGCGAGCGTCGAGCAGATAGGCGATGCGACGGGTGAGGACAGCGGTCTTTCCGGACCCGGCCCCGGCCACGATCAGCAGCGGGGTGCCGGTGTGCATCACCGCGGCGCGCTGTTGCGGATTCAATCCCTCGAGCAACCGCTCGGTCTTCTGCTCGTCCTGTGCCACCGTCGTATTCATCGCCCATCCACGCTACCGGCGCGCACCGACAGACGGCGGGGCGGACCGCGCAGGTGTCCGATAAGTGCCGGTCCGGCGAACATCCGGTGAACCGCACCAGGTCGGGAAACTCAGGAGATTCACAAACGTACCTGTTTTGCATAGGTCCCTATGCATGGCACACTCGTCGCATGACCGGCTCCAAGGCGACGCATTGCACCTGAGCCCGATCCCGGGGGGACAATGTGGTGCGGTCCCAGGGGGACAATGTATGGCCAACAGGTCTGATTCTTGGTGAAGAACCGATCGGTAACAGGTTGGGTCCACCCGCCGATCGACGTTCTGGACCACGAGGAGTTGAAGAATGAGCATCTCGACGACGGGACATTCCGAGTCTGCCACCGGCTCGGACTCCGCCCTGCCCTCCGAGGCTGAGATCGACAAGCTGCGCTTGGAAATCGACAAGCTGGACGCCGAAATCCTCGCCGCTATCAAGCGCCGCACCGAGGTCTCGCGCATCATCGGGCGAACGCGTATGGCGAACGGCGGGCCCAAGCTCGTCCACTCCCGCGAGATGAAGGTGCTCGAGCGATTCAGCGAGCTGGGCCAGGAGGGCCACACCCTCGCGATGTTGCTGCTGCGCCTGGGCCGCGGCCGCCTCGGACACTGACAACTCTCGTAAGGCTCTCGGGGGCCTGCTGCGCACCCGGAACCCCTGAAACCCCCGGCCCCGCCGCCTTCGGCAGGGCCCGTTAACGCCGGGCATCGCATGCTCGATACACCATGCGGTGCGTCGCGAAGTGCGGCCCCACACAGACCGCGCTGCATGCGTGCCACGGATGCAGCCTCCCCAAAGCCGCCCCGGGTGTCTCGACCCCGGGGCGGCTCTTTCCTGTCTACGGCAGGGCGATGTACTTGGTGTCGAGGTATTCCTCGATGCCCTCGAAGCCGCCCTCCCGGCCGAAACCGGATTCCTTCACGCCGCCGAAGGGCGCGGCCGGGTCGGAGATGACGCCCCGATTAACCCCGACCATGCCGCTCTCCAGACCCTCGGCCACCCGCAGCGCCCGGTCCAGACTGCGCGTGTACACGTAGGCGACCAGGCCGAATTCGGTGTTGTTGGCCGCGGCCAGGCCCTGCTCCTCGGTGTCGAAGCCGACGATCGGGGCGACCGGGCCGAACACCTCCTCGCGCAGGATGCGGGCCTGCGCCGGGATATCGGTGAGCACTGTGGCCGGATAGAACCAGCCCGGGCCGCCGGGGGCCTTGCCGCCCAGCTTCACCTGCGCACCCGCCGACACCGCGTCGTCGACCAGCTCGCTCACGGTGTCGAGCTGGTTCTCGTTGACGAGCGGGCCCAGCGTGGTGTCCGGGTCCACGCCATTGCCGAGCCGGTACTCCGCCATGGCCGCCACCAGCTTGTCGGTGAATTCCTGGCGAACCGAATTCTGGACGTGGAAGCGGTTGGCCGCGGTGCACGCCTCACCGCCATTGCGCAGTTTGGCCAGCAGCGCGCCCTGCACGGCGGCATCCACGTCGGCATCGTCGAAGACCACGAACGGGGCATTGCCGCCGAGCTCCATCGAGGTGCGCAGCAGGCCGTGCGCGGACTGCTCGACCAGTTTCTTGCCGACCGGCGTGGAACCGGTGAAGGTCAGCTTGCGCAGCCGCGGGTCGTTCAGCAGCGGCGCGGTGACCGCACCCGAGTGCGAGGTGGTGATGACCGACAGCACGCCGTCGGGCAGGCCGGCCTCGCTGCAGAGCTGGGCCAGCAGCAGCATGGTCAGCGGGGTCTCACCCGCGGGCTTCACGATCATGGTGCAGCCCGCCGCCAGCGCCGGGCCGATCTTGCGGGTGCCCATGGCCAGCGGGAAGTTCCAGGGCGTGATGGCCAGGCACGGGCCGACGGGCTGCTTGTGCACCAGGATTCGCCCGGTCCCGGCCGGGGCGGGCTGGTAGCGGCCGTGAATGCGGACCGCCTCCTCGCTGAACCAGCGGAAGAACTCCGCGCCGTAGCGAACCTCATTGCGGCTCTCCGGCAGGGCCTTACCCATTTCGAGGGTCATGAGGAGGGCGAACTCCTCGGCCCGCGCCGTGATCGCCTCGAACACCGCGCGCAGGATCTCCCCGCGCTGCCGGGCCGGGGTGGCGGCCCATTCGGCCTGCACGGCCGCGGCCGCGTCGAGGGCGCGCACCGCGTCCTCGGGTGTCGCGTCGGCGACCTGGGCGATGACCTCACCCGTCGCCGGATTGTGCACCGGGAAGGTCGCGCCACCGGTGGCATCCACCGGTCCGCCGATCCAAAGTCGCGTGGGAATGGACGAGAGTAGGGCGCTTTCGGTCACCATGAGACGAGCCTAGGCGCGTGTGTGTCCGAGCCGCCGGAGTCCGTGGAATCCGCACCCCCGCTGTCGGCCGAAAATCGCTCTGCGCTGGGAGAATCCCGCGAATGACGTCTTGTTACCTGCGCGTCGCAAGGTGAAGGTTGTAACCTCGGCGATCGTGAGCAGCGACATCACCGCATCGGCGGTCTGGCGGAAACTGCACGATCACCACGCCTCTCTCGCCGGGCGGCATCTGCGTGAGTTCTTCGCCGAGGATCCCGAGCGTGGTCGTGAGCTGACCGTGCAGGTCGCCGACCTGCACATCGACTACTCCAAGCATCGGGTGACACGCGAAACCCTGGACCTGCTGGCCGAATTGGCGCAGACCGCCGGGGTCGAGCAGCGCCGCGACGCCATGTTCGGTGGCGAGCGCATCAACACCTCCGAAGACCGCTCGGTCGGGCACGTGTGGCTGCGCCGGCCAGTCGGCCGGCCGCTCACGGTGGACGGCCAGGACGTCGAGACCGACGTGCACGAAGTGCTGCGGCGCATGGGCGAATTCACCGACCAGGTGCGCTCCGGGCAGTGGCGCGGCGCCACCGGCGAGCGCATCGCCACGGTGGTGAACATCGGCATCGGCGGCTCGGATCTGGGCCCGGCCATGGTGACGCTGGGCCTGCGGCACTACGCGGACGCGGGCATCTCGGCGCGGTTCGTCTCGAATGTCGATCCGTCGGATCTGGTGGCGAAGCTGGACGGCCTGAACCCGGCCACCACGCTGTTCATCGTCGCCTCCAAGACCTTCTCCACCCTGGAGACGCTCACCAATGCCACCGCGGCCCGCCGCTGGCTGGTGGCCGCGCTCGGCGAGGACGCTGTCGCAAAGCATTTCGTCGCGGTGTCCACCCACGCGCAGCGGGTGGCGGACTTCGGTATCGACACCGCCAACATGTTCGGCTTCTGGGACTGGGTCGGCGGCCGCTACTCGGTGGACTCGGCCATCGGCCTGTCGGTCATGGCGGTCATCGGCAAGGAGCGTTTCGCCGAGTTCCTGGCCGGAATGCACGCCGTGGACGAGCATTTCGCGAATGCGCCGCTGGCGGAGAACGGCCCGATCCTGCTCGGCCTGCTGGGCGTCTGGTACTCGAACTTCTTCGGCGCGCAGTCCCGCGCGGTGCTGCCGTACTCCAACGACCTGGCCCGTTTCCCGGCCTATCTGCAGCAGCTGACCATGGAGTCCAACGGCAAGTCCGTGCACGCCGACGGCACCCCGGTCACCACCTCCACCGGCGAGATCTTCTGGGGCGAGCCCGGCACCAACGGCCAGCACGCCTTCTACCAGCTGCTGCACCAGGGCACCCGGCTGGTGCCCGCCGACTTCATCGGATTCGCCCGTCCGGTCAGCGATCTGCCCACCATGGACGGCTCGGGCAGCATGCACGACATCCTGATGAGCAACCTCTTCGCCCAGACCAAGGTGCTGGCCTTCGGCAAGACCGCCGAGGAGATCGCGGCCGAGGGCACCGCCCCGAACCTGGTGCCGCACAAGGTGATGCCCGGTAACCGGCCCTCCACGGCCATCCTGGCGCCGCAGCTGACCCCGTCGGTGCTGGGCCAGCTGATCGCCCTCTACGAGCACCAGGTGTTCACCGAGGGTGCGCTCTGGGGCATCGACAGCTTCGACCAGTGGGGCGTGGAACTGGGCAAGCAGCAGGCGCTGGCCCTGGAGCCGCTGCTGACCGCGGCGGAAGAGCCCGCGCCGCAATCGGATTCGTCCACCGACGCGCTGATCCGCTGGTACCGCTCCAACCGCGGCTGATCGGGCTCGGACCGCGCTGATCGGGCGTCACTCGTCGGCGCGGCCCGCCTGCCGGCCCGAGCAGAGCGTCCAGAATCGCCCGTACCGCAACGGGATCCAATCACCCCGACGCGATCTCGGCGCGCAGCAGCCGGACTCGCCTCCGGGGCCGTCAGGGCCGCGCGATGGGGCCGTCCGCCACGACGCCTCGGCGTCGATCGGCACGGTCCGCATGACGGGTTCGATCCGGTCGCCGGTCAGCCCGATTCCGCGGGGAGCCGCCCGGAACGCCGAAAGGCGCGCCCGGCCGGGCGCGCCTTTCAGATCGGGTTCGGTTGCGGGTCAGTCCCGTTCGGGGCCGAGCGAGATGCCGCGCGAGGCCAGCCAGGGCAGCGGGTCGATCTTGTCGACGCCGTTCAGCCAGACCTCGAAGTGGCAGTGCGGGCCGGTCGAGAAGCCGCGGTTACCGACGGTCGCGATCTGGTCGCCGGCCAGCACGCGCTGGCCCTGCGAGACGGTCGCGGTGTCGATGTGGCCGTAGATGGTGACCGTGCCGTCGTCGTGGAGCAGCCGGACCCACATGCCGAAACCGGAAGCGGGACCGGCCTCGAGCACGGTGGCGTCGGCGACCGCGTAGATCGGGGTGCCGATCGGGGCGGCGATGTCCACGCCCTGGTGGGCGACGCCCCAGCGGATGCCGAAGCCGGAGGTGAAGGTGCCGGCGGCGAACTTCGTCCACAGCGGCCGGTTCTTCGACGCCTCCTGGTTGGCCATGTCGGCGGCGAACTGCTTGCCCTTGGCCAGAATGTCGTTGAACTGGTCCAGGCTCGCGGGCGCGTTCGGGCTCACCACCTGGGGCGATCCGGGGGCGCCGTCGCCGACCACCGAGGTCGCAGCGACCTCCTTGACCTGGTTGGCGGCCTGATAGTCGACATTGCTGTTGTCATGGCCCGTGGACTCGATGGTGGCCTGGCCCGCGGCCACGACCGCACCGGCCGCGACCGCCACGACCGCGGCGCGGCCCTTGAGGGCGGTGGGCGGGGCGGGTAGGCGGTGGGTGCCGCCGGAGCGGCGCTTGCCGCCGGAGCGGGTCGGGCGCGGCTCGTCGTCGTAGTCGGCGTCGTGCTCGACATCGGCCGCCCGCGCACTGCGATTCAGGCGGGCGCCGTCGCCGGAGAACTGGAGCTTCTCGCCGGACGCGGTCTTGAACGTGTAGACCGGCCGGTACTCGTCGGAGGGGGTCGGGTCCGCGGTCGGATCCCAGTTGGTCCGCGACTGCGGGGCCCAATCACTCGGATTCGGTGCGGCCCAGCCGTTCACGGTGGTCTGGGCGTTGTAGTCCCAGCTCGGTTCGGGCTGCCAGTCGGCGGATTCGTCCCACTGCGGGGTCTCACCCCACTGCTGACCGCCGTTCCAGTCCGCATCGGAATTCCACTCGGAGCCGGAATCCCACTGCGTGTCGCCGTTCCAGGCCTGGGTGGCATCCCAGTCGCCGTGGGCGACCCCGCTGTGCGTCGGGGCGGGGGCATCGAAGGTGGTCGCGCCGCCGTAATTCTCTGCGTCCTCGCGATAGCGGTGTCCGCGACGGGCGCGGGGCTGCGAGGGGAAGGGGCCGTCGCTCATTTGCGCCGGTCCGGAGAGTGCTGCGGGGCCGACAAGTCGCCTGCGAAGCGGCTCATTACCTTGGGAGCGCTGTGCTGCGTCAAGCCTGCCGTCCTCCTGTCCGTGACCGGGTTGTGACATCGACCGCAACGACGGTAACGAAACGATTGCGGCTCAGCAAGCGATGGACTTGGTTCGACACGCTGCTGTGATATTGATCACGTTCCGAGCGGGAATGCGCTCACTGTGCTTCGGGTAACCGAGTGAGGTTTGTCGACGACGCAACGTAGTAGCCAGTATCACGGTCCGGGATTCGTGTGTCCCACCTGGCGCGGGGTCAACAAGCTACCGATGAGTAGCATTGACGAGGGCTTTTGCGGCCGCGGAGACAGTACCGTGACCTGCGCCACTTAGGCTGTATGCGGCTGATTTCCGCTCCATGTGACTGATTAGAGTCCGAGCCAACCCGCCTCCGACGACGGGCCGCCAACCAAGACGTTGTCACAACAACGCAGACGAGACGGTGAGTACATGGATCTCTTCGAATATCAGGCGAAGGAACTCTTCGTGAAGCACGGAGTGCCTTCGTCGGAGGGCCGCGTCACGGACTCGGCCGAGGACGCCCGTGCGATCGCGGAAGAAATCGGCAAGCCGGTGATGATCAAGTCGCAGGTCAAAGTCGGTGGCCGCGGCAAGGCCGGTGGCGTGAAGTACGCCGCCACCCCCGACGACGCCTTCACCCACGCGCAGAACATCCTGGGCCTGGACATCAAGGGCCACATCACCAAGAAGATCCTGGTTGCCGAGGCCAAGGACATCGCCTCGGAGTACTACATCTCCTTCCTGCTCGATCGCTCCAACCGCACCTACCTGGCCATGTGCTCGGTCGAGGGCGGCATGGAGATCGAGGAGGTGGCCGCCACCAAGCCGGACCGCCTGGCCAAGGTGCCGGTCGACGCCGTCAAGGGCGTGGACCTGGCCTTCGCCCGTTCCATCGCCGAGCAGGGCCACCTGCCCGCCGACATCCTCGACGCCGCCGCGGTGACCATCCAGAAGCTGTGGGAGGTGTTCATCAAGGAGGACGCGACCCTGGTCGAGGTCAACCCGCTGGTGCGTACCCCCAACGACGAGATCCTCGCCCTCGACGGCAAGGTGACCCTGGACGAGAACGCCGAGTTCCGCCACCCCGACCACGCCGAGTTCGCGGACATCGACGCCACCGACCCGCTCGAGCTCAAGGCCAAGCAGAACGACCTCAACTACGTGAAGCTCGACGGCGAGGTCGGCATCATCGGCAACGGCGCCGGCCTGGTCATGTCGACCCTGGACGTCGTCGCCTACGCCGGTGAGAACCACGGCGGCGTCAAGCCCGCCAACTTCCTCGACATCGGCGGTGGCGCTTCGGCCGCCGTCATGGCCGCGGGCCTGGACGTCATCCTCAACGACGAGCAGGTCAAGTCGGTGTTCGTGAACGTCTTCGGTGGCATCACCGCCTGTGACGCGGTCGCGAACGGCATCGTGCAGGCCCTGGAGATCCTGGGCGCCGAGGCCAACAAGCCGCTGGTCGTCCGCCTCGACGGCAACAAGGTCGAGGAGGGTCGCAAGATCCTCGTCGACGCCAACCACCCCCTGGTGACCCTCGCTCAGACCATGGACGAAGGCGCCGACAAGGCCGCCGAGCTGGCTGCGGCCAAGTAAGGACACGAACCAACATGTCTATCTTCCTGAACAAGGACAACAAGGTCATCGTCCAGGGCATCACCGGCGGCGAGGGCACCAAGCACACCGCCCTGATGCTGAAGGCGGGCACCAACGTGGTCGGCGGTGTCAACGCGCGCAAGGCGGGTACCACCGTCAAGCACGTCGACGCCCAGGGCAACGAGGTCGAGCTGCCGGTCTTCGCGACCGTCGCCGAGGCCATGGAGAAGACCGGCGCGGACACCTCCATCGCGTTCGTTCCCCCGGCCTTCTCGAAGGACGCCATCATCGAGGCCATCGACGCGGAGATCCCGCTGCTCGTGGTCATCACCGAGGGCATCCCGGTGCAGGACACCGCCTACGCGTGGGCCTACAACGTGGACAAGGGCAACAAGACCCGCATCATCGGCCCGAACTGCCCCGGCATCATCACCCCGGGTGAGTCGCTGGTCGGCATCACCCCGGCCAACATCACCGGCAAGGGCCCGATCGGCCTGGTCTCCAAGTCCGGCACCCTGACCTACCAGATGATGTACGAGCTGCGGGACTTCGGTTTCTCCACCGCCATCGGCATCGGCGGCGACCCGGTCATCGGCACCACCCACATCGACGCCATCGAGGCGTTCGAGAAGGACCCGGAGACCAAGCTCATCGTCATGATCGGCGAGATCGGCGGCGACGCCGAGGAGCGGGCCGCGGCCTACATCCAGGCCAACGTCAGCAAGCCGGTCGTCGGCTACGTCGCGGGCTTCACCGCGCCGGAGGGCAAGACCATGGGCCACGCCGGCGCCATCGTCTCCGGCTCCGCCGGTACCGCCCAGGCCAAGAAGGACGCCCTCGAGGCCGCGGGCGTGAAGGTCGGCAAGACCCCGTCCGAGACCGCCGCCCTGGCGCGCGAGATCCTGGAGAAGGCGAGCATCAGCGCTTGATGAATGCCTGTGCCCTGTTTCCTGGCGGAAGCAGGGCACAGGGCGAGATCTGATTGGCTGAATACGAAGGCCGCCTGTCGAATTCGACGGGCGGCCTTCGTGATTCGCGGTCCTGTGACGAAACCGGCCCGGGGCGGGGGTTTGCGGGTGCGACGGTCCGGGTAACGCGGTTGTGCACCGCGCCGATTCGGGTATTGCGGTCGAGCCACGGCTGGTGGTAGATGGTGCCCGCTGCCGTCGAGTGCAGTAGCGTCGGTGGAGGTTCGTGAACGACTCGATAGGAGACGACGACATGTCATACCCGACCGGGGGCTCGGGATACAACGCGCCCCAGCCGACGCCCTCCTCCGTACCTGGCTACGGCTCGCAGCCCATGGGCGCCCCTGCTGCCGGGTCGGGCACGTCGCCCGTTGCGGGCAAGGGCCTGCCGTTCTTCCTCGCCGTGGGCGTGGCCGCACTCGGCGTCATCAACTTCCTGCTCGGCTTCGCGCCCTATATCGGCACCAAGGCCGTCGAGATCGGCAACACCCGGGTCGGCGGTGACACCAGCTTCAGCCTGTTCGAGAGCACCGGCTCCGCGGCGCTGGTGACGATCCTGCTGATCGCGGGTCTGCTGGCCGGCCTGTCGCTGCTGCCCAAGCAGAGCGGCAACACCGGCATCGTGGCGGCCGCCTCGTTCGGCGCGTTCCTGGGCATCCTGTTCGGCTCCTTCGACCTCGGCGACAGCGTGACGCTGAAGTGGGGCGGCTGGGTGATCCTGTTCCTGTCGTTCGTGCAGGCCGTGGTGGCCGTGCTGGCGCTGCTGTTCGAGCTCGGCATCGTGAAGGCGCCGGAGCCGAAACCGGCCGCGCCGCAGGGTGGTTACGGTCAGCAGCCGCCGCAGCCGTTCAGCTCCACCGGGCCGCAGTATCAGCAGCAGGCGTTCGGTCAGCAGCCCGGCTACGGTCAGCAGCCGTCGTTCGGTCAGCCGGCGGGGTACGGTCAGCAGCCGCAGCAGCCGTCCTACGGTCAGCCGGCCGGTTACGGTCAGCAGCCCGCGGGCTACGGCACCGGTTCCCAGCCGACCTACGGCCAGCAGCCGCCGTCCTACGGCCAGCAGCCCGCCCAGCCCGGTTACGGCCAGCAGTCGCCGTACGGCACGCCGCAGCAGCCGGCCGGGAGTGCGGACGCGACCCAGCATTTCGGCGCCCAGGCACAGCGCCCGGCGCAGCCGTTCGGCGGCGAGCAGGCGGCGGATCCGTCGGCGGACGCCACCCGGGCCTTCCGGCCGGGCCAGGACGACAAGTAGTTTCGCCTCCCGTCAGGAGCGGCCTCCGGTATGTGACCGGGGGCCGTTCTCTTTTGCCAGCGCGCCGGTCGTTCCGGCGCGCCTGACCCCACGGTTTCCGAGATGCTGCCACGCTGGATGTCCATGAATGCCCCCAGAACTGCCCTGGCTCGCCTGAGCGACCCCGATCTCCGGGAGCAGCCGCGGCCCCCGGTCCGGCGGCGCGGCGGGGGCGGCGGGGGTTTCGGATCGCTGACCCCGGAACGCGCCCGGGTGCTGATGCTGGTCGCCGCGCGCGCCTCGGCCATCACGCTGCTGGTGATCTTCGTGCTGGTGTACGCCACCCTGTTCGCGGCGGGCAGCGGGATGAGCGGTTCGTCGGGCGCCATCGCCGCGAGCTGGCTTGCGGTGCACCAGGTTCCGCTGGTGATCGGCAAGACCGGGATTGGGCTGTGGCCGCTGCTGCCGACCCTGCTGATGCTGTGGCTGGTGGCGCGGGACAGCGCGCAGGCGGCCGGGCCGGAGTGCGAGACCGCCGAGCTGGGCTGGGTGCTGGGCGCCGCGGTGGGCGGCCCGCTGCTGATCACCGCGGTGTGCCTCGCGGTGGCCGAGGACGCGGCGGCGGTGGTGTCGCTGCAGCCGCCGGACACCCTGGCCGCCTTCGCCTGGGTGCTCGGGCTGAATCTACTGGCGGCGCTCGTGGGCATCGGTGCGCGACGCTGGCGCGACTTCGCCGATCTGCTGCCGATTCCCTTGCCGGACTGGGTGGTTCCCGGTTTCCGGACGGGGCTGCGGGCAGTGGGCCGCCTGCTGCTGGCGGCGACCGCGGTGACGGTGGTGTCGTTCCTGCTGCACTGGTCCCGCCTCGGCGACACCTACCATGCGGCCGGAAACGCGGTCGGCGCACTGGGTTTGACGCTGCTGTCGCTGGCCTACCTGCCGAATGTGGCGGTCGACGCGGTGAGCGTGCTGGCCGGCGGCCAGGTACAGATCGGCCCGGGATCGTTGAGCCTGTTCGCGATTCAGGGCGCGCCGGTACCCGCGGTGCCGGTGGCGGCCGCGGTGCCGTCGGGTCCGGTGGCGGTGTGGTGGCTGGTGCTGCTCCTCGCGCCCGCGGCGATCGGGGTGCTGTCGGGCCTGGAGTGTGGACGCACCTCGCATGATCGGGCGACCGCGCCCTGGGCGACGCTGACCGCCGCCGGGGTGGCGGCCGTCGTGGTGGCGCTGCTGGGCGTGGTGGCCGGGGGCGAGCTGGGCACCTTCGGCCGGATCGCGCCGAACGCGGTGGGCGCGGCGCTGGTGTTTATCTGGCTGGCCGTCGCCGGATACGTGGGCATGCTGGGCGCCCGGTTCTTCGGCGGCCCGGCCGTGGTGGCCCCCGCGGCCTTCGACGACGCCTATGACGATGACTACGAGGACGACTACTACTACGCGGACGACGACGCCGAGTACGCGGACGACGACTACGACGATGACGAGTACGACGATGACGAGTACGACGACTACGACGAGGATTTCGACGACGAGGGCGGCTGGTACGGCGACGAGGATCTCGACGGCGCCCTCGACGCCGAACTGGTCGACGACCAGGACGAGTACGCCGCCGCGGCCGCTGTGAAATCCACCGACAACCCCGACATCGTCGACGCGGAAGTGGTAGAGGGAGACCTGCCGGACAAGTAGCAAGTGGACGGTCGTTAGGCTTGAGGCGGCGGGTTCGTTTCCGCCGTCCCCATCCCGCTCCGATCGACAGGGAGTAGTGCGCTGACGTCCACGCCCGCCCCGCAGCTGCCGCCGACCGCGCCCGCGAGCGTCGTGGTGCTGGCTTCCGGCACCGGATCCCTGTTGCGTTCGCTGCTGGAAGCGACGCAGCAGCCGGGTTATCCGGCCACTGTGGTCGCCGTCGGGGTGGATCGCGATTGCGCCGCCACCGAGCACGCCGCGGCCTTCGATGTCTCGTCGTTCAAGGTCGCGCTGCGCGATTTCCCGGACCGCGCCGCGTGGGATGTCGCGCTCACCGAGGTGGTCGCCGCCTTCGAACCCGATCTGGTGGTGTCCGCGGGCTTCATGAAGATTCTCGGCCCCGCTTTCATGGACCGTTTCGGCGGTCGCATCATCAATACCCATCCCGCGCTGTTGCCCGCCTTCCCGGGCGCGCACGGGGTGCGGGACGCGCTCGCCTACGGCGTGCGGGTGACCGGTTCCACCGTGCATCTGGTCGACACCGGTGTCGACACCGGGCCGATCCTGGCGCAGGAGGCGGTCACGGTGCTGCCCGATGACGACGAGGACACCCTGCACGAGCGCATCAAGGTCGTGGAGCGCCGGCTGCTGGCGGAGGTCGTCGCCGCTGTCGCTACCCGAGGCATAGTCTCCGATGGACGAAAGGCAGTTATCCCAGATGAGCGAGTTCTCCGGTGAGTGAACGCAAGCCGATCAAGCGGGCCCTCGTAAGCGTCTACGACAAGACCGGTCTGATCGAACTGGCCACCGGTCTGCACAGTGCCGGCGTGGAGCTGGTGTCGACCGGCTCGACCGCCGGCAAGATCGCCGACGCCGGCATTCCGGTCACCAAGGTCGAAGACCTGACCGGTTTCCCGGAGACCCTGGACGGCCGGGTCAAGACGCTGCACCCGCGGGTGCACGCCGGCATCCTGGCCGACACCCGCAAGGAGGAGCACGTCGACCAGCTCGTCGAGCTGGGTGTCGAGGCCTTCCAGCTCGTCGTGGTGAACCTGTACCCGTTCACCCAGACGGTCGCGTCCGGCGCGAGCGTCGACGAGTGCGTCGAGCAGATCGACATCGGCGGGCCGTCCATGGTGCGCGCCGCCGCCAAGAACCACCCGTCGGTCGCGGTCGTGGTGAACACCGGTGACTACGCCGACGTGATCGCCGCCGTGCAGCAGGGCGGTTTCACCCTGGCCGAGCGGACCGCGTTGGCCGCCAAGGCTTTCCAGCACACCGCCACCTACGATGTGGCCGTCGCAAGCTGGATGACCAGTGTGGCGGTCCCGGCCGTCGCGCCGGAACCCGAAGACGCGCAGCAGTTCCCGGAGTGGATCGGCGGCACCTGGCAGCGCGCGGATGTGCTGCGCTACGGCGAGAACCCGCATCAGGCGGCCGCGCTGTACACCAACCAGGGTGGCCCGGTCGGGCTGGCGCAGGCGCAGCAGTTGCACGGCAAGGAGATGTCGTACAACAACTACACCGACGCCGACGCCGCCTGGCGCGCCGCATACGACTTCGACGAGCCGGCCGTGGCGGTCATCAAGCACGCCAACCCGTGCGGCATCGCGGTCGGCGCGGATATCGCCGAGGCGCACCGCAAGGCGCACGCCACCGACCCGGTCTCCGCGTACGGCGGCGTGATCGCGGCCAACCGCGAGGTCTCCGTGGAGATGGCCGAGCAGGTCGCCGACATCTTCACCGAGGTCATCGTGGCCCCGTCCTACGCCAATGGCGCGGTCGAGGTGTTGCAGCGCAAGAAGAACGTGCGCGTGCTGGTGGCCGAGCCGGCCCAGCGCAAGGGTGCGGAGCTGCGTCCGGTCAGTGGCGGTGTGCTGCTGCAGGAGCGCGACATCCTCGACGCCGCGGGTGACAGCGCCGCCAACTGGACGCTGGCCGCGGGTGAGGCCGCCGACGAGGCCACCCTGCGCGATCTCGAATTCGCCTGGCGCGCGTGCCGTGCCGTGAAGTCCAACGCCATCCTGCTGGCCGATGACGGCGCGGCCGTCGGCGTCGGCATGGGTCAGGTCAACCGGGTCGACTCCTGCAAGCTGGCGGTGGAGCGGGCCGGTGACCGCGCCAAGGGTTCGGTGGCGGCCTCGGACGCGTTCTTCCCGTTCTCGGACGGCCCGCAGATCCTGGTGGCCGCCGGCGTGCGCGCCATCGTGCATCCGGGTGGTTCGATCCGTGACAAGGACACCATCGAGCTGTGCCGTGAGGCCGGAGTGACCTTGTACCTGACCGGTTCCCGGCACTTCGCGCACTGAGGATGAGGCCCCGCTGACGCGAGTCGTGCAGCGGGACAACAACATCGGGGCAGGGGCCTGGATCGCACATCGATCCGGGCCCCTGTCGCGTGCATGGACCGCCTCCGCCGCAGCGCCGGGAAACTAGGTGGCGCTGAGGACTTTTCGATCACCCAGCGGGGACTTCAGCTGGATTTCGAGGGTGCCGAAGACGGCGATCATGGTGCACATCTTGCCGACCGCGTCGGGCAGGGTGCCGGACTTCAGGTCGACGGTGACGGTCGAGGAGGTTTCGGTGACGGTGGCGTTCACGCCGTAGCACTCGGGGGAGCCGGTCTGGAAGTTGACCGCGATCCGGTCGGGTGCGACCCGGGTCCAGCTGTCGAACGAAATGCCGTGTGGGCTCACGATAGTCGGATCCGCCGTGAAGGCCCGTCCGATCTGCCCGTTGGGCGCCTCGGTGGGCGTGGTCTTGGTGCTGGTCGCGGCGGCGCCGGTCTTCGATTGGTCGCCGTTGCTCTTCGTGCTTCCGCACGCCGTGATGGTGAGCCCGATCAGAGTGGCTGCGGCGGCAGCGATCAGGCGGCGTCCCCGTGTCCCGTACATGGCTGACACCCTAGTGTCCGCGACCGCACGGCAGGCGTACGCGCCGGCTTCGGCCCCCTGGCGAATTTCTGGCGAAGACACGCCGAAATCTTCGCAGAACCGGCGCGTAACCGTGCGGTGACCGGCGCGCGATCGGTAGTGTCGTGACAGATGTGCGAATGCAGTTCCGCGCCATCGGCTTATCTCATGATCCCCCCTCCCGAAAGGACGCACCGTGGGCGACTCGTTGAAGGTCGGCGAAGAACTCGGTCGTGGAGAAGCGCTGCAAGGCGGTGCCTACACCCTGACTCTGCAAGATGATGGCAACCTGGTGCTGTCCGAACCGAGCGGCAATGTCGTGTGGGCCACCGGCACCAACGGCCAGGGCGTCGTCCGGGCCACCCTGCAAGACGACGGCAACTTCGTTCTCTACAAGGAGGACGGCGCCGCCTGGTCCACCGAGACCAATGGCAAGAACGTGGACCGTCTGGTCGTCCAGCCCGACCGCAATGTGGTGCTGTACGGCCCCGAAGGCGCCGTCTGGTCGTCGGGCACCAACACCGACAACCCGCTCCCCGCACCGGAGCCGGTCCAGGCCCAGCCCGCCGCGGTCGTCGAGGACGTGCCCCCGCCGCCGCCCGCCGCCCAGACCTACACCGTCGAGCCGGGTGACACCCTGTGGGCCATCGCCGAGCGCTTCTACGGCGACGGCAACCGCTACCAGGAGATCGCCAACGCCAGCGGCATCGACAACCCCGACCTCATCCAGCCCGGCCAGGTGCTGACCATCCCGTAATCGGCGCTCCGCCAAGGATTTCGGGATCAAAGAAAGAGGCTCCGATGCGAAAGCATCGGAGCCTCTTTTCTTTTCGTCGTTTCAGGCGATCGCTAGCGGCTCGTGAAGGGGAGCAGCGCCATCTCGCGGGCGTTCTTGACCGCGACGGCGACCTGGCGCTGCTGCTGCGGGGTCAGCCCCGTCACGCGGCGGCTGCGGATCTTGCCGCGGTCGGAGATGAACGTGCGGAGCAGGTTCACATCCTTGTAGTCGACGGTCTCGACGCCGGCGGCGATGAGGGGATTCTTCTTCGGGCGACGGGCCTGCTCGGCACGGACCTTCTTCGACGGTGCTCGCTTCACTGCCATGTCAGCGGTTCCTCACTCACGAATCGTGGATGCTTACCAGCTCGATTTGTGCACACCGGGCAGCTCTCCTCGATGGGCCATCGCGCGAACGCGCACACGCGAGAGACCGAACTTGCGGAGATGACCACGCGGGCGTCCGTCCGCGGCGTCCCGATTGCGCAATCGTACCGGACTGGCATCCCGCGGCAGCTTCTGCAGGGCGGCCTGCGCGGCCGCCCGTTCGGTGTCGCTGCTCGCCGGTTTGCGGATGATCTCCTTCAATTCCGCGCGCCGCTGCGCCCACCGTGCCACGACGAGTTTGCGCGCTTCGTTCTTGGCGATCTTCGATTTCTTGGCCACGTCACCGGTCCTCACGGAAGTCGACGTGCCTGCGGGCGACCGGGTCGTACTTCTTCAGGATCATCCGGTCGGGATCGTTGCGCCGGTTCTTGCGGGTGACGTAGGTGTAGCCGGTCCCGGCCGTGGACTTCAGCTTGACGACGGGCCGGATGTCGGTCGATTTCGATGCCATTGCTCTCCCTTTCAGATCTTCTCGCCGCGGGCGCGCAGCCGGGCTACCACTGCCTCGATGCCGTCGCGGTCGATGGTCTTGATGCCCTTGGTGGAGACGGTCAGCGTGATGCGCCGGTCCTCGCTGGGCAGGTAGTAGGTCTTGCGCTGGATATTGGGGTCCCAGCGCCGGTTGGTCCGCTTGTGCGAGTGCGATACGGACTTGCCGAAGCCCGGCTTGCGGCCGGTGACCTGGCAGATGGCCGACATGGGCACCCCTTCCGGTGGTAGATGTACATGACAATCGTTTTCGACAACGAATCTATTCCACGGTACCCTCGGTCCTCGGTAATTGAAAATCATTGTCGAAAGGGGGACCGGTGCCGTCCCAACGCAAGCCCGTGCTCGTCCTCGCGGGACTCCCCGGACGCGCTGCCGAGGGTGTCGAGCAGGCCGCCCGCCTGCTGGGCGGGAAGCCCGGAACGGTCGTGGTCCGGCACGACCTGAGCGAGCTACGCCAGGGCGTGGTGCGGCGCATCGTCCGCATCGACGGCCGGGAGACCACGACCGTGCTGGAACTCGCGCACGGCTGCGTCTCCTGCACCTTGCGCGCCGACCTGCTGCCCTACCTGTGCCTGCTGGCCGAGCGGGATTCGGTGCGGCGCATCGTGCTCGCGCTGGATCCGGCCTTCGAGGCGGAGGCGGTGTGCCAGGCCATCGCCGACGTGACGGTGACCGGCGTGGTCGGCCGGGTCGACGGCCCGGCCGGGCGCAGCGTGCGCGTCGACACCGTCCTCACCTGTGTCGACGCCCGCGACTGGCTGGCCGACGCCACCGGCGACGAGACGCTGTCCGAGCGCGGCCACGCCACCGCGGAGGACGAGCGCACGGTGGCGCAGCTGGCCGTCGGCCAGGTCGAATTCGCCGATGCCCTGGTGGTTTTCGACGGCGACGCCGATCTGCTGGACCGCGAGCGCACCGCCGCAGTGCTGGCCCGGCTGGCCCCGCGCGCCCCGGTCGCCTGGATGGCCGGGCCGCCCGCCCTGGGTGCCGACGACCTGACCTGGCTGCTGCGCCGGGTACCCGCGGACGCGCGCCGCGGCGCACCCTTCGATCCGCACGCCCCGCTGCTGGCCGGCGGTCCGCCGCTGGAGCCGGATTGCGGTGTGGCACTGGTGGAATTCGCCACCGACCGCCCCTTTCACCCCGATCGGCTGCACTCGGCCATCGACGTGCTGCTGGACGGCGTGGTGAGCGCCCGGGGCCGGGTGTGGCTGGCCACCCAGCCGGACGAGGTGGTGTGGCTGGAATCGGCGGGCGGCGGGCTGCGGGTCGGCGGCGCGGGAAAGTGGCTGGCGGCCATGGCATCCGGGGAACTGGACGAGGTGGATCCGGAGCGGCGCGCGCTGGCCTCGCTGCGCTGGCACGAGCACTTCGGCGACCGCCACACCTCGCTGGTGATCCTGGTCGCCGACGCCGATCCCGAGGAGGTCCGCCACGCGCTGCACTGGGCGCTGGTGGACGAGGACGAACTGCGGCAGGTGCGCTTCGCGCCGGAACGGGTCGCGCTGTGGGCGGACCCGTTCGGCGATCAGCACGAAGAGCCATGTGACACAACCCGATCCGTGCCCAGCGCCGGGGACGGCGCCACGCGCAACAACGAAAGGTGAAGTGATGAAACAGGGAATTCACCCCGACTACCATCCGGTGGTCTTCCAGGACGTGAGCACCGGAAAGTGCTTCCTGACCCGTTCCACCGCGGTGTCCACTCGCACCATCGAGTGGGAGGACGGCAATACCTACCCGCTGCTGGTGGTCGATGTGACCTCGGATTCGCATCCGTTCTGGACCGGGAATCAGCGTGTGCTCGACACCGCGGGCCGCGTGGAGAAGTTCGAGCGCCGCTACGGCAAACGCGTTCGTGGCAATCGCAATTCGACCAGGGATGAGGAGAACTGACCATGGCCGTTCCGAAGGGCAGAATGTCGCGGGCCAATACCCGCAGCCGGCGCTCGCAGTGGAAGGCGACTCCGCCGGATCTGATTCCGGTCGAGGTCGGGGGAGTGGTGTACCAGGTGCCGCGCCGGCTCGCGCGGGCGGTGGAGCGCGGCCTGATCGGACGATCCGGACAATAGCCCCGAAGTTGCTGTCCCACCGGGCATCTGCTCGGGTGTTGCCCCTACCGCGCTCGGTCGTCCGAATGTGGCGTGGGTGCGAAAAAGTTTCCCCGAAGTTGTGAACTCGTAGCCTGGCGACGGTATTCTCGTGCCTTGAGGGCGGGTTCTTCTGATCACAGAAGAACCCGCTCATCGCCACTTCAGGGCCAGTTCAGGCTCGCTTTCACGCCAGTTCACGCACTGTTCCGCAATAACATGCGGTCCGGTCGGTCGCCGGCCGTGTGCTGGAATAAATCCGACAAATCGGCCAAATCAACTGTCGGATACCACGTTCGGCTGCTGCGCCGCCGGAGCTTGTTCCGCGGCGGCCGGATGGCCGTTCGGGCCGGTGCCCCAGCCGGGCAGCGGCACTCCGGGCAGCAACTGCTCGAGCTTTGCCAGCTGATCGGCGATCGCCGTGGCCGGACCCTCCACCAGCGAGAAGGGGAACGGCCAGCGATGCTGACCCGACAGCCGCGCCACCTCGTCCTTGAGCTCGGCCGTCGTGGTCTCCAGATCGCTGATCTCGGTGCGCAGTTCGTCGATCTGCGCCAGTGCCGCCGCCAGCCCGTCCACCACCGTCCGGTCGCGGCCCTGGGCATCGGTGCCCAGCTGCGGCCAGCCCTGCAGACCGGGACCGCGCAGCTGAGTCTGGATGTCGCGCAACACCTCGTCCTGTTCGGGAGTCAAGTCGGGTTCCTCCGTTTCCACATCCCACTGGCCGAAGTCGGCTCGGTCGGTTTGGTTCACATCGCATTGCACGCCGTCGACCGTGACCTGCTCGCCGGTCTGATAGAGGGCGATACGCGGATCGATATTCCCCCCGGACCAGGCCACCGTCTGCCACGCCCAGGTCGCGGTCCCGCTGTCCAGCGCCCGGCTCACCGGCCAATATCCGCCGTAGATCCCGACATTCGCGCGTCCGATGACGCTGGCCGCGCCGTCCAGGTAGGCGTCGATGGGCACCTGCTGCTGCGGGGTGGCGTCGAAATCGGCGGAGAAGTAGATGGGCCGGTCGGCCCGGCCCCCGCAGCGCAGCACCTGGGCCAGTGCGGCACGCGCATCGGTGACGCCCGCGCCGTAGCCGTCGAGCATGCGGGCGGCGGTGGTCTCCCAGTTGGAGACGATGGAAATGCCCTGTGCGCGCAGGCCGTCCGCCTCGGCGGGAGTGAGGAGCTTGCCCGGCAGGGTGGGCCCGCCGTCGGACAGGTAGCGGATGACGAAGTCGTATCCGGCCGCCCTGATGGCACTCGGCGCGGGACGACCTGCGGCGTAGTCCAGCCCGAAACGCATGGTTCCCACTGTAATTCGGCGGACACGCCGACTGTGCCGGATTGCGGTGGTTGACTGGTCGGCTATGAGCGAAAGTCGCGGAGAGGCGGAAAGGTGATGACCGATGCCGATACGCAATGAGGCCTGGCCCCCGGGAACACCGTGCTGGGTCGACTGTCAGGTCGACGATCCGGCGAAGGCCGGTGAGTTCTACGCCGCGCTCTTCGGCTGGGACATGCAAGGCGGCGGCGAGGACGCCGGGGGATACCTCATGGCCCTGCGCGACGGACACGCGGTGGCGGGCATCGGGCCCAAGCCGGAGGCCGGGGTGCCGTCGGTGTGGACCACCTACCTCGCGGTCGCCGACGCCGACAAAGCCGCCGAGCAGGTGACCGCCGCGGGCGGCAGCCTGCTGGTGCCGGCCTTCGACGTGCTGGAGTCCGGCCGCATGTTCGTGGCCGCCGACGCCTCCGGCGCGCCCTTCGCGGTCTGGCAGGCCCGCGCGCACGACGGCGCGGCGGTGTACAACGAACACGGCGCCTACGTCTGGAACGATCTGCACACCGGCGATTTCGCCGCCGCCAAGGCCTTCTACGGCGAGGTCTTCGGCTTCACCTTCACCGAATTCGACGACGAGGCCATGCGCTACGCCACCTTCACCCCGCCCGGCGGGACCGAGTCGGTCGGCGGCATCAACGACGACAGCGTCAACGGCGTGGCCGCCGCCCAGCCCTACTGGCTGACCTGGTTCCAGTTCGAGGGCATCGACTCCGGCCTCACCCGGGCCGTGGAGCTGGGCGCGACCGTGCTCATGTCCGCCACCGACGGACCCTTCGGCCGAATGGCCATCATGGCCGCGCCGCAGGGTGAACTGTTCGGCCTGCTCGATCCCGCCACCGCCGAACCGCCCGCGGCCGCAGGCTGATCCGGAGACGAGTCGAACCGGGTCGATCGGCACCGACCCGGCCCGGGACCCACTCGCGCGTCACGCGCTCCGAGAAGGAACGGTCGCGCCGCGAAAACAACGTTCAGCGCACCGATTCCGGCCGCCGCGGACTCTGCTGCGCCGTGGCCTGCTGCGAGGCCGCCTGCAGCGAAGTGCCGTGCGCAGCCTGCGGATTCGCGGTCCTCATCGGGGTCCGCGCCGCACGCCGGTCCGGGGCGACCAGAATGGCCGTGATCGGAATCGCCAGCGACAGCGTGCCGATGATGAAGGTCGGCACGAAGAAGTTGAACAGCACGTTGCCGTGCGGAGTGGCCGCGGCCGGGTCCACGTGCACCTCGAGCCCGGTCAGCCCGGCATAGTGCATGCCGATCACCAGGATCGCGTACAGCACCGCGCCGGCCAGCACCATCGGCACCGAGGCGACCCACAGGCTGAACCACAGCATCAGCGCCGAGAGCACGAAGGCGATCACGTACACCGCCACCGAGGACACCAGGCTGCGATCGACACTGCCCTGAATCCGGATGGCGCCCAGCAGCAGCTGGTGGACGTCACCGAAACCGAAGGCCATCACGGCCGCCGCCACCAGCAGCCGCCACCAGACCAGCCGCCGCCCGTTGATGAGCAGCGCCGCGAACACGGTGGCCGCCGACAGCACCGAGAACAGGGTGATGGACACGTTGTCGTAGCGCAGCTGGCTGCCCCGCACGTCGAAGCCGAGCATCGACACGAAGACCGGCATGGCGACACCGACGCCGCCGATGGACACCGCCGCCACGAACAGCCACACGATCCGGAACCGCTGGGTCACCGACTTGGTGGACTGGCGAATGCAGGCCAGACCGCACGCCGCGCCCGCGAACGACACGATCAAGGCCAGCGCCAGCACCCAGTAGCCCATGGAGAAGTAGATCATCCCGACACCTCTGTCTTCGTCTGCTGCGACCCTGGACGCGCGAACCGCTAACCGTGCTGCGCGGTTTCGCGCTGTGCGGCCGTCAGCCGTTCGATCGCGTACTCGGTGACGGCGGCCAGTGCCCGGCGCACCTCGGCCGGGTCGCGCGCGTCGATGTCCACGATCGGCACGCCCTCGCGCACGCTGAGCGCCTCACGGAGCTCGGTGACCGGGAAGCGCGGCGCGTCCGGGAAGCGGTTGACCGCGATCAGGAACGGCAGCGACTTGGCCTCGAAGAAGTCCACGGCCGCGAAGCTGTCCTCGATGCGGCGGGTGTCGACCAGCACCACCGCGCCGATGGCGCCGCGGATCAGGTCGTCCCACATGAACCAGAACCGCCGCTGCCCGGGCGTGCCGAACAGGTACAGCACCAGGTTGCCGGGCAGGATGATGCGGCCGAAATCCATGGCCACCGTGGTGGTTTCCTTGCCCGGCGTGGCGGCGAGGTCGTCGACCCCGTCGGAGTAGCCGGTCACCATGGCCTCGGTGCGCAGCGGCACGATCTCCGAGACCGCGCCCACGAAGGTCGTCTTGCCGGCGCCGAAACCGCCGGCTACGACGATCTTGGTCGACGCCGTGCGGGACTCCTCACCCGGTCGCGGCGGGTACTGCAGCGCCAGGTTCGGGAACTGCCCGGTTGTGTACCCGGGGGCCCCGTGCGGGCCACCGGGGTAGCCTCCGCCGTCATAGGGCGCGGAGTCCATGCAGTGTCCTCTCCATTAGTGACCGGCGCTCGTCGAAGGTCGCCTGATCGCTCAAAGTCGAATGCACACGCAGGGTTCCGGCGACGACGAGATCGCCGATCACGACCCGCACCATACCCAGTGGGCGGCCCAGATGGGCCGCGATCTCGGCAACCGAGAGTCGCGCCGTACCGAGTCGCAGGATCTCGGTGCGCACGTCACCGGCCGGCCAGTCGAAATGGGCGGTGTAGGACAGGGTTTCGACGACCGCCTCGAGCGGTAGCTCCACCGCCGGCTCGGTGCGGCCGGAGGTCAGTGCGTAGGGACGAACACGTGTGGTCGGTGGCCGATTACCGCCGCCGCCAAGGGGATTGGTCATGCGCAGCTCATCTAGGCAGTGCGGGCGGTGGCCGAGACCACGGACCCGACCCGGTCGACCAGTAGGGCCATTTCGTAGCCGATGCGGCCGATGTCGTGCTGCTTGTTGGCCAGCACCGCCAGGTGCGAGCCATTGCCGACACTCATGACCAGCAGGTAGCCGCGCTGCATCTCGACGATGGACTGCATCACCTTGCCGCCCTCGAAAAGCTGTGCGGCCCCGGCGGACAGGCTGGCCAGACCCGCGGTCACCGCGGCCAGCTGCTCACCGCGGTCGGCCGGCAGGTGCGGGCTGGTGGCCTGCAGCAGACCGTCCGCGGAGACCAGGACGGCGTGCGAGACGCCCGGTACCTCCCGGGTGAAGCGGGTGACCAGCCAGTTCAGATTCTCATCGGTGGTGGTGCGCTGGGTGTCGGTCATGCATGCCCTCCGTCGTTGTACTGGGAGTCGGCCCGCCCGGAGCGGACGCCGCTGAGATGCCTGGAGAGGCTGTCGCGGATGTCGTCCGGATTGCGGCCGCTGCCGTCGTCCTCCTGGACGACGGCACCGGGCACCAGCTGGGCGCCGGGTCGCCGAATCGGCAGGCCGCCCTCGGTGCGACTGGTTGTGGTCGGATTGGCCGCCTCTTCGGCCGCGGCCCAGCCGCTGTCCGAAGTCGACGACCAGGCAGCGCCGTCCTGGTTCCCGTCGGCCGGTTCCACCAGCCACTCGGACACCATGCGCTGATAGATCGGGGTCGGGGCCGCGCCGACCGGCCGCAGGCCGGGCGGGGGAGCCACCGGGCGCGCGGCGGCGGGTGCGGCCTCGTCGCCGCGAACAATGGTGTCGGCGTTGCCGTTCGTGCTGCCGCTGCCATTCGTGCTGCCGTTGGTGTCGGCGGCCGGGATCGTGGGCCGATCGTTGTCGCCGAAGGCGCTGTACC
Source organism: Nocardia sp. NPDC004123 (assembly GCF_053603795.1). Lineage (NCBI taxonomy): Bacteria > Bacillati > Actinomycetota > Actinomycetes > Mycobacteriales > Nocardiaceae > Nocardia > Nocardia sp. NPDC004123. The sequence goes on from NZ_JBSGGG010000022.1 coordinate 97,381, forward strand.
CGTTGCCGAAGTAGCTGCCGGTGTCGGGCCCGTTCGGATTCCAGCCCCGCGCCGGCTCCGTGATCTGCGGCTCGGGGGCGGGCGCGACGGTCTCGGGCACCCAGACGGACTCGGGAGCCGGCTCCGGCTCGGGCGTGCGCGCCTCGCCCCAGTAGTGCATCGGCGCGGGACTCTGCTGCGGCGCAGCCGGTTCCGGCCGCAGCGCGGACACGCTGTAGGCGCGCGCGTCCTCGGGTTCGGTGAAGGCGTCGGTGAAGCCGTCGGAGAACCGGTCCTGCACCTGCGCCGGCTGCGGCGCCTCGGTGAACGTGGGAACGATCGGGTGCTCACCGGTGTCGGGACCCGGCTTGCGCTGCGGCAGGCCGGAACTGGTGAAACGCGCGGTGGTGGTGGCCGCGGTGGGCTCGGGCAGGTTCGGCACCGGGGTCAGCCGCGGCGGGGCTTGCACGGGCTGCGGGCCCGTGATCGGGCCCGAGGGCGCCGGAATCGGGGCGGACGGTACCGGAATCGGCCCGGACGGCATCGCGATCGGGCCGGAGACCAGGGCCGCCGGGGGCACCGGCAACGGGGAGGCGACGGGGTACTGACCGGTGGGGTCGCCGACGCGCTCCGGCGCGGGCGAGACCAGGCTGCCCGGCAGGTGCACGCTGCCGGTGATGCCCGGCTGCTGCACCATGGCGGAGGTGCGGCGCAGGCTGACGGTGATGTTGTGCCGCTTGGCCAGGCGGCCGACGACGAAAAGACCCATGCGGCGGGCGGTCTCGACATTGACCTCGCCACCGGAGGCCAGGCGGTCGTTGATGCCCTGCAGGTCCTCGGCGTTCATGCCGAGGCCGCGGTCGGTGATCTCGATCAGATAGCCGCCGTCCACGGCCCGCGCCACCGATACCGCCACCGGGGTGGTGGGCGGGGAGTAGCGCAGCGCGTTGTCGATCAGCTCGGCCAGCAGGTGCTCGATGTCGACGGCGGGCTCACCGGCGACGATGCCGTCGGGCACGGTGCCGATCTCCACGCGCTGGTAGTCCTCCACCTGGGAGACCGAGGACCACAGCATGTCCGACAGCGGCACCGGCGCGAGATGGCCACGGCGCAGCGCGGTTCCGGCCAGCACCAGCAGGTTGTCGCCGTTGCGGCGCATGCGGGTGGCGAGGTGGTCGAGGCGGAACAGCGATTGCAGGCGCTCGGAGTCGTCCTCGTCGCGTTCGAGCTCCTCGATCAGCGACAGCTGCTGCTCCACGAGGGATTGGCTGCGGCGCGAGAGGGTTTCGAACATGTTGCCGATCTGCAGGCGCAGTCGCGCCTGTTCGGCGGCCAGGTGCAGGGCCTGGGAATGGATGTCGTCGACGGCTCGGGCCAGCTGCCCGATCTCCTCGGTGGTGTGCACGTCGACCGGCGAGATCTCCGGGGTCGCGCCGCCGGCGCGCACCACCTCGAGTTCCTGCGGCAGGTCGATGTGGGCCACCTGCAAGGCGTCTCGCCGCAGGCGGCGGACCGGGACGACCAGCGAGCGGGCCACCACCAGCGCCAGCGCGAGACCGGCCAGCAGCATGCCGATCACGATGGAGGTGTCGCGCAGCACGTTGTTGCGCGCCTCGGTGGTGAGCGCGGCCAGCTTGGAGTCCATCGAGTTCGCGACCGTGGACACTTCCTTCTCGTAGGCGTCGGCACTGCCGCGCAACGAGTCCTGCATGGCCGGCAGGCTGCCCGGATCGGGCACGTTCTGCATCAGGATGCCGACACGCGCGCCGGCATTGTCCTTCAGCGTGTTCGCGTTCTGCGCCGCGTCCGGCGCCATGCCGCGATACACCTCGATCATGGTGATCTCGGCGCCGATGGCGGTGAGCAGCTTGGTCCGCAGCGCCGGATTGGAACCCGCCCCGGGCGCGGCGAGCATGATCCGCTCCTGGGTGAGCAGGCGGGAGGCGGTCTCGGCGGCACCGAACTGCAGGAAGGACTGCTGCACCCGGAGGTCGCCGACGGTGGGCGCGCCCGCGAGCGCGTTCTGCGCCCGGGTCTGCACCTCGTCGACCTGATCTCCGATGGTCTGCGGGGAGCTGGTGCGCAGGCTGTTGCGCATGGTCTTGGCGACGGCGATGGAGGCGCCGAGTTCCTTGGTGACACCCGGATCGGCGTTGGAGGACTTGAGGACTGTTTCGAGTTCGGCCTCGGCCTGATCGAACTTGGCCGTGGCGGCGTCGAGGTCGGGGTCGACGTCCTGATTGCCGCCGGTGATCGCGGCGACCGCGAGTTCGTTGCTGGTGACGAGGAATTTGATCGTGGGGCGGAGCACGTCCATCTGCTCGCTCGCCGCGCTCAATTTCGAAATGGTCTGCAATTCGCTGTTGATGCGCAGCACCGCGAAGGTCGCGGCGAGGAGCACCGGGAGCACCAGCACGATCCCGACCTTGCGGGTAACGGGCCAGTTGGACAGGCTGAATTGCCACGACCGGGGTGCTGCTTCCATCCCGCTTCCGTCGCCTCCGCTTCACGATTGACCCTCGGGTACGTATGCGGTTGTACGGCTTTGGGGTCGAACCCGCGCGGAACCAACTAAGGGTCTTCTTTTACGGCCTGCAACATACCGCGTGAGCTGTCCAACGGCAATTCGTAGGACTTTGAGGTTTAGTTCCCGAATGCGGCCTTCCCGCAACGGGTTTCGCGCGAATTTGGGTGACACCGCAACCACTTGGCGTCGGCCCGCCGTGAAACGCGCAGGTCATCTGCCTCACTCGTCCGGCGTGTCGAAGGGGACCTTCTCAGTCACCTCTCAGTCGCTGTGGGCAGACTGGTTGCCATGCGCATTCTGGTAGTCGACGACGACCGCGCGGTCCGGGAATCGCTGCGTCGCTCGCTGACCTTCAACGGGTACACCGTCGACCTCGCGGTCGACGGTCTGGACGCCTTGGAGAAGACCGCCAGTCAGCGACCCGACGCCCTCGTCCTGGACGTCATGATGCCCCGGCTCGACGGGCTCGAGGTGTGCCGCCGGCTCCGCAGCACCGGCGACGATCTGCCGATTCTGGTACTCACGGCACGGGATTCGGTTTCCGAACGCGTCGCCGGACTGGACGCCGGCGCCGACGACTACCTACCCAAGCCCTTCGCCCTGGAGGAACTGCTGGCCCGGCTGCGCGCGCTGCTGCGCCGCACCGCCGGCGATCCGGCCGACGCCTTCTCGGAGGCCATGGCCTTCGCCGACCTGTCGCTGGATCCGGTCACCCGCGAGGTCACCCGTGGAGAACGCCAGATCAGCCTGACCCGCACCGAGTTCTCGCTGCTGGAAATGCTGATGGCCAACCCCCGCCGTGTGCTCACCCGCAGTCGCATTCTGGAGGAGGTGTGGGGCTACGACTTCCCCACCTCCGGCAATGCGCTCGAGGTGTACATCGGCTATCTGCGCCGCAAGACCGAGGCCGACGGTGAACCGCGTCTCATCCATACCGTGCGCGGCGTCGGCTACGTGCTGCGCGAGACCCCGCCGTAGGAGCCGTGCTCGTGGGAAGAACCGTTCCCCGGCGGCCGGTGGTCGCCGGACTCGGGTCGCGTCCGGAGTCGGCCGAACTGCGGCCGCCCATGCCGCTGACCCGGTCGGTCTCGCTGCGCTGGCGGGTCACGCTCCTGGCCGCCTCCGTGGTGGCCGTCGCGGTCGCCTTCACCTCCATCGCCGCCTACGCCATGGTGGCGCGCTCGCTGTACGCGGACGTGGATTCGCAACTGCGGGCGCGGGCTTCGGTGATGATCGACAACAACCTCGACAGCCTCGGTTTCCAGTCGCTGGTGTTCGCCGGGCTGTACTCCAGCGATGTCGGCGTCGCCCTGGTCTTCCCGGATCAGTCGCAATACGTGCCCCCGCAGACCACGCTTCCGCCGATCGGCAATCAGGAGCGCGCGGTGGCCCGCGGCGAGATCAGCTTCTCGCTGCGCACCGTCGAGGATCAGCGAGTGCTGGCGCGGCGCACCCACTCCGGATCCACCCTGGTCGTCTCGCAGCGGCTGCAACCCACCAAGGAGGTGCTGGACCGGCTGGCCTGGCTGCTGTTCGTGGTCGGCGGCTGCGGGGTCATCGTGGCCGCGGCGGCCGGAACCACCGTGGGCCGCACCGGCTTGCGGCCCATCGCCCGGCTCACCGCGGCCACCGAGCGCATCGCCCGCACCGACGACCTCACCCCCATCCCGGTCACCGGCGACGACGAACTCGCCCGGCTCACCGACAGTTTCAACACCATGCTGCGGGCCCTGGGCGAATCCCGGGAACGGCAGCGCCGATTGGTCGCCGACGCCGGTCATGAGCTGAAGACGCCACTGACCTCTTTGCGCACCAATATGGAACTGCTCATCGCCTCCTCCCGGCCGGGCGCGCCCCGCATCCCCGACGAGGACATGGCCGAACTGCGCTCCGACGTGATGGCCCAGATCGAGGAGTTGTCCACGCTGGTCGGCGATCTGGTCGACCTGGCCCGCGAGGACGCGCCCGAGACCGTCTACGAGCAGATCGACCTCGGCGACGTGGCCGAGCGGGCGCTGGAACGAGTCCGGCGGCGGCGCACCGGAATCGAATTCGACGCCGAGCTGCGCCCCTGGTTCATCTACGGCGACGAACCGGGACTGGAACGCGCACTGCTCAATGTGCTCGACAATGCGGCCAAATGGAGCCCCGAGGGCGCCAAGGTCTTCGTCGCCATGCGCGAGAGCGGACGCGGGCTGCTGGAGTTCGCCGTCGACGACGCCGGGCCCGGCATTCCGCCGGCCGAGCGGGAACTGGTGTTCGAACGCTTCTACCGGACCACCGCCTCGCGCTCCATGCCCGGCTCCGGACTCGGGCTGGCCATCGTCAAGCAGGTGGTGACCAAACACGGTGGCACCATCAACATCGATACTTCCGACCGCGGCGGCGCTTTGATCCGTATCGTGCTGCCTGGAGAAGGCGCACCGCCGCTGCCCGACTCGGCGCCGGACTGAGCGCCGGAAAGCTCGGCGAAAAGCAAGCACGGTCTCAGTCCACTCTCAGTCGTTACCGCCAGGCTTGGCGACGAGACTCGAGGAGAAAACGAGAAATGACCGAGGATTCGACAGTATCCCCCGCTGGCGGGCAGGGCCCCGAGCCCGAAGGCGACGCCCCGGATACCACCGCCTCCGGCCTGCCCAAGCGCGACCCCGCAGGCTCCGCCACCCCCGAGGCCGGATCCCAGCCCTTCGACGGCTTCGCCGCCTCCGCGGCCCCGCAGCCGGTCGCACCCGCCCCCGGCGGAATGACGCCACCGGCGCAGCCGGGCCATCCCGCCCCCGCCGGACCGGTCGCAGCCCCCGGATCGGCCACCCCCGCACCCGCGGCTCCCGCCGGATTCGGTGCGGCGCAGTCCTTTTCCCCCGGCGCCGCCCAGGGGCCGGGCCCCGGCCCCGCCTACGGCGCGGACCCGGCGACCCAGATCCTGCCCGGCGCGGGTTACGGTGCGCCGCAGGGCACCCCGGCCTACGGCGCGGCTTTCGGTGGGGCACAGCCCTATTCGGCGCAGTACGGCGCCGGGAAGCATCCGACCGAGGAGATTCCGGCCGGCCTCTACGGACAGGCGTACGTGGCGTCGGGGGCCGGGTACGCCACCGGACAACATCCGACACAGGTGATTCCGGGTGCACCGGGCGGCCCGGGCATGCCGGGTATGCCGGGCGCGCTGGGGATGCCCTACGCGGGCGCGCCCGCGCCCAAGCGATCCGGGCGCACCGGTCTGGTCGCGGGTGCGGTGGTGCTGGCGCTGCTCAGCGGCGGCATCGGCGGCGCGGTCGGCGCGCTGGCCACCCACCACAACGACACCCGCTCCACGGTGACCAACGCGCTCGATCAGCCGGTCGGCAATGGCAAGACCGCGCCCGCGCCGGAAGGTTCGGTGCAGGCGGTGGCGCAGAAGGTGCTGCCCAGCGTGGTCATGATCCGGGTCGCCGGCGCGCGGGCCGAGGGTGAGGGGTCGGGCGTGATCCTGTCCTCGGACGGCCTGATCCTCACCAACAACCACGTGGTCAGCGGCGCGGGCCAGAACGCCAAGATGGATGTGGCCTTCAGCGACGGCACGACCGCCCCGGCCACCGTGGTGGGCGCGGATCCGGTGTCGGACATCGCGGTCATCCGGGTCACCGGCAAGACCGGTCTCCAGCCGATCGACCTGGGCCAGTCGGCGAACCTGGAGGTCGGCCAGGGCGTGGTGGCGATCGGTTCGCCGCTGGGCCTGGCGGGTACCGTGACCAGCGGCATCGTGTCCTCGCTCAACCGCCCGGTCTCCACCAGCGGTGAGCCGGGCTCGCAGGGCACCGTCATCGACGCCATCCAGACCGACGCGGCCATCAACCCGGGCAACTCCGGCGGCGCGCTGGTCGATATGACCGGCAAGCTGATCGGCATCAATACCGCCATCGCGACCATGGGCACCGCCGAGTCGGCGGGCGCGCAGAGCGGCTCCATCGGCCTCGGCTTCGCCATTCCGGTGGACACCGCGCGCCGGGTGGCCGACGAGCTGATCAAGAACGGCAAGGCCACCTACGCCCAGATCGGGGTGACCGTGCGGGCGCAGGACGACGTCAACGGCGCGCGCGTCATGGACGTGTCGCCCGACGGCCCGGCCGCCAAGGCCGGCATTCCGAAGAACGCGATCATCACGAAAATCGATGATCAGATTGTGGATTCGGGTAATTCGCTGATCGCCGGGGTGCGCTCGCACCGGCCCGGCGACAAGGTCAAGGTGACCTACACCGACGACCAGGGCAAGAACCCCAAGACCGTCGAGGTGACCCTCGGCGAGGCAGCTGCGGAGGGCGGCCGATGATGATTCACGAGAGCGGTAGAGAACCGACCCCGGCGATTCGCGTCACCGGTGACGGGGGCTGGGAGCTGTTGTCGGACAAGGGCGCTACGGTGAGCACCATGGAAATCGATACCGCTGTCGCGGGCCGTGCTCTTGTCGTGGTCGTCGACGATCGAACCGCCCATGGCGGGGTGGACTCGCTGGGTCCGCTGGTCACCGAGCTACTCACCGAGGCCGGGTTCCTGGTGGACGCCTCGGTGTCGGTGCAGGCCGATGAGGTGGAGATCCGCAATGCGCTCAATACCGCGGTGATCGGTGGTGTCGACCTGGTCATCTCGGTCGGCGGCACCGGCATGTCGCCGCGTGACGTGACCCCGGAGGCCACCGAGGAGGTGCTGGACCGGGTGCTGCCCGGCATCAGCGAGGCGCTGCGTTCGTCCGGGCTGGCCTCGGGTTCGCTGGACGCGGGGCTGTCCCGCGGTCTGGCCGGGGTTTCCGGCAGCACGCTGGTGGTGAACCTGCCGGGTTCGCGCGCCGCGATCCGCGACGGCATGGCCACCTTGGGCCCGCTGGCCAGCCGGGTCATCGATGAACTGTCCGGTCTGTCGGAATGATCGACGCCGAGCAGCCTTCCGAGTCATCCGAGACCTCCGGGTCATCCGAGACCTCGGAACCACCCCGTCCGGCCGAGCGCCGGGCGGGGTCTCGTCGTTTGACACCCGCCGAGCGCGCCCGGCTGGCGCGCATCTTCGGTGACGAGCTGCCGTCCACTACCACGGACGAGCGCACTCCCGAGCCCGAATCCGGCCGATCCTCCGACGATTGGCTGCGCTCCCAAGTTCCGCCACATCACGGCTGATCCTGCTGCCGTATCGCGGTCGAGTCGCGCTCGCGACGTATTCATATCCGGCTATACGCCGTAGATCTCGCATGCCTGTTCACGGTCTGACGGTGCCATTCGCCAGATAATTGCCATGCCTCTTGTTATCTGACTTGATACGTCCGTTATTTGGTTGTTGCCATCTGGTAGCTGCTGTGGCTAATATCTCTCGCTGGTCACCAAAGCTGCGGCTCGAACGAGTTTGAGTTGCGTGCTCGAGCGTTGCTTTTGTCGGAATCTCGTGTCGTAGTGGCCTCTTCAGCCCCGGTGGTCGGGGTTGTCCGCAAGAAAACTGATGAGGGAACTATGAGCGAGAACCGGAACGCCGGTTTGCGTCGCGCCGCCCGTGTCGCGGGCGTTGCCGCGGCGGCCTCCGTGGCTTTCGGCCTCCTGTCGACCGGCGCCGCCAACGCCGACACCTTCGTGCCGTTGCCGGACGGTCAGAAGGTCGGACCCGGCGTCACCATCTCCCGGGTCGGCGAGCACGCCGTGATCTCGCCGTCGCTGTCGGCGAACGGCGCGGGTCGCACCGCCTGGCTCTCGGGCAAGGCCGTCGCCGACGTCACCGCCACCCCGGACGGCACCGTCGGCCCGAACAACGGACCCAAGAACGGCTCGGGCTCCAACAACTCGTCCACCCACGGTGCGTCGCAGATCAACACCGGCTACCTCATCGGCTGCCAGGTGAACATCTCCGACACCGCCGTCTCCGCCGGCGTCTCCGGCGGCGTGAGCCTCACCGGCGCCAATGCGGGCGGCTCCATCGGCCTGAACCTCGGCCCCGGTCAGGTCACCTTCGTTCAGATCAATTCCAAGGACATCCTGAAGCCGGGTACCTACTCGATCGACTACCAGGATGTGCCGGTCGACGCGCAGGGCTGCGCGGGCTACGCCCAGGCGCGCGCCTACACCGTGGTCGAGATCATCGGCAACGACTACTCGAAGACCACCCTCTACGGGCAGCCGTTCAGCCTCGGCTGACGTGTGGTCGACCACTCGATTCATTTCTCGCGTAAGCGAATTCGACCCCAGAGGGATTTCATCATGAACGTTCGCAAGACCTTGGCGCGGGCCGCCGGCGTCGGCGTTGTCGCCACCGCCGCCCTGGGCCTGTTCTCGACCGGCGCTGCCAATGCCGACACCTTCGTGCCGCTGCCGGGCGGCTCCATCACCGAGACCATGGACGACGGCACCGTCGTGACCATCACCATGACCGGCGAGTCCGCCAACATCAACCCGTCCATGGGCGCCACCCCGCTGCACCGCAATGCCTGGGTGTCGGGCAGCGCGCAGGTGCAGCTGTCCGGCACCAACAGCTCTGTCGGCGGCAAGATCGTGCCCGGTTACGTGGTCGGCTGTCAGGTCAACATCGCCGGTGGCGGCGCCAGTGGCGGCCCCAGCGTGGGCGCCAACTACGACGGTTCCAGCCCGTCCGCCGGCGCCAACGTCGGTGGCAACCTGACCCTGGGCCCCGGTCAGTCGAAGGCGTTCTACCTGCTCGATGAGGAAGCGCCGGACGACTACGGCCAGGAGTCGCACAATCTGCGCAACAAGTTCCAGGGCAACTCCGGCTCGGTGACGTGGTCCGACGAGACCATCAACCTGAGCGGCTGCGGCGGCTACGCCCAGGCGCGCTCGTTCGTCGCGGTCCAGGTCGAGACCGACAACGTCATCACCGCCTACACGCTGTGGGGTCAGCCCTTCAGTCTCGGCTGATCAGTTTCCGCTCAGCGGATTCCGAAGGGGCCCGGTGCGATTAGCGCCGGGCCCCTTTTGCTATCCGCGACTTTCTCGACATACCTGCGGGTTTGTGTTGGCGAGTGGTCGACTCTGTTCGCTCACGTCTCAGAGCCCACTCCTGTGATGTAAAGTGCCCTGCGTCGCTACGCCAAAAGAATTTGTGACCAGTAACACGGTGGCAACAATGTGGCGACAAACTCAACCGGGGATTCGGAAGGGTCCCATTTCAACCTCGGTGGTCGAGGTTGAACTGCTTGAAACCTGATGAGGGGAAGTATGAGCGAGAACCGCACCCACGGTGCGCGTACCGCTGCCCGCATTGCGGGCATCGGCGCGGCTGCGGCCGTGGCCTTCGGCCTTTTTTCCACTGGTGCCGCTAACGCCGACACCTTCGTGCCGTTGCCGGACGGCCAGAAGGTGAACCCGGCGGGCACCGTCACCATCACCCGCACCGGTGAGCACGCGATCGTGTCGCCGTCGCTCGCCGCCAATGGCGCGGGTCGTGTCGTATGGGTCAGCGGCGCCGCGAGCGCCGTCGTCGACACTCCGGATGGCACCGTCGGTCCGTGGAACGGCCCGACCAACAGCCCGGGTTCGAACAATTCGTCCACCCATGGTTCGTCGATCATCAGCACCGGCTACATCGTCGGTTGCCAGATCAGCATCGGTGAGGACGCCATCTCCGCCGGTATCTCCGGCAATGTCAGCCTGAACAGCGCGGGCGTCGGTGGTTCCATCGGCGTCAACCTCGGCCCCGGCCAGGTCGCCTTCGTTCAGATCGACTCCAAGGACATCACCAAGTCCGGCACCTACTCGGTCGAGTACCGGGACGCGGAGATGCAGATTCAGGGTTGCGCGGGGTACGCCCAGGCGCGTGCGTACACCACCGTCGAAATCATCGGCAACGACTACTCGAAGACCACGCTCTACGGACAGCCGTTCAGCATCGGCTGACCGTGGTCTCGACCCGCCAAATCCTTTCTCGCATAAGCGAATTCGACCCACGAGGGACAACAGAAATGAGTATCCGTAAGACCGTGGCGCGGGCGGCCGGTGTAGGTGCCGTTGCCACCGCCGCCCTTGGCCTGCTCTCCACCGGTGCGGCGAACGCCGACACCTTCGTGCCGCTGCCGGGCGGCGAAATCACCCAGACTCTGTCCGACGGCACCGTTGTCACGGTGAAGCTGGTCGGCGAGTCCGCCAACATCAGCCCGTCGCTGGGTGCCACCCCGGTGCACCGCAACGCCTGGGTCTCGGCGTCGGCGCAGGTCCACATCGACGGTGACACCACCGCCACCGGCGGCAAGATCTACCCGGGTTACGTGGTGGGCTGCCAGGTCACCATCGATGGCGGCAACGTCAACGGTGGCGCGACCGGCGGTGCCAGCTGGGACAACTCCGGCAATGTCACCCCGCAGGCCGGCGCCAACACCGGCGCCAACCTGACCCTGGGTCCGGGCCAGGCCAAGTCGTTCTACATCCTCGACCTGGAAATGCCGGACGACTACGGCAAGGAAGCCCACAAGACCCGCAACGCCTTCAAGGGCACCGACGGTTCGGTGACCTGGTCGGATGAGACCATCGGCCTGAACGGCTGTGCCGGTTACGCCCAGGCGCGCTCCTTCGTGAGCGTCGAGGTCGAGACCGACAACGTCATCAGCTGGGTCACCCTGTGGGGCCAGCCCTTCAGCCTGGGGTAAAACCCGCTAGCTGGTAATGGCAACGGGCCCGGCGCTTTTCGCGCCGGGCCCGTTTGCTGTATCCCGATCCGATATTGCTATGTCCCCGTTCACATCTCGTGTTTGCCGCCGGCGCTGCGCGTGGCCAGCAGGTCCCGGATCTCGGTCAGCAGTTCGGTGTCGGTGACCGGGTCCTCCGCGGTGCCCCACAGCTTCTTGGCCCTGCTGTACGGCAGCACCAGGGCGAAGTAGAGCAGCGTCGCGATGATCACGAAGTTGATGGCCGCGGTGATGATCGGGCCGACGGCCACATAGGTCGCCGGTTTGTCGGCCACCAGCTGGAAGCCCAGGCCGAGCTGGCTGGTGCCGCCGAATGCGGCGAGCAGCGGGGTGATGATGCCGTCGCTGAACGCGGTGACGATGGCGACGAAGGCGGTACCCATGACCACGGCCACCGCCAGGTCGATGACATTGCCGCGCATCAGGAAATCCTTGAAACCCTTGAGCATTGCGGAAGCTCCTCTACCTGAGGGATCGAACGCAGAGTAATGGGGGTATACGGGATGCTAGTTCACCCGCGGGCCGGTTCAGTGGAACACGACGGTGAGTGCCGTCCGCAGCGAGGCCGCGGCCACCGCGGCGGCCCGCCGGGAATCCAATGCCAGCAGCACGATCCGGTCGGTGCGCCCGCGTGAGTTCTCCGTCCCCGACACCAGCACCACGGCCGCGTCGGCCGCGAGCAGCCGCGCGGGCCGGCCGCCCCCGCCCGAGTCCTCGCCGGCCACCACGTCCACCCGGTCCCCGGCCCGCAGGATTTCGGCAACGGCATTGTCCGCCAAACGAATCGGGACGATGCGCGCATCGGCGGACTGCGCTGCCACCGCCGCCAGCCGCGGCCCCACCACCCGGACCTCGGTGACGATCTCACCCGCCGCCAGCGCGCCCGCCAGGGTGGCTCCGCGCAGCCGGGCGGCCTCCCGCACGGTGCCGGCGGGCAGGGTCGCCGTCTCCCGTGCCGCGACCCGCACATCGCCGTCGCCCAGTACCTGTCCGGGTGGCAGATCCCGGGTGGCGACCAGGACCTGGGTGTGTCCGGCCGCGGGGTCGGCGCGCACGGCCAGAAACCCCGCCAGAACGAGCAGCGCGACCGCCCCGGCCCGGCGCAGTAGCACCGCGTCCGCCCAGATCAGGCGGCTACGGAATTCCTGCAGGATGGCTCGATACGGTCGCGTCATGCGGGGCAGCGTACGGCCGCCCCGGTACCGACAGGCCCGGGCGGAACCCGGGCTGTGGATAACGAAAAGCCTGTGGAGAAACTCGGATCAGGCGGCGGAGGTGCTGGAGCCGCTGGTCGACGCGGCCGAGGTCGAGGAGCTCGACGCCGTGGAGCTGGAGCTCTCCGAGGAGGTGGACGAGGACTTGGCCGGCTCGGAGGAGGTCGATCCGTTGCGGCTGTCGGTGCGGTAGAACCCGCTGCCCTTGAAGACGATGCCGACCGAGTTGAACAGCTTGCGGAGCTTGCCGTTGCACTGGTCGCAGGTGGTCAGCGCGTCATCGGAGAAGGACTGCACGATGTCGAACTTGTTGTCGCACTCGGTGCATGCATACGAGTAAGTAGGCATCGGGAAACCTCCACGCTCTTCGTCGAATTAGCACTCTACAGCTGGCAGTGCCAACGCTGCCAATCGGGTGTCAATTCCCGACCCGATCTTCGAGCCGTCGCAGGCCCCCGAGCGGGGTCAGTGCCCACCCCATTCGGTGGTCGTGCGGCTCTTCCGGCAAACGCTCCACGAGTTCGTCGTCGCGCACCACCGCGATCAATCGCGCGTCGGCGCGGCAGGCGCTCAGACTTCGATCGTAATAACCGGCCCCGCGCCCCAATCGAACCCCGCGGCGATCCACCGCCAATGCCGGAACCAGAATCGCCGCGGCCTTCGCGATCCCATTCGTGACCGGCGCGCCTTCCGGTTCCCGGAGTCCGAAGCGCCCGCGCCGCAGCCCCGCCGGACCGGTGTACTCGGCCCATTCCAGCGGACCGGGTTCGCCGGTGACCGGCAGCAGCACCCGCGCCCCGGCGGCCCGCAGCGCGTCGAGCATGGCGAGCGAGCCGGGCTCACCGCCGACGGGCACGTAGGCGCACACCCACTCCGCGTCGGCGAGCGCCCCGGCCGCGGCGGCCAGTGCCGCCGCCTCGCGCTCCCGGTCGGCGACGGGCAGCGCCTTGCGCCGCGCGAGGATCTCCTCGCGCCAGGCGCGCTTGTCCCGCTCGTCGGTCACGCCTCCACCCTAGGACGGGCGGGTCAGCGGTCCGAGCGCGGCCGGGTGAGGGTGAAGGTGTCGACGGCCTTCAGGTCGCTGGTCGGCCCGGTGAGGGCGTAGTAGGTGCCGGTGATGGTGGTGTTGCCGCCCGGCTGACCCGGGTCCACGTCGAAAGCGCAGAAACCGTAAGGGTGTTCGGCGTCCTTGAAGGCCGACCAGGGCGCGTCCTCGAGGACGTACACCGGCGCCTTCTTGCCGGTGGCCGGATCCACCTCGCCGACCGCGGTGATGACCCGGCACTTGTCGCCGGGGAAGAACAGCTGATTCGACGGCGCGGAGGTGCCGCCGCCGCCGATCACCAGGTGCACGGTGCCCTTACTGGTGTCGACGACGTCCTTACGCGTGTCCGCGGGCCTGGGGGTCAGCGTCTCGGACCCGGTCACCCCGCGCACCGGATGCGAACGCTCGTAATGGTGTTCGTGCCCGCACAGCACGAGATCGACCTGGTACTTGTCGAACAAGGGCAGCCAGTCCTGCCGGATGCCCAGGTCCGCGCCGTTGAACTTGTCGGCCGAGGAAATGGCGACCTGGTGCATGAACACCACCACCCAGTCGATGCCCCGGTCGGCCCGCGCCCGGGCCAGTTCGCCCTCCAGCCAACGCTTCTGGGCGCCGCCCGAGTAGCCCCTGACATAGGAGTTGCCGCCGTCCTGCAGGCAGATGTCGTCATTGGCGACCGCGATCACCCGCACGCCGCCGACGGTGAACGAGTACCACAGGCCCTTGGCGTGGTCCTCGCCACCCGAGTCCGGGACGGTGAAGTAGGTCTGGAACGCCTGGTATCCGATGGGCCCGTTGCCGAGCTCGTTCTCGTGGTTGCCGGGCGCGGGCATCCAGGGCCGGTAGCGGGCGGAGCGAGAGTTGTTGGCCCACCAGTCGTTCCAGGTGCGGATGCGGTCGGTGGCGATATTGGCGTAGCAGAGGTCGCCGTTGACCAGGTTGAACAGCGGGGCCAGCGATTCCACCGCCGAGGTGACGTCGCCGGCGTACTGGGAGCCGAGGTTGTCGTTGAGGGCCTTGCCGTCGACGATCTTGCCGACGGTGGGCGTGCCCTGGTCGCCGAAGCTGGTGAACCGGAACTTGGCCCGGCCCGCGGGCGCGGTGCGGATGGTGCCGAGTTCGGGCGGCGCGCCGTCGTGCCCGGCGGCGTACACGTAGTCGGTGTCGGGGGACAGGCCGGTGATCCGGGCGTGGTGGGCCTGAATCTCGATGCCGGACTTGGCATCCCGATAGGTCCGGGTCTCGGCCTGCACGCTCTTGCCGAAGCCGGCGTCGGTGGTGCCGTAGCGCACGGTGGGCTTGGTGACCGATCCGGTGGTGTGCCAGCTGACCACCACTTCGCGGGTGGTGTCGGATCCGAATTGCAGGTGCAGGCCCGCGACCCGGGGCGCGGCCGCGCGGTCGGGGGTGGTCACCAGTTCGGCCGAGCGCGGCCACGCCTCGGAGTTCGATGCGCCGCCGCGCAGCGCGACCGCTCCGCCGGCGCCGACCGCGAGCCCGGCCAGCCCGGCCACCGCGGACGCGCCGAACAGCCGGCGGCGGCTCAGCCCGCGCGCGGCGTCGGGCGAGTTCGCGGCGGGGTTGTCCGAGGTGGAATCGGGGCTGTGGGAATCCTCACGATCGGTCATAGGTGTCAGCTAACAACCGTTGGGTACGTGAGAGGTCACAGTGCGGCGAACTTGAAATGAAATGAACAGGTCGGTCTGCCAGTTCCGCTCCGGTCCGGCGTTCGGTGCGCTCCCGACGCTCCCGCCCCTTAGGCTCTCGGGGATATCGAGGCGGCCCTGAGCCGGTCTCGGGCGTGTGACGGATGGATAGGGTGAATTCATGACAGCTAATGGCGGCGGAGCCGAGTCGTCGAACGGCGGCGCAGCCGAGTCGTGCTTCCGTACCGCGGTGGTTCCCGCGGCGGGGCTCGGCACAAGGTTCCTGCCCGCGACCAAGACGGTGCCCAAGGAGTTGCTGCCGGTGGTCGACACCCCGGGCATCGAATTGGTCGCCGCCGAGGCCGCGGAGTCCGGCGCCAATCGGCTGGTGATCGTGACCTCGCCCGGAAAAGACGGTGTGGTCGCACATTTCGTCGAGGACCTGGTGCTGGAGAGCACCCTGGCCGAGCGCGGCAAGTTCCATCTGCTGGAGAAGGTGCGCAAGGCGCCCGCGCTGCTGGACGTGACCTCGGTGGTGCAGGAGGAGCCGCTGGGCCTGGGTCACGCGGTGGCACAGGCGGAATCGGTGCTCGACGCCGACGAGTCCGCCATCGCGGTGCTGCTGCCCGACGACCTGGTGCTGCCCGGCGGCGTACTCGAGCTGATGGCCAAGGTGCGCAGCACCTACGGCGGCTCGGTGCTGTGCGCCATCGACGTACCGAAGGAAGAGGTCAGTGCCTACGGCGTTTTCGACGTCGAGGAGCTGCCCGGCGGCCCGCAGGACGTGCTCAAGGTCAACGGCATGGTGGAGAAGCCCGCCATCGCCGACGCCCCGTCCACCTTCACCGCGGCCGGGCGATACCTGTTGGACCGCGCCATCTTCGACGCGCTGCGCCGCATCGCCCCCGGCGCGGGCGGTGAGCTGCAACTGACCGACGCCATCGCGCTGCTGATCGCCGAGGGTCACCCGGTACACGTCGTGGTGCATCGTGGGTCGCGACACGATCTGGGGAACCCGGGCGGTTATCTTCGAGCAGCGGTCGATTTCGCTCTGGAACGCGAGGAATACGGTCCCGCCCTGCGGGAGTGGCTCGAGCAGCGGCTCGGGTCCGGCTGGAATCCCCAGCTGACCTCGTACGAATAGCCGCAACGGGCAGAAGTGAAGGACAGGCGCCGGGGTCGCGTGGGCGGCCCGGCGGGCGACACGTCGACGGCGGCGGGCGAGACAACGGAAGGGCGGCATGCGCTCGGTTGAGGATCAGCAGATCAAGGTGACCGCTGCGGCCGTGGCCCCGCGGCCGGTCCGGGTCGCGATCAGCGAGGCCCAGGGACTGCTGTGTGCCGAGGACGTGGTGACCGAACGTCCACTGCCGGGCTTCGATCAGGCCGCCATCGACGGATACGCCGTGCGCAGTGTGGATGTGGCCGGCGCGGGCGCGAATATCCGTGACGAGGACGGTAATTCGGTGCACCTGAGCCTGCCGGTGGTGGGTGAGGTGGCCGCCGGCTCGCGGCAGCCGATCCGGCTGCAGCCGCGCCAGACCGTGCGCGTGGACACCGGCGCGCCGCTGCCCACCCTCGCCGATGCCGTGCTGCCGCTGGAGAACACCGACGGCGGCCGGGCCCGGGTGAAGGTCTTCGAGTCGGTGCGCTCCGGTGACTACGTGCGCCGCATCGGCGACGATGTGCAGCCCGGCGATCTGGCCGTGCGTGCGGGCACCATCATCGGCCCGGCCCAGGTGGGTCTGCTGGCCGCGGTGGGCAAGGACAAGGTGCTGGTGCATCCGCGGCCGCGGCTGTCGGTGCTGTCGGTCGGCGGCGAGCTGGTCGACATCGACCGTACCCCCGGACCGGGCCAGGTCTATGACGTGAACTCCTACGCGCTGGCCGCCGCCGCGCGCGACGCGGGTGCGGACGTGAACCGGGTCGGCATCGTCAGCGCCGATCCCAAGCGGCTGCGAGATGTGGTGGAGGGCCAGCTGGTTCGCTCCGAGGTGGTCGTGATCGCGGGCGCGGTCGGCGGCTGGGCGTCGGAGCAGGTGCGCGAGGCCCTCGAGGGCCTGGGCGAGCTGGAGATCACCCGGGTGGGCATGCATCCGGGCTCGGTGCAGGGTTTCGGCCTGCTGGGCCGCGACGAGGTGCCGACCTTCCTGCTGCCGTCGAATCCGGTTGGCGCGCTGGTGGTTTTCGAGGTCATGGTGCGTCCGTTGATCCGGATCGCGCTGGGCCGCCGCCATCCCATGCGGCGCATGGTGCGGGCGCGCACCATCCTGCCGATCGCCTCGATTCCGGGCCGGCGCGGGTATCTGCGCGCACAGCTCATGCGCGACGAGCAGACCGGCGACTACCTGGTGCAGCCGCTGGGCGGCCCGAACGGCGCGTCCTCGCATCTGCTGGCGACCATGGCGGAGGCCAACAGCCTGATCGTGATCGATCCCGAGGTCACCGAGGTGCGCACCGGTGACGAGGTGCAGGTCGCGTTCCTTGCGCAGCGAGGGTGAGGCCCGACATGATCGGTCATGGCCCGCAGGCGTCGCTCCACCACCCTGCGCTTGCGAGCGTAACCACGGAGGGCCCCCGAGCATGTCGAATGGGCACAGCGTGAATGTCTTCCGGACCGCCCAGCATCCGGGCTGGCCGGCGCATCTGGGGCCGGTGCGGGTCGCGGCGGGCATCGTCACCCTGCGTCCGATCCGTTTGCGTGATGCCTCCGCCTGGAGCCGGATTCGTATCCGGGACAGGGACTATCTGGAGAAGTGGGAGCCGACCGGCCGCGGCCCGTGGGAGGCGCGCAACCACTCGAGCAACTGGCCCGCGCTGTGGTCGGCGCTGAAGGCCGAGGCCCGGCGCGGCGCCATGATCCCGTTGGTCATCGAGGTCGACGGCGTGTTCAGCGGGCAGCTCACGGTGGGCAATATCGTGCGCGGCGCATTGCGTTCGGCGTGGATCGGCTACTGGGTGTCGAGCGAGCTGAGCGGGCAGGGCGTGGCCACCGCGGCGCTGGCGCTGGGGCTGGACCACTGCTTCGGTGAGGTGGGCCTGCATCGGGTGGAGGCCACGGTGCGGCCGGAAAACCTTGCGAGCCAGGCGGTTCTGCGCAATGTCGGCTTCCGCGAGGAGGGCCTGCTGGAGCGCTACCTGGATGTCGACGGGGCCTGGCGCGATCACCTGCTGGTCGGCATGACGGTCGAAGAGGTCTCAGGAACGGTGGTGGACAGGCTGATTCGCGCCGGACGCGCCACCAGAGCCTGATAACTCGCTGTGTATTTCGGCGGCCCGATTACCGCCTCTGCCTGCGGCTCACCAGAATTGCCCCGCCGAATCGGGTTTCCGGGGCCCGACCCGGAGAACGACCGAGGGGTTGGCTGTTACTAGTGTTACCTGTGTGGTCGGCGCGCCTGTGGGGAATTACCCCGGTGTGGAATTAACCTACGGACGCCGGTGGTGCGTCTGTGTACCCACCGGTTGGCGCTGCGGTGCACGTCGAAGGGACTATGAGCTGGGCGGGACGGAGGTGTGACGGCAATGCCGAATTCGATCTTGTGGATCGGTTTGGTGGTGCTCTGGGTCTTCGTCCTGTTTCCGATGCTGGCCAACCGTCATCCCCGTATCCGGCAGCACACCGACGCCGCGCTCTCCACGCGGATCCTGCATCGCGGTGGTGCCGCACAGCGCACCAGGAAAGGTCCGGCGACCGGACATGACACCGACCCGGACTACGTGCCGGTTCGCAGAAAGCTTCAGCACCCGAGCGAGGATCCGGAGGATCGGATGACCAGATCGGACGACGCAGCTGCATCGGACGAGAAGGAAGTCGACACCGAGGCTGCGCCCATCGCCGAAGCGCAGACGCCGCCCACCGAAGTGCCCGGGCCCGAGGGGGATTCGGCCGACGGTGTCGAGGCGGCGGAGATCGCGGCCGAATCCGAGTCCGAGCCGGCCGAGTCCGAGACGCTCCCCGAAACCGCCACGGCCGAGGGCGAATCCGAGAACGATGGGGCGGTGGCAGACGACGCCGACCGCGAGGCCGAGCGCGCAGAACGGCAGGAAGCGCCCCAGCGCGCCCGCACCCCCGCGCTGCGCGAGCCCGATCCGGCACCGGAACCGGAGCCCGAATCCGAGGACGAGGACGAGGACGCGGATTTCGTGCCGTCCCGCCGCGGCCGCGGCGGTTTCGATCCCGAGGCCGACGCCGCCGCCCGGGCGGCCCGGTACACCTTCCGTCAGCGCGCCGTGCTCGGCCTGGTGCTGTCCACCCTGGTCGTGGCTGCCGCCGGTCTCGCCGTCTCGCCGGTGCTGTGGTGGCTGTGCGCCCTGTCCGGCGCGGTCCTGGTGGCGTACCTGGGTTACCTACGCAGACAGGTCCGCATCGAGGAGGACATCCGCCGCCGCCGCGCCGCCCGCCTGGCCCGCAAGCGCGCCGAGGACGACGAGGAGGAGTCGCGCCGCCGCGAACGCCCGCGCCCGGATCGCGAGCAGACCCGTACCCAGCTGCGCCGGGCGGTCCTGGTCGAATCCGATGACGAGGACCCGCTGTTCGAGCACCTGGAGCTGTTCGACGCTGCGGCCGCCCGTGCCACCCGCCAGCGCGCCGCCGGCGCCCGCGAACGCCACGCGGTGGGCGAATAACCTACCGGACACAGTGCGAGGGCTCCCCGAGCGATCGGGGGGCCTTTTCGCTGTGTGGGCAAAGTCGTGCCGTGTGGCCAAAGTCCGCGTTGATAGGTTTTTGCTATTTCAGAAAGACCCCATTCCTATCGAATTCGCGGCGGCGAGCGCGGACATCGAAAAGGCCCGGCACTCGGCCGGGCCCTTTCGATGCTGCGGAGTAGCGCTGTGACGCTGCGGAGTAAGGCTATTCGGTGTCGGGCATTCGCCCGGCAAGCGGAATCTGGCGCTCGATGAGTTCGGCCAGCGTCCGCAGTTTGGCCGCGAATTCGCGGGCCGCGACCGGATGGTCGGTGGAGCCCTTGACCACCTTCTGGGTGAGCGCGGTGAGGCGCGACTCCACCGAGCTGAACAGATCGGGTGTCTGCGTCTGCTCCTCGATGAGGTCGCCGCGCAGCCACGCCCGCAGCCGCTGCACCACCGTGCTCTCGTCGTAGTCGTCGGGCAGCACCGCGACCGCTTCGCGCAGTTTGCCCGCGGTGACCCTCACGTCGGCGGCCAGCGTGGTGTAGACGGTGACCGCCGCGTCCTCGCCGTGGGCCGCGGCCACCGGCAGCAGCTCGCGGATCTGTCCCTCGTTGATGGCGGGCGCGAGCGGGTGCAGGCGGGAGGCCAGCGGCCAGGCCCGGATCAGCTTGTGCGCGTAGGACCGCTGCATGTCCCACCGCTTCTCGACGTACTCGTCGAAGGTCGCGTGATCAGCGCGGTAGAGCCGCCCGTCGCGCACGATCTGCAGGGCGCGCCCGGCGGTCCAGAAGGCCACCCGCAGCGCGTCGATGGAGGACTCGCAGAGCTCGAGCTGATCGGATTCGGTCCGGCTGAGCGGTCCCTCGCCACCCGCACTGGGCAGCGGCAGATCGAGCACGCTCGGCGCGGACTCGACCTCCGGCGGGGCGGCCGCCCGGACCGGCGCGGGTCCGGACGGTGCCGAAGCGGCCGGGGCGGCAACCGGTTCGGGTGCGGTCGCCACCGGTTCGGGCTGTGGCGGGGCGGGTGCGGCCGGCTCCGGAGCCGGTGTCGACTGCGCTGGTTCCGGTGCCGATATCGCCGAGTCCGCCTCCGGCTGTGCGGGTTTGGCCGGGGCCATGAGTACCGTGGTCGCGGCCTGGGACAGCTTCGGGGTCCGCGGCCATTTGGCGTCGCGCAGCGGCGAGACCGGGGGAGTGTGCTCGGCCTCGTCGGAGAGCGGGTTACGGCCCAGGCCCCCGCCGATGGAACTCTTGCGGCGCTGGGGCGGCATCAGGCCGACACCTCCGCCGGCATGCGGGTGGACTGCGCGGCCTCCAGATAGGGCTGTATCAATTCGTCACCGACGGCACGGTATTCGCCGAGATCCTCGATCGGATTCTCGGCGCCGTCGCCGACTTCGCCGTCGGCGGCTTCGCGGTACCACTTCCAGGCGCTCACATAGGATTCGAATACGTCGTATTCGGCGTCCTCCAGATTGGCGCGCTGCGTGCGGTATTCGGTGGAGACATTGACGCCGTTCTTCATGGTGACCGGCACCTTGGTCATGAGCACCCGCACCCGAATGGCCTTTTCGTGTTCGGCGGCCGCCTCTTCCGCGGCGCGATAGGTACTGGGCACGCGTTTGACCTCCGACGGGCTGACGCTGGTGACGAGAACGAGCTCATCGCTCACCGTGACGGCGGCCTTGAAGATGTCGGCCGATTCGCCGCCGGCGTCGACGATGATCACGTCGTAATTCGCGGAATTGTCGGTGATGCAGTCGTTCACGTGCCGGGACGGGAAGGCGAGCAATTCGAAGGGAATGCCGACCTCGGCCCGTTGTAGCCGCCGATACCAGGAGTAACCGGTCTGGCTGAGCGGGTCGGCGTCGATCACGAGTACCCGAAGTTCGTGCACCGTGGCGAAATACGAGGCGAGGAAGAAGGCGGAGGTCGTTTTACCCACGCCGCCTTTGAGATTCCCCAGTGTGACAACCAGGGGCTCGGGAAGATTCGGTAGCGCACCGGATTTGGTCATCGATCATCCTCCTGATGATGGGGAGGGCTGTTTTTCCGTCGATCAGTCTCACACGGGCGCGCGTCCAGGCCAGTGAAGGCTCGCGCGATGTCGTCGAATTCGATGAAAATCGGCTGTGTCCAATTGGACACAGCCGTCAATGGTTACTGTTTCGTTATCGATAACACGCACGTCACTTGTTGCACCCTGTGCAATTCGGGCGAAATATGCACTCTCGGATCTGCTGCAGGACCGAAGAGTTCGAGTGTGATGGACGGAAACCGTATAGCTTTCACGGCTTGATCGGAGGACGACCGCTCATGGAAACCAACGGTGATAGACAGAAGGTTCGAATGCTACCGCGGCTGAGCGTGCGGGCCCTGGCGACAGGAGTCCTCGGCGCGGCAGCCGTCGGAGCGGCCCTGCTGTTCACAGCGGGCCAGGCGCACGCAGCGCCGGTCTCGGTCCCCGGTATCGGGCAGATCGAGATTCCCACCGAGATCGCGACCCCGTTCGGCCTCCCTTCAGTGCCGAGTGTGGATGTCACGCTGCCGAGTGTGGATATCTTGCCGCCGAGTGTGGATATCGCGCCGCTGCCCGCGGTCGGCGAGACCTCCGCTGTCGGCTGGGCGGATGCCTCGCGCATGGTCGGGATTCCGGGACATATCACTATCGCCCCGGCCGACCCCGTACCGGATCAGATTCCGGTCCAGGCGCTTTCGCCCGTTCCGCTGTACCCCGTCATGCCAGCTCCGGAATCCCGCTCGGTGGTGGTGGCCGGTCTCGGCACCTTCGCAGTGCCGAGCAGCCTGCCCCCGCTGGTCGGAATCCCCGGCGTGACCGATCCCGCGGCGCCCCGCGCGCCGGTACCCGCGGCCATGCCGAAGAAGACCGTCGGCGAACGCGCCGTGGAGGCCGCCCGCACCAAGCTCGGCGCGACCTACGCCATGGGGGGCGATGGCCCGGACACCTTCGACTGCTCGGGTTTGGTGCAGTGGTCGTATCGTGAGGCCGGAGTCGAAGTGCCGCGCACCAGTTATTCACAGCTGGCCGCCGGAACGCCGGTGTCGGTGGACGACCTGCAGCCGGGTGATCTGGTCTCCTATTACGGCGGCGGCCATTCCGCTCTGTATCTCGGTGACGGAAAGGTCATCCACGCCAGCGATTACGGTTCCGGCGTGAAGGTCTCACCACTGACCACCATGCCGATGGCCGGCGCCAGACGCTTCTGATCAGGGCCACCCGACCGCGGACGCGCGGCCGAGGAAGTCCGGATACCCGATCCCGCCGGTGCCCGCCCACAACTGCTGGGCCATGACCGGCAGCCGGGCCCGCAGCGGAGCGACGATCTGCTCCGGAGTCAGGGCGGCAGGATCATCGCACCAGAGGAAGAGCATGGAGCCACGCAACAGCGGGCGATCGGAATCGGGCAGCCGCTGCCCGTTCACGAAAAGCCCCGGGTCCCAGGCCCACAGCAGTTCCGGCGGAGCGTTGAGCGCCGCGGCCGGCCCGCCGGTCGTGAAGTACGTGGGCGTGAAGGCCGCATTGAGGACGGGATGCCCGTCCCGGGTGAAGTCGGCGGGTGTGCGACCGCCGGGCAGCCACGGCAGCCCACCGGCGCCGGCCGACCAGTACTGCACCACCAGTTCGGGTTTCGGTGTCAGGACACCCGGATGGTCGAAGCCGTCGTTCCAGACCCGCGGCGTCTTGCCGAGCGATTCGACGAGATCCGCGGCCCAGTTGGCGAAGTCGATGAGGATATCGCCGGGTGCGGCTCCCGGGCCGAACGTCCGTGTGGCGTAGTCACCCAGCTGGGGATAGCGCGTGTAGTCGGAAATGTACTCGTCACAGCCCAGGTGCCAGTAGCGCCCCGGGAGCAGAGGTACGAACTCGTGCAGAATGTCGCTGATCAACCGGCGGGCACCGGGATTGGTGAGATCGATCTTGCCGCCGGCACCGCCGCCGATCACGCTGTCCAGCACCGCGTCCTGCGGTGTGGTGCGGGCCGGGCGCAGGACCAGGTCCTGATGCTGGGCCAGGATGGCGTTCATGTGGCTGGGCATGTCGATTTCGGGCACGATATCGATATCGAAAGATCGTGCATAGGAGACGAGTTCGCGAATATCGTCGGCGCTGTAGTGCTCGGGCGAGGTGATCTCCGGGTGCATGACGCTCGCCAGCCGGAAGCCCTGCGAGTCCGACAGGTGCAGCTGCACCAGGTTCATCCGGAGGTACGCGGCGTCGCGGATGCGGGCCTTCACCCAGTCGACGGGAAAGAACTCGCGCCCGGTGTCGAGCATGAGCCCGCGCTCGCTGTAGTCCGGCCGGTCCTCGGCGACGCCGCCGGGCAGGGTGCTGGTCTGCCGCAGCCATTGCAGGGCGGCCTGGGTGCCGTGCACGATGCCGGTCTGGCTGTCGGCGGTAATGGTGAGCCGATCGGTGACGGCGATGCGATACGACTCCGCGGCCGGGTCGTCGATATCGCCTGTGCGCAGCACGATATCGCCCGGCCGGTCGCTACCGTCGGCCAGGGAAATCGGTTTTCCGGCCCGGATCAGGTCCTCGGCAAGGTGTTCCGCGATTTCGGTGGAGCCGGCGTCGGCGATAATGCGGGATTCGGAGCCGAGAACGAATCCGGGCTTATCCGGTCCGGTCGGCGTCCAATGCCGAATACTCGGGACGGTCGCTGGAAGTGGTTGTGCTGCAACAGTATCCGCGTGAATCACGGACATATGGACGAAAGTCCAGGAGGTTGCCAGCGCGAGACCGGCGGCGAGGCGACGGAAGTGGCGAGTGGGGCGAATCGAAATCCCGAGCACGGCCACAATTGAACCCTTCGGGCTCCTGATACGTCATACGATGCAGGGATTTACCGGCCGACATGGACGAGGTACGACATGGGGATCAGGAAATCCGCTGCGCTCGCCTGCGCGATGCTCGCCTGCGCGGCGCTGTCGTCTTTCGCCGCGGCGCCGGCCTCAGCCGCGCCGGTCTGTCCCGGCGCGGGACAGCCGACCGCGGTGGTGGCCTCGTTGCCGGGCGCGGCGCTCGAGGGGCTGACCATCGACCCCGCCGGGCGGGCGTTCGTCACCGATCTGGTCAGCGGGCAGGTCTTCCGCATCGACGCGCCGGGTGCGCCGGCGGTGCCGATCGCCAAGGTGCCCAGTGGCGGCGCGGGCGCGCTGGCCTGGCTGCCGGACGGCCGGCTGCTGGTCGGCTACGGCGCGGATCCCCGGGTGTTCGTGGGTGATGCGTTGCGGCAGGCCGGGATCGTCACCGTCGACCCGGACATCGGGGCGGTGGCTCCCTTCGCGACGGGCCTCTCGGCGGCCGACGGCATGGACGTGGCGCACGACGGAACCGTCTATGCCACCAATGATTTCGGTTCCCTGGTGGGCAAGGTGTACCCGAACCGTGTGGTGCAGCCGAACTGGGCGAGCTTCCCCAGTGCCAATGGCGCGGTGCTCGACCAGGACGACTCGTACCTCTACGTGTCGCGCACCTTCGTGAACCCGGGCGTGAGCCGGATTCCCACCAATGCCCCGTGGGCCCCGCAGTCGCTACTGGACCTGTCCGGCGGTGATCTGCTCGCCGCGCCCGACGGGCTGACGCTGGATTCGCTGGAACGCCCTGTGCTGCCGTTCAATTCGTCCGGTCAGGTGGTCCGTATCGACGCGCCGGGGCGATACTGCGTGCTCGGCTCCGGACCGCAGCTGACCAGTGAGGTGCAGTACGGCCGTGGCGGCCACGGCTTCTCGGCCGGGCGGCTGTTCGGCATCACCTTCAGCGGGATGGTCTACGAGATTCCCGGCGGCTTCGACCCGGATGCCCGGACCGCGGCGTCCTGACCGACCGGTTCGGTCAGTAGCCCGACGATCATGGCGATGATGCTGTCGCGGGCGTCGGCGCGCTCGGCCGCGGTGGGCAGGTCCTGGCGTTCGTAGTCGGCGAGCAGGGCGAACATGACGGTGGTCATGGCCTGCAGCCGGTATCGGCGTTGCGCCGGGGTACTGTCGGGCATGGCGCGGTAGAGCCGCGCGACCAGGACTCGTGTTGCGGCCCAGCGCTTCTCGTGCAGGTTCGGTCCGGTCACGGCGGGATGCGCGCGCGCCTGCTCGAGAAATCGCGCGTAGTGCGTCGACCCCTCGGCGTAGGGCACGTCGAACATGGGCCGCACCAGAATGGCGACCAGCGCGGCCACGCTGTCCGGCGCGCCCGCGGCCTCGTGCTCGGCCAGCAGTTCGGTGCGCCGGGATTCCAGTGCCGGTTGATGCCGTTCGATGATGGCCGCGATGAGCCCGTCCCGGGAACCGAAGTGGTAGTGCACCGCGGAGTTGTTGCGCTGTCCCGCCGCCACCGCGATATCGCGCAGGGCCGCGTCCGGTCCGCGTTCGGCGATGGTGCGCTCACCGGCGAGCAGGATCAGCTCGCGCGCGTCAGGACTGTTCACCGGGGCCACTATAGGGCGGGGCCGGGCTGTAGTGATTTCCCGGTTCGCGGCGAAACGGTACTATCGTGCCTCTTCGGCATGTACCGCCCCGTACCGGGCGGACGCAGGCAGCGATGACGGTGGTGATATTCGATGACGCGACGGGATTTCCGGTCGCGCCGGGCCACGGTGGACCTCGCGCTGGTGGTGCCGCTGAGCGGTCCCGCGGGCATCTTCGGGCCGTCCTGTGAAGCCTGTGCGACGCTCGCCGTGGAGGACATCAATGCCGTCGGCGGCATTCTGGGCCGGCCGGTCCGGCTGCACCCGGTGGACGCCGGTGCGCCGCTGCCGGTGCTGGCCGCGCAGATCGACCGGATGGTGAGCCTGGGCATGATCGACGGGGTGGTCGGCTGGCACCTGTCCAATGCCCGCAAGGTGATCACGCCGCACACCGCGGGCCGGGTGCCCTACGTCTACACCACCTTCTACGAGGGCGGCGAGGATTCCGACGGCGTCTACATGGTGGGGGAGACGCCCGACCAGCAATTGTTCCCCGCGCTGCGCTGGTTCCGCTCCGAACTGGGGGTGCGGCGCTGGTGCGTCGTCGGCAACGACTACGTGTGGCCGCGTGAAACATCCAGGGCAACATGGGAATTCGTGCGCAGCACCGATATCGACGTGGTCGGCGAGGTGTTCGTCCCGCTGGGCGGCCGCGATTTCACCGCCGCCCTGAACCTGATCCGGCGCTCGCCCGCGCAGGGGGTGCTGGTGTTCATGGTCGGCGCGGACTGCGCGGCCTTCAATCAGGCGTTCGCGGCGGCCGGGCTGGACGACGGGCGGCTGCGGCTGAGCATGATGATCGGCGAGGACGTGCTGTACGCGGGCGGTCCGGAGAGCGCGCGCGGATTGTTCACGGCCTGTGGCTATTTCGAGAGTCTGGTGTCGCGCGAGGGTATGGCGTTCGGCGGCCGTTACACGGCCCGCTTCGGGCAACTGGCCCCGGCGCTGAACAATATCGGCGAATCCTGCTACGAGGGCCTGCTGCTGTTCGCCTCGCTGGCGGAGGCGGCGCGCAGCCTGGATGTGCGGGTCATCGAGCGCGAAGCGGCGCGGGTGAGTTACGGGGGTCCGCGCGGTGAGGTGCGCGTGCGCGGGGCGCACACGACCCAGCCGGTGTACCTGGCGGGGACGGATGTCATGGACTTCAGCGTGATCGCCGATCTGACCGGGCTCTGAATCGGCTGTCCTCGTCCGCCGTTCGCCCCCGGGTGGCTCGTTCGAATGAGGGCGAACGCTACGTTGCGTTCACAACGATGGCAATGAGGAGAGGCCGTCATGCACAGGATAACGACTGTGTCACAAGGGAATTCGTGTCCCAACGCGACCATATCCCAGGCCGATTCCGCACGTGGTGTGTTGCAATAGGGTGAGCCGCGCCGCCTCGGCGGCATCTGATGAAGGAGCCGCTCCGATGCCCGGAGGAAGACTCAGCCAGGAGGATCGCCGTCTCATCGCCGCGGGGCTGGCCCATGGGCTCGGCTATGCCGAGATCGCCCGCCGCCTCGAACGGCCGACGTCCACCGTGAGCCGCGAGGTGACCCGCAATGGCGGGCCCGGTCGCTATCGCGCCGATCTGGCGCAGGCCGCCACCGTGGTGCGCTCACGCCGTCGCGCATCCCGGCCCAGACCCGTCGAAAAGGCCGCTGTCGTCGATGAATACGGCCGCAACCCGGTGTTGCTGGCCGATTTCAGCGCCCAGTTCGCGGCGCTGTTCGCGCAGTCCGGCATGCCGCGCATGGCGTCGGCGGTGCTGGCCCGCCTGTACGCCGCGGATTCGGGCAGCCTCACCGCCGCCGAGCTGGTGGCCCGGCTGCGGGTGAGTCCCGCGACGGTGTCCGCGGCCGTGGGCTACCTGCAGGAGCAGGCGCTGATCCGGCGGAACCGGGATCCGGGCAGTCGTCGCGACCGCTATGTGATCGACGAATCCGCCTGGTACCGAGCTACTCTCGCCGGTGCGCGCACGAATGAGCGGCTGGCCGCCACGGCACGCGACGGCGCCGGCGCACTGGGTTCGGCCACGCCCGCCGGGGTGCGGCTGCTGGGCATGAGCGAGTATCTCGAGCGGGTGGGCCTGGATATGGTCCGCTCCGCCGAACGCTGGCGCGCACACCTGGCCCGGTGAGCGGCGATCGAGGCCTACCGGCTGAGCCGCAATCGAATCCGGCCCGGTAGCCGGCCTAGAGCGCGGGGGCTCCGGGTGGTGAGCCGCGAAATGGATTCGCGACGGCAATTCCCGGGAATCTGTGGTGAATGCGATCCACATACCGGCGCACCGTGGAGAGTTCGGCACTGATCGACTGCCGGGCTTCGAGGGTGGGTGCGGTCTGCAATCGCCGGGTCAGTTTGACTACATGCCTTTCCAATTCGTCCAGGAAGATGCGGGCCTGAGCTAACTCGGGATCCTCGCCGGCGTCGGGATTGTCGAATCCCCTGTACTGCATATCGCGGAAGTATTCCACGCAGCCGGGCTCCGCGTCGCGCAAATGGATTGCGTCTAGGCCGAATTCGCGGCGCGCAGGAATGCGTGCGCCGCATTGAATACCCCCGCGGGGTCTTCGAGCTGCGGCCAGTGCCCGATCCGGTCCAGGCTCACCACATCCGGGTCGGCGACCAGTTCGCGGTAGCGGGCCACCATGTGCGCACCGGAGTTCGGGTCGAGCGGGCCGTTGATCAGCCGCATCGGAATCTCCTTGCGCAGCAGCGGTTCGACCCAGCGGTCGCGGTAGGTGGTGCGCTCGGCCACGAAGCGACCGACCAGATGATTGACGAAGCGGCCGTTGCCGTAGAACAGCACCTCCTGCAGTGTCCGCATCTCGTCGGCGGTGGGCTTGGTGTCCGGGCCGAACACCTCGCGCACCGCGGGCGCGATGACCCCGCCGGTCATGAGCGGGCCCACCAGATGGCCGAGGGGTGTGCCCAGCAGTTTCTGCACCAGGCGCGGGCGATACGCCTCCACGAACAGACCGCCGTTGAGGAACACCACGGCCCGGATGTCGGCCGCCGCGGTGCCGTCGAGGCGGCGGGCCAGCAGCTCCTGCGCCACGCTCACGCCGAGATCGTGTGCCAGCAGCAGGGTTTCGCCGATGCCGAGCCGTCGCAGCAGCGCCTCGTGCATATCGGCGTGCTCGAGCACGCTGTAGTGGTGGCGAATGGGCTTGTCGGAGAAGCCCATCCCGAGCATGTCGGGCGCGATGACGTCGTAGTGGGCGGTCAGGTCCGGCCAGATGCGATGCCAGTCGTAGGAGTTGAAGGGATAGCCGTGGATCAATAGCAGCGTCGGTCCCTTCCCCTCTCGGATGTAGAAGATCCGATGCCCGTCGAAGTCGAAGTAGCTCCCCCGCGACATCCACTCGGTGAGTTCCGCTCGCATTTCCGTCTCCCGCCCATCGCCGGTATACCGATCGTTCTCATCCTGCCGCATCCTCCGCCGATCCACCACGTGTGCGCACGCCGACACGGCATCGAGTAGCCTCGCCAAGCGAGCTGCCCCGGTGCGATCACACAATGCCCGTGTATCGGCCCGGGGTGTTCGGATCCCCGCACCGCCCCCGACAGGAATTCGAATGGCCATCAGTTACCTGGAATCGATCATCGTCGGCGCGCTCCAGGGGGTGAGTGAGCTCTTCCCGGTATCCAGCCTGGGCCACAGCATCCTGCTGCCCGCCTGGGTAGGCGGTAAATGGGCCGACGATCTGAGCATGTCCGCCAAGGACTCCCCGTATCTGGCGCTGCTGGTGGCCATGCACGTCGCCACCGCGCTTGCCCTGGTGATCTTCTTCTGGCGGGACTGGGTACGCATCGTTCAGGGGCTGTGGGATGTGGTGCTGACACGCCAAATACGAACGCCCGAAGCGAGATTGGGCGTATTGCTGGTGATCGCCACAATTCCGGTCGGCCTGGCCGGCCTGCTGCTGGAGAAGGCGGTCCGCAACTATCTCGGCACGCCCGTTCCGACATCGATCTTCCTGGCGATCAACGGCTTCGTGCTGCTGTCGGCCGAGCTCATGCGCAAGCGTGAACACGAACCCGAGTTCCAGCTCGCCAGCCCCACCGGCCGCACCGGCGACCTCTCCATGGAGGACACCGTCGTGCTCCCCATGACCGACCCGGCCCGCGCCTCCGATGTCCGGCTGTCCCGCCTCGGCATGCGCGACGCCACCCTGATCGGCGCCGCGCAGATCGCCGCCCTCTTCCCCGGTATCAGCCGGTCCGGCAGCACCATCGTCGCGGGCCTGTTCAAGGGCATGCGCCACGAGGATGCCGCCCGCTTCGCCTTCCTGCTGGCCACGCCGGTGATCCTGGCGGCGGGCGTGCTGAAGATGCCGGAGCTCTTCAAGCACGAGAACCACGCCATCCTCGGCCCGGCCTTCGCGGGCAGTGTGGTCGCGGGTGTCCTCTCCTATATCTCGGTCAAGTTCCTCACGGCCTACTTCGAGACCAAGACCCTGACCCCGTTCGCCATCTACTGCCTGGTCGCGGGCCTGGGCAGCCTGGTCTGGTTCACCATCCGCTGAGCCGGAACCGGCGAGCTCCTTCGGAAACGAGCATGCGCTGGGGCGCACCCGGAAGGGTGACGCCCCAGCGCATGCTCGTTTCGCCGGTGGGTCAGTGCGTGGGAGTGGTGGTTGGCGGTGTCGTCGTGGTCACCGGGGGAGTGGTGGTGACCGGAACCGTCGTGGTGGTCACCGGCGGGGTGGTCGTGACCGGCGGCGTGGTGGTCGCCGGGGTGGCCGCATCCGGGGTGACCGTGGTGGTCGGCGGCGGCGTCGTGGTGGTGGTGGTGGGCGTCGTCGTGGCCGGGGTGGTGGTTCCGGCGGCCGGTGTCGTGGAACCGGTTGCGGGAGTGGTGGTTCCGGACGTGGCGCTCTTCGGCGCCGCGGCCAGCACGTTGGGGGCCGTGGTGGCGGTCGAGGTCAGCGTCTTCGGGTTCAGCTGGCCGGCCTGGGCCTCCTTGGCGAGCTCGGTGAGCCACGCGGCGGCGTACTCCGCGGAGGTCAGGGGCTTGCCGTTGTCCGGGTTGGAATCCCGCCAGTAGTCGAAGTGGTGACCGGTGCCGTTGGGGCCGAGGGTCAGGTTGTACGGGTCGTTCAGGAGCACCGGGATGGTGTTCTGGTTGGTGGTGATCAGACCGACGACCTCGTTGAAGACCTTCTGCGGCAGGTACGCCAGCGGCGACATGGTCTCGGCCTGAATCGAGTCCGCGGCCACCGGGGTCGGGTTGTCCTGATTCGGCTTGTAGCCCGGCTGCGAGACCTTGAGCAGGACGTCGAGGAAGGTCTCCTTGCTCGTCCACCAGCCGGGGTTGTGCGCGATGTCGGCGAAGGCGTTACCGGCGATCTTGCCCAGCACGACCGCCACATCCATGCCCGTGGTGGGGGTGAGGCCATCGCTCTGCATCTGGTCGGCATTGATCTGGCGGCCGACATTGATGGCCAGCTGGAGCAGCGAGATGTTCTTCGGCGCGGCGCAGGTGAGGTCGCCGTCGGAGCAGAAGGAGGCGATCCGGCCGTTCAGCGCGCCGAAGTCACCGGAATGGTCCGGTAGTGCGCCCTGGCCGCCGGCGACGTCCTTGCCGGTCTGATAGCTCTGATTGAAGTTGTCGGGATGGCTGGGGTCCTGCGCGCCCGGGAACGGACCCTCACCCGCAGTCCGGCCCGAGTCGGCGAGAATGACGACACCGGCCACATTGCCCGGATCGACGATCCCGTACTTGCCGTCCGCCCCGGCGCTCTGGTGCCCGACATCCATGGCGACCCGGCGCGCGACATCCGCGCCCTCGCTGTAGCCCACGATGGCGTACTTGGTGTTGGGGCAGGCCGCGGAGATGTCGCGCATCACTTGCTCGGTATTGGCGACACCGGTGTTCACGGCGTCCTCGTAGCTGTTCAGGTTCGCCGGATAGGAGACGTACACGGCCCAGTACGAGTTGGAGTCGACCGATCCGCCGGGCGCGTTCACCACCGGATCCACCCAGTGGCTCTGGTAGTCGTCCGACAGGGCCGCGGGCAGCTCGTTGCCATTGGCGTCGACCAGCATCTTCGTGGTGCCCTGCTGCGGCGAATCGTTGCGCCCGGCCACCGAGATGGTCACCATGTCGTGACATTCCGTGACCGAGGCCTTCAGCGCCGGATCGGCCTGCTTCGAGTCCGGCGACGACGTGATCGCGAACGTGGCCGCGACCGCTACCGCCACGCCCAGCGTCGCCGGCGCCGCCACCGCCGACGCGATCTTATGTCGTTTCATGAAGCCACGAATATCCATGCCCGAATCCCCATCTCACCCCGACAAGTGAACTGTCAGGCCCTGCGCGCGTCCGGGCCGTCTACCACCGGAGACGTCGTCACAGGAGATTCGAACGTTACTTGATCGAATGAGTCGTTACCGCACCAGGACCTGGGCCGGGGCCCGGCACAGAGGCTGGAGCAGCGAAAACGTGGTCACCCGCACCCGGTTCCGGCGGCCGGTCGGGTACGGGTGACGGGTGTGATCCCCGCGTTACCGGGTGGGACTAGGGCGCGTAGCGGAGGATGGCCGCCGCGTGCGCGCCGTCGGGAATGTCGTCGCCGCGGACGGCCAGCACGCGGCCATTGGCAAGAAGCACGCGCCTGGAGATTTCGTCGAGGACGCCCGGGGCCTCGCCGTCGCCGGTGGCGGCGGCGAGTGCGCCGTCCTGGGTGACGGCGCCGGGAACCGACGCGTCGATATCGACGAGGAGGGTGTGCACGATGCCGTAGGTGGCGGCGCGGGCGATGTCGGAGAGATCGATGACGCCGCGGCCGTCGCTGCGGCGCTTCTCGAATTCGCCTCGGACATCGGCCAATTCGGCGGCGTAGTGCTGATCGAGCAGCTGCCGGGCGCGGGCCGCGAGATCGCCGTCGGAGAGGTGCTCGGGATTGCCGGGAATGCCTTCGGCCAGCAGCAGCGGGTAGCTGTCGACCGAGCGGTACAGCGAATCCGTCGGTTCGGCCGCAGCCAGGATGAGCGGGATGTCGTGACCGGCCAGCACCGGCCGCAGTGCCTGGTCCACGGCCCGGCAGAACTGCCGCACCCGCACCTTGCGGCCCTCGCTGCCCTGCAGTCGGCCGTGCGGGCTGCGGCCCAGCGGCGGCAGATCCAGGTACTTGTTCAGATCGGTCGGGAGTCCGGCGACCGCCACCTCCGCGGCCGGGCCTTCGGCCGCGACCTCCACCAGCCGCACCGCGTTCTCGGACAGGGCCAGCACGAAGGCGGTTTGCGGGAAGGTCACCGCCCGCAGCAGCGGCTTGATGTAGAAGCGGTCACCGAGGGTGGCGCTGGGTTCGAGCCGGTTGGGCAGGCGGTAGGTGCGCATGCCCTCGGGCGTGGCGTGCACGGCCAGGGTGCGGGACTGGAAGCGCCAGTAGTCCTCGTCATCGACGAGGTCGGCGAAGGCGTCGGTCAGCGCGATCCGGGCCTGCTTGTCGGTGACCCGGTCGAGCACCTCTTTCACCTGGTTTTCGAAGGCGACCCGGTTCTTGTCCGGGGTCGGGGTATCCGCCTCGGTCGGGGTGTAGACGGATACGCACCACGGTCCGGTGGCCGACGCCAGCGCCAGAATCTCGCCGCGCGTGGGGATATCTGTATGCAGCATGCTCACCCTCCACGGAGTCTGTTTCTTCTGCCCAGTCCAAGGTAGCTGACACGTTGCTACATCCGGACTGGGCCCGCATCGCCGACGTCGGCCGGGCCCGATGGGTCGGGTCGGTCAGGCCCCGATGGGCTTTCCGAAGAAGGAGGCGAAGGTCTCGCCCAGGGTGTCGCCGAGGGTCTGCAGCTCGCCCGGGGTGCCGAGCATGGACGGCATGTCGGTGGTGGAGCAACCCGGTTGTGCCGCAACGCCGTTCAGCCGATCGAAGAGCCACATGAGCGCGGCGGGGCCGCCGGTGACCTCGGCCAGGATGTGCTCGCTGGCCCAGTCCCGGATGTAGGTCACCTGCGCGTCCAGTTGCCGGCAGTAGGTGTCGACCAGCTGGTTGGTCGAGGGCAGCGGCAGGATCTCGTCCCAGTGCGAGTGCCAGATGAACAGCGGCATGTCCGGCAGGCTCTTGCCCAGGCGGGTGTCCTCGAGCATGGCCTGCACCGCCGGTTCCTGGAGCGGGTCGGGCGAATCGATCAGGCCGGTGATGTTCAGGAACGGCAGCAACGCCGTCTGGTACTGCACGCAGAACGGGGCCTTCACCGTCCGCAGCAACTGCCCGAGCGGATTGAGCTTCTGATCGAGCAGGGCGTTGAAGTCCGGATACTCGCGCGACAGGCCCAGTACCGCGCCGAGCACCAGGCCCGCGGTCGCCTGGTTGTTGGCCATGAGCAGGGTCGCGCCCAGATCCGCGCCGGTGCCGCCGGAGGCCGCGCCGACGATATTCAGTTCCGGCGCATAGGTTTTGCGCAGTTCGGCGGCGTGCATGGTGGGCATGGATCCACCCGAGTAGCCGTAGAGGGCCACCGGCGCGCCCGCGCCGACCTCGAGCGGCGTGAAGGAGGTGGCGGCGCGAATGCCGTCGAGGGTGATGCGGCCACCCAGCGGGCCCGCCGCATAGGCCGAATTCGGGCCCTCGTGATCGGGGATCACCACCGCGAAGCCCTTCTGCAGCGCGGCCTGCGCGAACAGGAACTCGGCGGGCGCGACGATCTGCCCGAGGAACGGCGCGGCCGAAAGATGTTGCAGCGCATAGGAGGGACTGCAGTATCCCTGGGTCGAGTCCTCGGCGATCTGCACCGAGAGCAGCTTGCGCGGCGCCGGCGCGACCCCGCGCGGCTTGATGAGGGTGGCCACCGCCGGGATCGCCTCGTCGCGACCGTTGTTGGAGCGGTAGGAGACCTGCCAGGCATCCACATTGAGCGGGATCAGGCCGAAGTTGGCGAGATCGACCTGCCGGGCGGCGATGATCTCACCGGGCGCGGCGGCCGCGACCACGTCGGCGGGCGGCTGGTAGAAGCCCGGATCGAGTTCCGGTGGCAGCGGCAGGATCTGCGCCGGCTGAATCGAGGGCAGGACGGGCGCGGCGGGATCGGCCGGCGCCGGTCCCGCGGTCAGTCCCGTCACCACCAGTGCACTGATGGACACCGTCCCGAGCCGCAGTAACCGCCCGGTCAGTCGCCTGGTCTTCATCGACCCACTTCCTCACCCTGATCCCCATTGTGAGACCGTATAGTCTCAATATTGCCGAGCTCACTTTGCCACAGCTGTGACCCGGCTCGCAATATGCGCGCGTGGCGGAATCGGCATATATATCCGGGCGCGACCGTCTCGGCCCTTGCTTGGAGTGCACTCCAGCTGTCTAGGGTCGGAGAACATGAGCAAAGTGTGGTTCATCACCGGTGTATCAAGGGGTTTCGGGCGGGAATGGGCGCTCGCCGCACTGGAGCGGGGGGATCGGGTCGCGGGTACCGCGCGCGATCTGAGCACCCTCGACGAGCTGGTCGCCAAGTATCCGGAGACCTTCCTGGCGCTGCGGCTCGACGTGACCGACCGCGCGGCCGACTTCGCCGCCGTGCGGCAGGCGGCCGACCATTTCGGACGCCTCGACATCGTCGTGAACAATGCCGGTTACGGCCAGTTCGGCATGATCGAGGAGCTCACCGAACAGGAGCTCCGGGATCAGCTGGAGACCAATGTGTTCGGCGCGGTGTGGGTGACCCAGGCCGCACTGCCCATCCTGCGCGCGCAGGGCAGTGGTCACATCCTGCAGGTCTCCAGCATCGGCGGCATCTCCGCCTTCCAGAATCTGGGCGCCTACCACGCCTCGAAGTGGGCACTCGAGGGTCTGTCCCAGTCGCTGGCTCAGGAGGTCGCGCCCTTCGGCATTCATGTGACCCTCATCGAGCCGGGCGGCTTCGACACCGACTGGGCCGGTCCGTCCTCGCGGCATGCCGCCCCGAATCCTGCCTATGACGGTTCCCGTGCGGCCCGCGCCGCTCAGCGTTCGTCGGTTCGCCGCGGTGACCCCGGCGCCACCGGTCAGGCCATTCTCGCGGTGGTCGACGCCGACGAGCCCCCGCTGCGTATCTTCCTCGGCGAGATTCCGCTGGCAATCGCCACCGCGGACTACGAATCGCGCTTGGAGACCTGGCGTAAGTGGCAGCCGATTTCGGTTGCCGCCCAGGGTAACTGAGTCGACGATCCCGACCCGGCCGGCCCCGCCCCCGCGCCGGACCCAGCAGGAACGCGCCGCCCAGGCCGGGCAGGCGCTGCTGGACGCGGCCGAAGAACTGTTCGCCCAGCGTGGGGTCGACCAGACCTCGCTGGCCGAGGTGGGGCAGGTGGCCGGGTACAGCCGCGGCCTGGCCAACCACCATTTCGGCAGCAAGGCCGCGCTGGTCGACCAGCTGGCGCAGCGCATCCAGGCGCGCTTCGTCCGGGAGAACGACAGCGTCGCCATCCTCGAGGGTGCAGGCTTGCCAGCGTTTCGTCGAGCGGAGTCTCGCCACCGGATAACTACAGTGAGTCCGATGACAGGTAAAGAGATGACGAAAAAGATCGCGACTCTTGCCATGGCCCTCGCGGCGGTCGGCATGCTCGGCGCTTGCAGTAGCAACAGCAGCGAGCCGATCCCGACCACCACCTCCGGTGCGGCGCCCACCTCGGCATCCGCGGCGGTCACGCCGGGCTCGCCCGCCGCCATGCTGGCCGCCACACCCTGGGAGACCACCTCCGCGACCGACGCCCACGGCGCCGCGGTCCCCCTCACCGACGACAATGTCAAAAACTACGTCGGCTTCGCCTACTTCAAGTCCGACGGCACCTTCACGATGTTCAACCTCGACGACACCCCGAAAATGCACGGCGACTGGTCCGTCTCCCCGGACGGCAGAACTCGCACCATCGTCGCGAAAAATGATGCGGGCCAAGAACAATTCACCCGCGCGGTCGACATCGTCACCTTGAACGACAAAGACTTCACCTACCGCGTCTATCCCACGGCCGACGACAAGACCGTCTACTTCGACATCATCCACACCCCGACGACCCACCCCGAACCCACCAGGTAAGCCGCACTCCGGCAGCCGAATGCCGCCCGCGTCCGCTCCTGATGGCGCGGGCGGTGCGGTCGATTCGCACCGCTGTGTGCCCTATCGGGACGTCGTTGCCGCCCAGCGATTCCCGTGCCCGGTCCGCCGGTTCAGGCCGGCGCGGAAGGATTCGATGACCGGGGCCGGCGGAACACCCGCGCCCCAGTGCACCCGGACCCGAATCTGCTGTCCCAGTACGGGAATGAGCCGTTGCTCGACGTCGTCGGCGGGCATCGGCGTGCTCACGGGTAGAGCACCACGACGTCGGCGACGCAGGCGGGGCGGCTGCTGCCGTCGATCTCATAGGTGAGGCCGAACACCGCCTCCACGCCGGAGGTCTTCCGCTGGGCCGCATTCAGCGTCACCACCGCCCGAATCTTGGACCCCACCGGCACCGGCGCGGGGAAGCGGACCTTGTTCAGGCCGTAGTTCAGCGCCGCGGTGAGGTCGCGGATCTCGAGGACATCGGCGATCATCACCGGCGCCAGCGAGAGCGTGAGATAGCCGTGCGCGATGGTGCCGTGGAAGGGCCCGTCGGCGGCCCGCGGCGGATCGGTGTGGATCCACTGGTGATCGCCGGTGGCGTCGGCGAACAGCTGCACCTGCGGCTGGGTGATCTCGATCCATTCGGTGGTACCGAGCTGCTGTCCGGTCAGGCCGATCAGGTCGGCGGGTGAGTCGAGTCGTGTTGTCACGGTGGGCCTTTCAGTGAGTGAGTACGTAGGTGCCGGGGGCCGGGTCCTGTGCCGGCAGATCGGGGGCACCGAGTGTCGCCGGTGCGTTCCGGTCCGGTCCGCTGCGTTCGGCGAGCCAGTGCGCGAAGTCGGGCCACCACGAATCGGCCTGCTGCGCAGCGTTGTCCACCCATGCGGCCGGATCGGCGTCGTCGGGCGCGCCGACGCGATAGGCGGCCTTCGGATTTCCGGGCGGATTCACCAGCGCGGCGATATGGCCACTGGTGGACAACACGAATCGGCAATCCTTGCTGCCCAGCAGCCGGGCGCTGCGGTAGCAGGCCTGCCACGGCGAGATGTGGTCGGCGAGCCCGGCCACCACGTAGGTGTCCACGGTCACCCGCGACAGGTCCACGGGCGTGCCGAGCATGTGCACCCCTCCGGGGACGGTGAGCGAGTTGTGCACACCCATCAGCACCATGTCGCGGTGCAGGGCGGCGGTCATGCGGGTGGTGTCGGCATTCCAGAACAGCACGTCGAAGGGCGCGGGCGCGCGGCCCTGCAGATAGTTGTTGACCCAGTACCGCCAGACCAGATCGGTGGGCCGCAGCCAGGCGAACACCTCCGCCAGCGCGCGGCCGTCCAGGTAGCCCCGGCGCTGGGAGACCGCGATGGCCGTCTTGGCGGTCTCCTCGTCGATGGCGGCCGCGGCGAATCCGGCGCGGGCCTGGTCGAGGACGGTCACCATCAGGGTCAGCCCGGCCAGCCGGTGATCCTGCCCGATCTCGGTGAGGTGGGCCGCGGTCATGGCCGCCAGAATGCCGCCGGAGCACGACGCCTGCAGGTGGGTGCGTTCGGAACCGGTGATCGTCTCGACGGCGCCGAGCGCGTCGATGATGGCCTGGCCGTAGGTGTCGAAACCCCAATCCCGTTGCACGGCCGAGGGATTACGCCACGATATGGCGAACACCTGCTGGCCTTGCGACAGGAAGTACTCGATCATGCTGCGGTGCGGCGCGATATCCATGATGTAGTACTTGTTGATCACCGGCGGCACCATGAGCAAGGGGACCGTGTGCACCCGCGGGGTCTGCGGTGCGTACTGGATCAGCTCGAAGACCTCGGTGCGCAGCACCACCGAACCCGGCGTGACCGCGACGTTCTCGCCCACCGTGAAGGCGTTCGGCTCCACCATGGCGGGAACCCGGGGCGCCCGGGCCATATCGCCGACGAAGCGCCGCAGCCCGCGCACCGCGCTCGCCCCGCCGGTGTCGACCAGCGCCTTCCAGCCCAGCGGATTGAGCAGCGGATTGTTGCTCGGCGACACCCCTTCGAGGACATTGTCGATCACGAAGCGCATCCACTGCTCGTCCTTCCAATCCAGGTGCGCATCGGTGAGCAGTTCCTCGGCGGTGTCGCTGGCGGCCAGATACGCCTGCATGCTGCGCTTCAGGATGGGATTGCTCTGCCAGGCCGGATCGGCGAAGCGCTTGTCGGCCTTGACCGGAGCCCGTTCGGATCGTCCGCGCGCGATATCGGTCAGCTCGTGCCGCAGCGCCGACACCCGCCCGCCCACCACCCGGGGTCGCCGGGCCAGGTGCACGGCCAGCCGGCTCCAGGAATTGTTGGGCAGCATCCGACGGCCGATGCCGACTGCCGATCCGGTCAGCAGTAGATCCAGCGGTGCGGCCAGTTCGTCGGCCTGTGCGGGTTCAGCGGCGTAGTCGGAATTGGTCACCATGAGTCACTCCTCGGGGAATGGGGGAATTCATGGCGAGAAAGGTAGGCCGCCGGCGCGCTGCTGCCATTGTGTCGAGGAGACGAAGATGAGTCCTGGTCTTGTCCTCCGCGTGCGGCAGCCGCTCGCGATCTCAGCCCTGCGGGCGCAGCACCGCCGGGCCGTACCAGTGGCAGGCCAGCAGGGCGAGTTCGACGTCGAGCCGATCGCCGGTGATCGGCCGGCCGCGACGCTCGATGGCCCGGCCGACGCGGTACTTCACGGAATTGAAATGCAGATCCAGTTCACCGGCCGCGGCCTTGAAACTCGAACCGCTGCGCAGGAATACGCGCAGCGTCTCGCGCAGGCGTTCGTCATTGCCGGTGTCGCAGGCCAGATTTCCCAGCACCTCGCCCACCCACTCGCGGGTTTCGCCGAGATCGCCGCCCAGCAGCGCCGCCGCCGCGAGACCCGGTTCCCACGCGGCCAGCAGCGGATTCGCCAGTCCGCGGGCGAGCGCTACGCCGTGGGCTCGCTCGGCCTGCCGATGGGACGCCCGGAAGCCGTCGAGGCCCGGCTGGGCCGGGCCGATGGCGATACCCGGCGGGCCGGACTCGGCCGAGACCCGGGCCCGAATGCGCGCGAGCGGATCGCCGGGATCCGCGCGATAGGGCAGCCAGGCCCACGCGCCGGCCGGATCGGTGGCGACGAACAGGGGATTCGCCTCCACGGCCAGCTCCTGCCCGAGCTCGCGGACGAACTGCTGCAGGCGGGGGATCTCGTCGTCCTCGGAGCCCGAATACCAGAGCACCAGCGCCACGTGATGCCAGCGCAGCGGATACCGGAGGGCGGTGGACACGGCGTCCACGTCGACGGTCTTGCGGCTGGTCAGCAATTCGCGGACGCGTAGCGCGCGCAGGCTGTTCCGGCTCTCCAGCCACCGCTCACGCTCGTCGTCGTAGATCAACACGACCTGCTCGGTGATGCGGTCGATGTATTCGAACAGGATCGCCGTGATGCGCTCGATGGCGGTGACCCGCTCGGCCGCCGGAATGTCCATGGTGTGCAGCTCGGTGAACACCATCTCGGTCATCCGGCGCTGCCCTAGCCGATAGGCACGTACCAGCGCATTGGCCGGAATGCCTTGCTGCGCAAGGCGTCTGGCGTACTCGACGGCCGCGCCGGGGGCCTGGATGCGGTCCACCGGAATGTCGTGGCGCATGGCCTGCAGCAGGGTGTCCACATTGGCCTCGACGCTCGCGCCGAGCAGGTCCACCGTGCGGATATCGCCGCGCAGCACGACGATGTCGTCCTCCAGCGCGTCGCGAATGGCGGCGCTCACCTGCGTCACCCTGGCGTTCAACCGGGCGGCGATCGCTTCCACATAGCGGCTCACCGCGACCTCGCCGTCGCGCCGCGCA
Organism: Nocardia sp. NPDC004123; assembly: GCF_053603795.1. Classification (NCBI taxonomy): domain Bacteria; kingdom Bacillati; phylum Actinomycetota; class Actinomycetes; order Mycobacteriales; family Nocardiaceae; genus Nocardia; species Nocardia sp. NPDC004123. The sequence goes on from NZ_JBSGGG010000022.1 coordinate 138,398, forward strand.
ACCGTCACCCCTCCACGGTAGATCCGGGACCGCGCGGTGGCGGCGGATTCGCCGACCGGGTTTGTCTCCCGGCGACAAATGCGGCCCGGAACTTCGTTCACACACGACGGTGGCGCGGGGGCCGGCCATTTCTACCGTGGTCGCCATCACTTTTCCTCCCGCAAGGACATAACTCATGAACCTCCCGGCACTACCCGATCGCAGGGCCGCTGCCCGTCCGACCGCCCCCGCCCTCGCCGACGACTGGGCCGATCTCGACAACACCCGGTTCCTCGCGGCGGTGCAGCGGGCCGCCGCGACCCTGCGCGGCCACGGTGTCGGCGCCGGCGACGTGGTCGCGGTGCGGCTGCCCAATACCGCGGACCTGGTGGTGACGCTGTTCGCCGCGTGGCGGCTGGGCGCGGCGGTCACACCGGTGAATCCGGCGCTGGTCGCCGACGAGGTCGCCTTCCAGGTGGCCGACGCCGGCGCGAAGGCGATGGTCACCGATGCGCCGTTCGATGGCCCCGGGTGCGCGGTCGTCCCGCTGGGCGAGCTGCTCGCGGGCCCTGGCATCGACGTCGAGCCGATCGACGCGGACCCCGCCGCGCTGGCCCTGCTCATCTACACCAGCGGCACCACCGGGCGGCCCAAAGGGGTCATGCTCGACCACGCCAACCTGCTCGCCATGTGCGGCATGGTCATCGACGCGCTGGATCTCGACGAGAGCGACCACAGCCTGCTCGTCCTGCCGCTGTTCCACGTCAACGGGATCGTGGTGAGCGTGCTGTCCCCGCTACTGGCGGGCGGGCGCACCACTGTCGCGGGCCGGTTCGATGCGGGCAGCTTCTTCGACCGGATCGAAAAGGCGCGGCCCACATACTTTTCCGCCGTGCCGACTATCTACGCCATGCTGGCCGACCGGCCCGCGGACGTACGCCCGGACACCTCGTCGGTGCGCTTCGGCATCTGCGGGGCCGCCCCGGCGAGCATCGGGGTACTGGCGAAATTCGAGGCCCGTTACGGCATCCCGGTGGTGGAGGGCTACGGCCTGTCCGAGGGCACGTGTGCCAGCACGATCAATCCGATTGCCGGACTGCGTAAGCCGGGCACGGTCGGTCTGCCGCTGCCGGGCCAGCGCATCCGCATCCTCGGTCCGGACGGTGACGACGCGCCGGAAGGGGAGGCCGGCGAGGTCCTGATCTCCGGTCCGAATGTCATGCGCGGCTATCTGAATCGGCCCGAGGTCACCGCCGCCACCGTCGTGGACGGCTGGCTGCACACCGGCGATATCGGGCGGCTGGACGAGGACGGCTATCTGGTCCTGGTGGACCGGGCCAAGGACATGATCATCCGCGGCGGCGAGAACATCTACCCCAAGGAGATCGAGACCGTCGTCTACCAGCTGCCCGAGATCGCCGAGGCGGCTGTCGTGGGCCGGCCCGACCCGGTCTACGGCGAACAGCCGATCCTGTTCGCCGCCCTCACCACCGGCGCTGCCCTGGACGCCGACGGCATTCGTGAGCACGCCCGCCGGGGATTGGCGAAATACAAACTGCCGGTCTCCATCTCGATTCTCGACCAGCTGCCCAAGAACGCGGTCGGCAAGATCGACAAACCCGCGCTGCGCCGCCTCGACGCGCAAACGCTCTGATTCCCACCACTTTTCAGCAAGGAGCCTCGTCATGGGATTCATCGAACCCGATCTGCCGGCCGTGCAGCCCGAGCACTTTCTGCGGCTGCCGCTCATGGAGCGCATGCGGATCCTGGCCGTCAACTGGGCCGAACACGGCTTCGGCTCACCGCGCATGGTGCACACGATCTACATCCTGAAACTGATCGTGATGTACGCCCTCGGCGGCGTTGTCGTCGCCACCACCACCTCGCACCTGCCCGCGTTCTGGCACGTGAGCGAGTGGTGGAACCAGCCGATCGTCTACCAGAAGGTCATCCTGTGGACCGTCCTGCTGGAGAGCATCGGCATCGCCGGCTCGTGGGGTCCGTTGGCGGGCAAGGTGAAACCCATGACCGGCGGCATCCGGTTCTGGGCGCGGCCGCGCACCATCCGGCTGCGGCCGTGGACCTGGGTGCCGTTCACCGCGGGCGACCGGCGCGGCTGGTCCGACATCACGCTGTACATCGCGTTGCTGGTGAGCGTGGCAGTCGCGCTGTTCTCGCCTGGCGTGCACAGTGATTCGCTGTCGGCGGCGGTACCGGGCAACACCTCCGGCCTGGTGAATCCGGCGCTGCTCGTCGCGCCGATCGTGCTGCTCGTCCTGAACGGGTTGCGGGACAAGACCATTTTCCTGGCCGCCCGTGGCGAACAGTATCTGCCCGCACTGTTCTTCTTCGCGGTGCTGCCCTTCGTCGACATGATCATCGCGCTGAAGCTGCTCATCGTCGTCGTGTGGGTGGGCGCGGGTGTGTCCAAGTTCGGCAAGCACTTCTCGCAGGTGGTGCCGCCCATGGTGAGCAACAGCCCGTCGGTACCGTTCACCTGGTTCAAACGCGCGCACTACCGGGACTTCCCGCGCGATCTGCGCCCGTCCCGTATCGCCGATGTGATGGCGCACGTCGGCGGCACCACGGTCGAGGTGATCACGCCGCTGGTGCTGCTGTTCTCCACCGACCGCTGGCTCACCCTGGCGGCCGTCGCGGTGATGGTGATCTTCCACCTGTTCATCGTGTCGACCTTCCCGCTGGCGGTGCCGCTGGAATGGAACGTGCTCTTCGCCTACGCGACGGTGTTCCTGTTTCTGGGCTTCCCGAACTGGCACGGCTACGGCGTCTTCGACCTCTCCTCGCCGTGGCTGGCACTCGGGTTGATCGCCGGACTGCTGGTTTTCCCGATCCTCGGCAATTTCCGGCCCGACAAGGTGTCGTTCCTGCCGTCCATGCGGCAGTACGCCGGCAACTGGGCCTCGGCGGTGTGGGCCTTCGCCCCCGGCGCGGAGGGCAAACTGGATAGGGTGACGCGCTCTGCCAAGAACCAGGTCGACCAGTTCGTCGAATTCGGCTACGAGCCGGCGTGGGCCGAGGTGACCATGCAGCAGGTCGTCGCCTGGCGCACCATGCACAGCCAGGGCCGCGGCCTGTTCTCGGTGCTGCTGAAGAACCTGCCCGACATCGATGCCCGCACCGTGCGCGAGGGCGAATTCCTCTGCAACTCGGTGATCGGCTTCAACTTCGGCGACGGGCACCTGCACAACGCGGACTTCATCGCCGCCGTACAGCGCGAAGCCCGCTTCGAACCGGGCGAGGCGATCGTCGTCTGGGTGGAATCGCAGGCGTGGGGCAGCCAGGTGCAGCACTACCAGGTCATCGACGCCGCACTCGGGGTGATCGAGCGGGGCACCTGGAAGGTCGCCGACGCCGTGGCCGAGCAGCCGTGGCTGCCCAACGGCCCGATCCCGCTGGCGGTCACCTGGACCCGGCCGCAGCGAGAAGTGCCCGGCCCGGCGGAGATTCGCGACCAGCAGCAGCACGGTCACGGAGCGCTGGCATGACCACCGCGACCGTCGTCGGCGGCGGGCCCAATGGACTCGCCGCCGCCGTGGCCCTCGCCCGGGCGGGCGTGCGGGTCACCGTCCTGGAGGCCGACCAGGAGATCGGGGGCGGCACCCGCACCATCGAGGCCATTGTTCCCGGACTGCTGCACGACCACTGCTCGGCGGTCCACCCGATGGCCGCGGGCTCGCCGTTCCTGCGTGAACTCGGACTCGATCGATACGGATTGTCCTGGCGCACAACGGAGATCGACTGCGTGCACCCGCTCGCCGACGGCCGGGCCGGCGTCCTGCGCCGGTCGGTCGAGCGCACCGCCGCCGGGCTCGGCCGCGACGGGCAGCGGTGGACGTCATTGTTCGGCAGGCCCGCCGCCCGCTACGACGCCCTGGCCGAGGACATCCTGCAACCCCTGCTGCGGGTGCCCCGGCACCCGCTGACCCTGGCCCGCTTCGGCGCACCGACCCCGCTGCCCGCCTCGACGCTGGCCCGGATCTTCCGGACCGAGGAGGCGCGGGCCTTGTTCGGAGGTGTTGCGGCGCATGCCTTCCGGCCGCTGCACCTGCCGCTGACCTCGGCCATCGGCCTGGGCATCCTGACTGCGGGGCATCGCTACGGGTGGCCCGTGGCGGCCGGCGGCTCTCAGTCCATCACCGACGCGCTGGCGGCCCTGCTCGTCGACCTCGGCGGCAAGATCGAGACCGGCGTCCGGATCGAGACGGCCATCCAATTGCCGCAGGCCGACCTCACCATGTTCGACCTGGCCCCTGAGTCGGTGGCCGAGATCCTCGGCGACCGGCTGCCGTCGCGAATCTCCCACGCGTACCGGCGATTCCGGCGTGGACCGGGTGCGTTCAAGGTCGACTTCGCGGTCGCGGAGGGTGTGCCCTGGACCAATCCGGACGCCCGCCGCGCCGGGACCGTCCATCTGGGCGGTCCGTTCGCCGAGGTCGCCGCCGCGGAGCGCGATATCCATGCCGGTCGGCTGCCCGAGCGACCGTTCGTCCTGGTGGGCCAGCAATATCTGGCCGACCCGCAACGCTCGGTGGGCGATGTCCACCCCGTCTGGGCTTACGCCCATGTCCCGCACGGCTATACCGGCGATGCCACCGAGGCGATCATCGGGCGCATCGAGCAGTTCGCTCCCGGCTTCCGTGACCGTGTCATCGGCTACACCGTCAGCCCGACCGCCGAATTCGCCTCCCACAACCCGAACTTCACGGGCGGCGACATCATGACCGGATCCAAGGACATCCGCCAGCTCGTCTTCGGCCCACGAATCACCTTGTCCCCATATGCGATCGGGATTCCCGGCATGTACATCTGCTCCGCCGCGACCCCACCCGGCCCGGGTGCCCACGGCATGTGCGGCGCGAATGCCGCCGCGGCGGCCCTGGCTCATCTCGGATCCGTGTGAGGACGACTACCGGGAGTTCCGCGTCGAACCGTCGATGCGGGCGATGACCGCGTCGAGCGCCAGATCGATCGTGTAGTCGAATTCCTCCTGCTTGTCGAATCTCGCCAGGTAGGGAGCGACTTCCGCGACGGCGGGCAGTCCCGACTGTTCGAGCGTCGCCCGGCGCGCGGCGATCCCGGCGATGTCGCTGGTTCCGTAAGTGGGGCCGGCATTGACTTCGCGCAGCAGGGTGCCGATGAGGGCGGCCACCATCGTCCGCATCAGATGGACCGCTTCCCGCGGATCGCAGCCTGCGGCGAGCAGTACTTCCAGGACGGCCTGGATCGGTGCCAGGCCCTCCACCGATGCCAATTGCCGCGTGAGCACCAGGGCGGCGGCCGCGGGATGCAGCAGGGCCCGATCGCGGAACGCCTCCGCGATGGCCCGCAGGTCACCTCGGAGATCGCCGCGGCGGGCGGGCAGCTCGATCGAGCCCAGCAGATGCTCGGCGACCGCATCGAGCAGCCCGTCCTTGCCGTCGACGTGGTTGTACAGGCTCTTCGGGTCGACACCGAGCTCGCGTGCGACCGCGCGCATCCCGACAGCGTCGATACCGTCGCCGTCGATCACCGTGAGGGTCGCAGCGACGATCCCCGCCCGGGTGAGCTGGCCGGACCCTTTCGGGGGCCGTCCCCGGCGCGTCGAGGGGGCTGGGCTGGTCATGCGGCCATTCTGCCGCACACCCTTGATTAAATCCACACTGTGGGTATATCGTCACGACTGCATAAAACCCACGCTGTGGATATTGGAGTCCGGCATGCGTTTCCCCTGGGGCACTTCCGATGTGGTCGATCTACCGGCCGTTGGAACCCGTATCGACACTTTCACCGATCTCGCGCACGTCGAGGGCGGTCCGGGCGCACGGCTGCGGGTCGCGCGTGAACAGGCGCAGGCGTTCCGTCGCGAATTCCCGGGCACCGGCACCCCCGACAGCATCACCACCTGCGATCTGGTGACCCTGCCGTATCCGACGCGGTTCGGTCTGTTCCGCGCCTCGCGGGCGATCGCGCCGTTCCTGTCGATCACCAACCGGATGCTCGTGATCCGCTGGCACGACTCCGACGGACGCCCCCGCACCCTGCTGTTCGAGCCCTCCGACGTCGAACTCGGCCGCTACACACCGTATTTCGACAATCTCTCCCGGCGGACCCCGGCGATGATCGAGCGGCGCATGGTCACCGAACACGGTACGGTGCTGGGCCATCTGTCTCGCCTGGGCATTGCGCGCGACGAGGTCGACTATCTGATGTTCGACCATCTCCACACCCAGGACCTGCGGCGCTGGATCGGGACCACCGTCCATCAGACCGACCTCGACACCACACCGGCGGCGATCTTCCCCAACGCCAAGGTCATCGTGCAACGCGACGAGCTCGCGGGCATGGCCGAGCTGCATCCGCTGCAGCAGCCGTGGTACCAGCCCGCCGCGTACCGGGATGTTCCCGCCGAGGCGTTCCTGCCCATCGAGGGCTCGGTCGTCCTCGGGCCCGGTGTCGCCGTGGTCAAGACTCCCGGGCACGTGTTCGGCAATCAGAGCCTGGTGGTCAACACCTCGACCGGGATCTGGGTCAGCAGCGAGAACGTGATCGCGGCCGAGGCGCTCGCCCCGGAACACTCCCGATTGCCGGGGCTGGCGCGGTGGGCGCGGGAATGGCGACAGGAGATCGTGCTCAACGCCAACACCATGGAAACCACCGCCGACCAGTACAACTCGATCATCCTCGAGAAGACGCTGGCCGACCGCAGTCAGGCCGACCCACGCTTCCTGCAGTTCTTCCCGTCCAGCGAACTCACCGGCGTCTGGACCAACCCGGGTACCCACCCCACCTTCCACCACGGCCACCTCACTCATGGCCCTCAGCGCTGAGGAGAGACCAACCATGTCTTCACGATTCACCCTGCCGCCCGAAGCCGTGCTGCGCGCCCGGGAGAAGCTGGTGCTCGATCATTTCCACGACGAGGTGGCCCAGGACTGGGACGCCACGCTGTCGACGTTCCCGCACCCGCACTACGAGCTGATCGCACCGATGGTCGTCCACGACGGCGACACCGAGGTCCGCGACTACTACCGCGACACCCGCGTCGCCTTCCCCGACCAGGACCACGAGATCATCGCCCTGCGCCACAGCCATGACGCGGTGATCGTCGAATTCTGGCTGCTGGGAACCCATTTGGGGCCGCTGGGCAAAATCCCGCCCACCGGATCGGCCCATCGGACCAGGATGACGGCCTATTTCGTGTTCGACGAGCACGAGCACCTGGCGATCGAGCGGATCTATTTCGACCAGCTCACCGTCCTCAAACAACTGCTGGGCGGTCTGGACAAACGCAAACCCCGCGACCTGCTCACTCTCGCGCGAGCCCTCGCCGGAGCCGCCACCATCACCGGCGAACCCGACCCGCGCCTGCTGAACACCACACCTCCGGAACTCGGCGACTGACTCCCGCCATGGACTCGAACGAACGCGAGGAGAAGACCACAATGCGTGCACTCATCGGCGGCAAGGGAACCGAGTGGGTTCGTGAGGACCGCGAGCTGCCAGAGCAGTTGGGCGCCATCCGCATCCAGGTCATGGCGGCCGGTCTCAACCGTGCCGACCTCTACGCCCTCGACGGCAGCTACACCGCCAATTCGCAGGGCGATGGGCCCTTCGTCGCCGGCATGGAGGTCGCCGGAGTCGTCGAGACTTCCAGCCTGCTCGCACCGCACCTGCCCGTCGGTACCCGGGTCATGGGCATCACCGCCGGAGCCTTCGCCGACTACGCCCTGTGCCACCCCCGTCTGGTGGTGCCGATCCCCGATAATCTCGGTTTCGACGCCGCGGCGACCCTGCCCGTCGGCCTGATCACCGAACACGACGCACTGGTCACCCAGGCGGGTTTCACCCCGGGCGACACCGTGCTCATCGTCGGCGGCGCCAGTTCGATCGGTCTGATCGGCATCCAGCTCGCCAAGGCCCTCGGTGCCGGCACGGTCATCGCCACCACGACCAGCGCGGGTAAACGGCCTGCCCTGCTGCGCGCGGGCGCCGACGTGGTGGTCGACACCACCGCCGAGGACCTGGCAGCGGTGGTGCTCGCGACCACCGGCGGCAAGGGCGCGACCATCACCCTCGACCACGTCGGCGGGAACCTCTTCGCGCAGCTGCCCGCCGCCACCGCGATCGGCGGCACGATCATCAGCATCGGCCGGCTCGCCGGTGCGGGCACCGATCTCGATCTCGACACCCTGGCCTTCCGCCGTCAGCGAGTGCTCGGCACCACCTTCAGCATTCGCACCCGCACCGAACTCGCCGACGTCGTCGGCGCGCTCGCCGACCGGGTCCTGCCCGCGCTCGCCGCCGGGAAGATCACCCCCACGCTCGACAGTGTCTACCCGGTCGACGACGCGCGGGCCGCCGCGCAGCGCCTGCGCGACAACGCGGCCACCGGCAAGATCGTCCTGTCGTTCGCCGACGCCCACCCCGGTCCGGCGCCGACCCCCGACCCGGTGGCCAACCTGTTCGGCGGCATCGCCCAAATCGGTTACGTGGTGCGCGATATCGAGGAATCGATGCGCAACTTCGTCGCCTGCGGTATCGGTCCGTGGTTCTTCCTGCGCGGTGTACGCCCGGAGGACTTCACCTACCGAGGTGAACCGTCGGCGATGGTGATGGATGTCGCGGTCGCCAACAGCGGTGACATTCAGATCGAGCTGATCAGCCCCGTCAACGACGCGCCCTCGATGTACCGCGACTTCCTCGAGGCGGGACACGAAGGCGTGCAACACATCGCCTATTGGAGCGACCGTTACCAGCAGCTCTACGATCGGGTGCTCGCGGCCGGATTCACCGTCGGGCAGGAGGGTCGCATCGGTGGTGCCGACGGCCGATTCGCCTACCTCGAGACGGAGCATCACCCCGGCACCGTCATCGAGATCTCCGATGTCGGCGGCACCAAGCGGCTCGTCTTCGACCTGGTCCGGATGGCAGCCGCGAACTGGGACGGCAGCAATCCGATCCAGACCATCGACGCCGGCCTCATCGGGGGCGATCCCGCAGCCATGACGGCGATGCTCGAGGCGCTGGGATGAAAGTCCACCACCTCAACTGCGGCACCATGCATCCCCCATGCACTCCCGCAGGTTTGGTGTGTCACGTCCTGCTCCTGGAGACCGGCACCGGCCTCGTGCTGGTGGACAGCGGGCTGGGGCTGCGCGATGCCGCCGACCCCGCAGCCCGATTCGGTTCGGCCCGGTTCTACGTGCGCCCCAGGTTCGACGCGAACGAGTCCGCCATTCGGCAACTCGAACGTCTCGGCTTCGACCCGCGTGATGTCCGCGATATCGTGCTGACCCACTTCGATGCCGACCACACCGGCGGGCTCGCCGACTTTCCTTGGGCCAGAGTGCATCTCACCGCCGATGAAGAGAAAGCGGCCCGGCAACCGGCAGGTTTCGTCGAGAAGGCCCGCTACCTGCCCACCCACCGCGATCACCACCCGACCTTGGTCTGCCACACCCCCGGCGACGGCGATCCCTGGTACGGCTTCGCCGCCGCCGAGGAACTCACCGAGATCACCCCCGGCCTCGTCATGATCAGCCTGCCCGGCCACACTCGCGGCCACGCCGCCATCGCCGTCGACACCGGCGAACGATGGATCTTCCACGCCGGCGACTCCTTCTACCACCACGGCCAGATCGACGGCCTCACCCCGGTGCCACGAGCCCTGACCGCAATGGAACGTTTTGTCGCACACGACATGAACGCAGTTCGCGCCAACCACGAACGCCTCGCCGAGCTGTGGGCCGGACAGTCCCCCGACGTGCTGCTGATCAACGCCCACGACCCTCTCCTCCTCCGCCGTGCCCAGCAGATCGACACCGACGCCGGCAGATGACGTGCCGTCACCGACCACCTGCTCGACGCCCCAGTCATCGCGGAACAGACATCCCCGCAACGGAGTAGCAGGAATGCGCTGACACATTGCCACCACGCCGCTGCCGGCGTGACGGTGATGTCTGAATCTCGCCAGCCGCACGGGTGGGGTGTTCGTAGCGTCGGGAGTATGGAAACGGAACTGATTGCCGTTGAACGGGTTACGGGCCTGCGGACGCCGGTGGTGTGGTTCATCGCCATCGCGGCCGCGTTCGGGACTGCCAGTATCTATCCGCTGCAGCCGGCCATCGCGGCGGTGGCCGGGTCGTTCGGGTCATCGCTCGCCGAGGTCGGGGGAGCGTTGGCGTGCGGGCCGGTGGGGTACCTGGTGGGGCTCGCGCTGCTGGTGCCGCTGGTGGATCGGGTGCCGCCGCGGACGGTGGTGGCGGCGCAGTTCTGGGCGCTGGGGGTGGCGCTGGCCGGGGCGGCGGCGGTGGGGTCGCCGTGGCTGCTCGGCCTCGCCATCGGCGTGATCGGGGCCGGCTCCTCGGTCGGGGCCCAATTGAGTTCGGTGGCAGGCCGATTCGCGGAACCGGCGCGGCGGGCGACCGTGCTGGGCGTGGTCACGGCGGGGATCTCGGCGGGAATTCTTTTGGGGCGCATCGTGGGCGGGTGGCTGGCCGATGCCATCGGGTGGCGCGGCATGCTGCTTCTGCTGGCGGCGGCCTGCGCGGTGGTGGCGGTCGCGGCGCGCGCGGTGCTGCCCGCCGAAACCGGGGACGCCGGCACCAGCTACCTGGGGCTGCTGCACGGACTGCCGGGGCTGTACGCGCGGTTCCCGGTGTTGCGGCTGGCTGCCGGGCGAGGTGCGTTGTGGTTCTTCGCCTTCTGTGCGGTGTGGGCCGGACTGTCGGTGGCCCTGTCGGAACCGCCGTTCTCGTATTCCGCCGAGCGCATCGGGCTTTACGCCTGCGCCGGACTGCTCGGCATCGTGGCGACGCGGGTCGCCGGGGCCTGGACCGATCGGGTCGGGGCGCGCCGGGTGATCCTGGCCGGGCTCGGGCTCGCGGCCGCCGCGACCGTGATTCTCGCGACGAGCCTGTCGAATACCGTTGTCACGCTGGCGTGCCTGGGCCTGTTCGATGCCGGATTGTTCGCCGCGCAGGTCGCCAATCAGAGCACCGTGCTCGCCATCGATCCGGCCGCGACAGCGCGTTTCAACAGCGCGTACATGCTGGTGTACTTCGTCGGCGGCAGTGCGGGCACCGCGTTCGGCGCGGCCGCGGTGAGCTGGTTCGGCTGGGCGGCAACTGCTCTCGTCGCCGCCGGCGCGATCGTGGGCGCGGCCGCGATCACCGTGTCGGTGCGCGCGGCCCGCGCCTGACGCTCCCTTCGACGCGGGTCAGGTGACAGGCGCCGTCGGTGCAGGAGCGTTGCAGGCGTCCTCGTGAGATCGTCTGGATCAGGCCGATCGCCCAGCACACGGGACAGCCGCGCAGGGCCAGGACACCGATCGGCAGCAGTAGCAGACTCGGTATGCCGAAAACCGGTGCCAGGGCGACCGATCCGGCGAGCAGCCCGAATCCGATGACTCCTCGTGCCAGATGGGCAGGGACGGACGTGCTGGCGAAAGACCTTTCGCCCGAGGTGAGACGACTGTTCATTCCGCTGCCGCCTCCTTCCAGGCATCCAGCTCGGAGCGCACGGTGGTGCGGGCACGGTGCAGCCGAGACTTCATCGCCGCCGTGCTCAGCCCGACCGATTCGGCCACCACACTTCCCGGCAGGCCCTGAACGTCACGCATGATCAGTACCCGGCGCTGATCGGCGGGCAAGGACGCGATGGCCGCGGCCACCCGCTCGATCTCCAGCCGGGCCAGCACATCGTCCTCGGCCGAGGCGGTGCACGCCTCGGCACTCGTTTCGGAGCGCCGGGCCATATCCGCGACTCGCCGCAAGCATTCGTTGCGCACGATCCGAAACATCCAGGAGGCCAGCGCACCCGTGGCCCGCAGAGTTCCGATCTTGCGATACAGCACGATCATCGCCTCCTGCGCCGCATCCTCGGCATCCTGACTGCTCGCGCACAGCGAATACGCGAACCGCCGCACATGCGGATGCGCACCGGAAACCAACGCCGCAATCGACGCCTCATCCCCGCCCTGGGCCGCGACCACAATGTCCGCCGCAGGCCACGAGGACGGCGTGCCCCTACCCACGCGACCGCTTCCGATTACGCAGGAACAGCACACAACTACAAACCGACACAGCCGCAACAACCACGGCAACGACCACTACGGTCATGAGAACCCTTCCTCCACGTGCCGACCTGGAAGCCCGCACCCCCATAAGAGCAACCAACCGCGAAAAGGATTCACCACCCACCCGATTCGACCCATCCATGCCGAGAGGCCATGAGGCTCAGCGTCGCCGCCGCTCCCGCCGCTCCCGCTGGTTGTCCAGTCGTTGCTGGATCCGTGGCCACACTCTCGGGGTTACGAAGCGTCGGAACCCTGCGACCAGTAGCCCGGCCAGCCCGCCCCACTCGTGTCCGGGGTCGTTGTCACTGTCGGCGACGTCGGTGCCCAGGCCTCGATTCCGGGCGGGCCACAGCCGCCGCGAGACAGTGATCACCGCAATGCCCAGCAGCGCGATGAGGACGAGCTCCAACCACATTCAGCGCTCTTCTCAGCGGTATCGGTACAAGGCGGCGCTGTCCATTTTCACCGATGACTATCGGCGGTTCAATCGCCCCGAAGCAGCAGCCGGGGCGGCGATGACGGCCTACGCGCTGACGACGAGGAAGCTCGCCCGTCGTATGCCACGCCGAGCATGTCCTCACTGTCGGCAGCGAACCGGGGATCGCCGGAATAGTTCGGTGGAAGGTAGCGACCAATCCATCGGATCCATCGCGACGAATCAACCACCCGGATAGCGACGAATCAACCACTAACTTTGCGACCAATCAACCAGCCATGCTGCGACCAATCAACCACCTGCTGGACGAAAACTGATCATGATCGGGCGCTGAGCCGGTCGGCGGCTTCGGCGATGTAGGGCAGCATGCCGAGGTCGTGGCCAAGATTGGTGCTGGGTGGGAGCGGGGGCAGCCGACTGTGGTCAGGTAGACCTGCGGCCATGACCCAGCGGCACCGCACGGCTCGTGGGCGGGCGCGAGCGGGCAGGCCTGATCTGTGATGGCGGGCTATCGGCTTCAGCGTCGGGGCATGTCAAATATCCGTCAAACCGGGCCCGGAAGTATTGCTTGGGGTTGCTTGATGGGGTGATATCCCAGATGTGACTGCAACTGTCGACCCTCGTCGCGCCTTGCGCGTTGCTGTCGACGTTGCCCGGTACCGAGTCGAGCGCATGCCGTCCGCTTTGGAGCTCTTCGGCTTCCAGAGTGAGGACGAGCCGCCGAGTCCGGCCTAGCTGGTTCGTCATATTCCTTGCTGCGCAGCGTATCTGCGCCGCGGTGTCGCCAGTGTCAGTGCGACGTTCCACACCTTCCCGCGAGTGTCATCGCGAACATCTCGTGTGCTTCCGCGCCTCGGCGCGGGCCACCCCCTCATTGATCGGAGAGCTATGTCCGCAACCCTGTCCAGCGCCCGTACCGTCCTCGTGACCGGGGCCGATACGCGCCTCGGTTTCGCGACGGCGCAGCGGGTGATCGCCGACGGCGATACCGTCATCGCGCACATTCTGGACAAGAACCATGCCGACGAGACGATGCAGCGGCTGCAGGCTACGGCCGAGCCCGGCCAGGTGTGTATGGTGCAGGCCGATTTCACCCGCCTGGCCGAGGTCGACGAACTCGGCCGCACACTGGCTGCGGAGTTCACTCGCCTGGAAGCGCTGATCAATGTCGCGTCCATCGCGGCTCCCGATGCGCGCACTCACACCGAGGACGGGCACGAAATGACGTTCCAGGTCAACTATCTCGCGCCGCACCGCCTGACCATGGCGCTGATTCCCGCGCTCGAAGCGGCCCGGGGTCGGGTCGTCACTGTCACGTCGAGGCTGCATGCCGCCGGGAACATCGACTACTCGGACCTGGACCGCAATCGCGGTATCTACACGCCATTCGCGATCTACGCGCAGTCCAAGCTGGCGCTGACCATGTTCAGCCGCTCCCTGGCCGAAACCGGGCCGGACGGACTGACCTCGGTCAGCGTGCATCCGGCCGACTTCGAGATCGACCTGCCGCGCCTGCGTAGCCACCGCACCGCGCCGCTCGACAGCGCCGCAGCCCTACTGGTGCAGCTGGCCACATCCAGCACGCCGGTCATGAACGGCGGCTACTACGAGGGCACTGCGCCTATGAAAGCTGCTGCACTGGTGCGTAATTCGCGTGCCCGCACCCGGCTCGCCGCGTGGAGCAACCAACTCACCCACACCGCCTGACCCAGTCGGGATTCTCCGGGAGCAATACATGCCCAAACGAGCCAGTAAGAAGCGCGCCCGCCGCAAGAAGAAGGCGAACCACGGCCACAAGCCCGGCCAGGGCTGACCAACCTCCGGCGCAGCCGTCACCGGCATGTCACGGGTGCGCCGAGGACAGGAGCCGCCGCGATCCCGAATGGGCCGCGGCGGCTTCGTCATCAGGTCGTATAGATATTGCAAAGAAGCAGGTCGACAGCGCCAAAGGTGCGTCAACGCGGCTGTTGCCACCGCCCCGACGCGCCTATCTTCCATCTTCCGTCCGGAGGATTTTCGGGCAAAGAGGAGATGGTTCGATTGGTCGGCGATCACGATGACCCGATGCTGCTGGACGAGCTGGCAACCCATGGCCACGTCGTCGAGATCCTCGACATGCTTTCCGAATCCGGGTGCAATACAGCGCTTCTGCAGAGATTTGTGTCGGCGCAGGGCGCGGATCTGGCGTCGGCTCTCCGCTTGATCGCGGCGCATGGCCTCCTCGTCACCGATAACCACGGCAGTTGGGACGAGCCCCTGACGGTTCCCGGGCCGCTGCGGCTGACCGACCGGGGCGAGGCGGTCGCACGAGCGCTGTCGAACACCGCCGCAAGAAGGACTCCTCACGATGGCGGCCGGCTTGCAGAGTATCGCTCGGTCCTTGAAAGAGCCGCCGGCCGAGTGCTGAGCTTGCGCCGCAACAGGGCGGGAGGGATTGCCGCGACGTCTCGAGCCTGACATCGCGTTGGCCGAGACCCGTTTCGGCCCTTGCAGTGGTCACCGCCGCGCTGGAATGAGGGCGTGTCGGACGTTGTCCCTACGAGCCGGTAACGTCCGGCACGATTCGCGGGCACCCGCACGGCCGCCCGCTCGGAGGAGGTACCACTGTGACCGAGCAGCGACCGACTGGAGCAACGGGTGACACCACCGCCCCGCACTCGACACCGGGCGTATCCGCCGCGCACGACACGGCCCGGCTGGCGGTCGTGGTCGGTGCGCTCGGTGTGGTGTTCGGCGATATCGGCACCAGCCCGATCTACACCCTGCAAACGGTGTTCGATCCCGGTGACCCGCATCCGGTTCCGGTGAGCCGGGACAACGTGTTCGGTGTCGTGTCGCTGGTGTTCTGGTCGGTCATGATCATCGTCACCGTCACCTACGTCCTGCTGGCGATGCGCGCCGACAACGAGGGTGAGGGCGGCATCATGGCGCTCATCACGCTGCTGCGGCGCTGGGTCGCGCCGGGCGGGCGGCGCACCGCGCTGGCGCTGTCGGCGCTCGGAATCTTCGGTGCGTCACTGTTCTTCGGCGACAGCATGATCACCCCGGCGATCTCGGTGCTGTCGGCCGTCGAGGGTCTGAAGGTCGTACAGCCCTCGCTCGCGGAGCTGGTCGTGCCGATCACGGCGGTGATCATCATCGGACTGTTCCTCGTACAGCGGCGCGGCACCGCGGCGGTGGGCCGCATGTTCGGGCCGGTGATGATCGTGTGGTTCGTGACCATCGGCGCACTGGGCGTCACCGGCATCGCCGCGCATCCGGAAATCCTGAAGGCGCTCGCACCCACCTATGCGCTCGGATTCCTGTTCGGCCACTTCGGAATCGCGTTCTTCGCACTCGCCGCGGTCGTGCTCGCGGTCACCGGCGCCGAGGCGCTCTACGCCGACATGGGGCATTTCGGCCGGCGCGCCATCACGCGGGCCTGGCTGTTCCTCGTCTTTCCGGCATGCACGCTCAGCTACCTGGGACAGGGGGCGCTGATCCTCGACGACCCAGCCAATGCCGGCGCGCCGTTCTTCCTGCTCGTCCCCGGCTGGGGACGACTGCCCATGGTCATCCTGGCCACCGCGGCCACCGTCATCGCCTCGCAGGCGGTGATCACCGGCGCGTATTCCGTTGCCGCCCAAGCCGCCCAGCTCGGCTACCTACCGCGGCTGCGGATCGCGCACACCTCCGAATCGACCATCGGGCAGATCTATGTGCCGTGGATCAACTGGCTGCTGATGGTGTCGGTCCTGACGCTGGTGTTCGCCTTCCGCAGCTCGGCCGCCTTGGCCTTCGCCTTCGGCATGGCGGTGACCGGCACCATCACCATCACCACCCTGCTGTTCTTCTATGTCGCACGGGCGAAATGGCATACGCCCATGTGGCTGATCGCGCTCGCCGCGACCCCGCTGCTGATCGTCGACCTGCTGTTCGTCGCGGCGAACCTCACCAAGCTCGTGCACGGCGCCTGGCTGCCGCTGCTGATCGGCCTGACCGCGTTCACCATCATGACCACCTGGCAGCGCGGCCGCGAAATCGTCACCACAGACCGTGAACAGCGCGAAGGATCACTGCGCGTGTTCATCGACCTGTTGCAGGAAGGCGTGCCGGCAACGGTCACCGTCCCCGGCACCGCGGTATTCCTCAACCGCGGCAAGGAAACCGCTCCATTGGCCATGCGCGCCAATGTCGAGCACAACCATGTACGGCACCAGCAGGTCGTCTTCCTGTCGATCAAAACCGAACCGGTCCCACGGGTTCCGGTCGACCAGCGCATCGCCATCGACCACCTGGACTACCGCGAAGACGGCATCATCCACGTCACCGCCCGCTACGGCTACATGGAAACCCCCGATGTCCCAGCCGCGCTCGCATTGCTCGACCCCGCCGAAACCGAAGGCCCGCTGGACTTGGCCCAGGCTTCGTATTTCCTGTCCACCATCGAACTCCGCCCCGGCCCCGAACCCACCATGGCCCGTTGGCGCAAACGCCTGTTCATCGCCACCAGCCACATCACCGCCGACGCCGCCGAATACTTCGGCCTTCCCCGGGACCGCACGGTCATCATGGGCTCGCAGATCGAGGTGTAGGCCGGTCCGACGTCCGCTGGGGCCTGCCTGAGCCCCAGGATGTCCAGTGTTTTCGTTAGAGGTCAGCGCGGTGAACGTGTCGTTCACCCCGCCGACGATCGAACTCGAGATAGGAGCCGGGGCCGGCGTATCTCACGCGGCGGGCCGCCCCGACCAATCCTCGTGCCGCCCTCGGCGTTCGATCAGATCGATCAGGGTGTCGACGGCGGCGAGGGAGGACCACTCATCGCGAGCGGCGAGACCGGGGTGCTGGTCGGAGCGCGCGATGTACACCTCCTCCGCCGGCGACCATTGCACATGGAACGCCGACAGGCAGACTTCCCTGCCGATAATGCCCATAACCTGCCTCCAGCTTCGACATGGCCTGAGCTCCCATTGGATATCCACCCGGAAGGCGCCCCGTGGCTCTTGACGCTTCCATCACCGACCCGCGCACAGAATTTTCGATTTCTTAGCGGCGTCGGCGCATTCGAAGCGAATCACGGTACCGTCGAGTCCGCCATGACCCCGCACTAGTGTTCCGCATCAGCGGTGGGGCCTCACCCGGTCGACCATTCGACCACGCTGCGTTCCGCGTGGCGCTGATCGGTTGGGTCGCGCTGGTCATCCCGGTGTATTCGATGCCTCGAGCCGTTCGTGGCGCAGCAGAACGACTTGTTTGTCCAGCACCCGCGATTCGGTCAATCGCAGGGCCGCACCGACATTCACATCGATGAAAGCGGGCTTGCCGCCGCCGAACAGGACCGGGTGCACGAAAATGTGGTACTCGGCGATCAATCCGTCGCGCGTCAACGATGACGCGAGTTCGGACCCACCACACAGGAGGAAGTCCCCCTGCTCACGAGCCGCCGCATCGGCCAGCGACCCGAAGTCGGAGAACACGCGAGTATTCCACGGCGCACTGTCGAGCGTGCGTGACACGACGGCCTTCGGCTTGGCCAGCCAGACCGGCGCGAAGTCGGCGTCGCCGGAATGGAATGCGCATTGCTCGGCCTGAGGCCAATACTCGGACATGAAGTCCCAGGTGACTCGGCCGTAGAGGAAAGTCCCCGCCGTGTCGGCGAGTCCGCGCCAATACGCGTCGACGTCGGAATCCATGGTGGGCCAGTAGAATTCACCGTTCGGCCCTTCTATGTAGCCGTCCAGGGACTGGTGGACGACATGAACGATCTTCCCCATCGGGCGCTCTCCCTTCAAGCTGCGATGGTCAGCTGCCGGTGTCGTCGCCCATGGCGCGCTCGAGGGCGTCGACCAGCCGCTTCCGTTCGCGGTTGACCCAGGCGTCCTCCTGGTAGTTCCGTGCGAACGTCTCGATGAATTCCACCGGGTCGTCGCCGACGACCTCCCGGATCGGGGTGCGATCCGCCGCACTCTGCTCGAAAAGGTCGGCGAGGTCCTCGAACATGGCAACGCTGCCGCCCGGCCCGTACACCATCAGGTACCGCTCGAACGCGTCGATCGCCGTGCGGTAGTTCGCCGGCAGACGTCGTGCGCGCTCCTTGTACTGCCGCCACCGTCGCTTGTCGCCGAGGTCGCCGATCACCTTCGCGGTGAGTTTCGAGATATCCATGACTATTTGCCGCCTTCGTGAAGTTGTTCGAGCCGTTCGGAAAGGAAGTTCCAGCTCCTGCGGAACTCGTCGAGATAGTCCTGCCCCTGCGCGTTGAGGGTGAACACCTTGCGCGGCGGCCCCTTCTCCGAGGCGACCTTCTCGACGTCGACCAGACCTTTCTTCTCGATCCTGATCAGCAGGGCGTAAATGGTGCCCTCGGCAATATCGGAGAACCCCTGCTCCCGCAGCCACGCCGTGATCTCGTACCCGTACGCCGACCGCACGGACAGGATCGCCAGCACAATGCCTTCCAACGTGCCCTTGAGCAGCTCCGTCATCTGCTTGCCCACGGATCACCTCCTCGTACTACTCAGTGTTGCTGACTACTAGTAGATAGTAACACTGAGTAGTGAACATGCAAGTAGTCCTCACCGAAGGCCTGTAAACCCATGGACTACTGGATATTCCGTTCCGCCCAGTCGGTTGCTGACCCGACGCCGGCCGTTCAGTACTGGACGACCAGCCCTGGGTAAGAGGCATGAATCGCAAGAATCCCCAGGTCATCGACCTGGGGATTCTTGGTGGCGCTGGCGTGGGCGATTAGGTTTCCTCTGCATCGGTCTGTCGAGTTCATGGTGTCGGTGGGCGCGTACGCGTCCACCGACGGTGGTGACATGGCATCGGACGGTCGGGCACTTGGTGGCCCGGCGGACACCGATCGTGCGTTGCCTGGATGAGCGTCAGGCTTGGTGGCCGACTACCGCGGGTCGGTCATCGCCGAGGACGTCACTGGGCGAGTGGGTTCGTTCACCGAAATACAGCAGTTCCCATACGGTTTTCGCACTCAGGGAGTCGCGGTGCCCGTCACGGGTTTCGACAAAGTCGACGTCGCCGAGGAAGCGGTGGTACGCGCCACGCTGGCCGAAGTCGATCCGGAAGAGGTCGGCGTTGTATCGGAAGGTGACGGTGTAGCTGCTGCCGGATTCCTCGATCGAGTACTGCACCCGACGGTCGACCGGAACCCCGGTGTCGGGGTGAACCGATCGGTCGTCGGTGATCACCTCGACACCGTCCCCCACTCTGGCGGCGACGACCCGGTCACCCTTGGCGATCAGCAGTACGGGAACCGTTGTGCCGCCGTAACTGTCATTGACGACGAAGGTCAGCGACACGATCGTGTAGTCGCCGAGAAGCGCTCGGCCCCAGTACCAATGGTCGAGGACCTTGCGCGGCGCGATATTGCCCCAGTTGTGATCGTGGTAGCCGAGCCCGCTCAGGCCAGTGGTGCGGCCATCCATCGTCACGGTGGCCTCGACCGCGCCGCGCGCCACTACTGGCAGCCAGGCAATGTAGTGCTCTTCGTCGGGGCCGAAATACAGGAACCCTGATTCCGGACGCCACGGCGGGACCTGCGGTGTGAGGGTGAGGTCGACGGTGAGTTCGTCTATCTCGACGTGGATTTCGTAGCGCTGGTCCTGAATGCGGAATACATTTGCGCCGATACGGACGTCACAGGTGTCGGTCGCGGCGAAGAACTCTGCCGGATTGCCCAGGTAGGCCTTTTCGACGCGGCTGCCGTCAGCGCGGGTCAACGTCACCAGCACAAACGGGGTCGGTGGTGCTTTGGGTGACACGTACGGGGGTTTGGTGTGGAACTCGACGGTCAGGACAGAACCATCGTCGAGGTGTCCGTCGAAATACCACCACTCGAATGTCCCGTCGGCTGCGTCGGTCCGTAGACCGTCTTCCCAGGCGCGGATCACTCCAGGTGTCTCGTTTACCCGGCGGTAGTGGGTGTCGGTCCTGCCGACGACGGCTTTCATGCCGACTCGTTCTTGACCGCGATCACCGCGAGCGGTGATACGACCGGCGGTTCGGTGAGCAGGTCCGAGCCTGCACTCAGGATCAGCTTCGCGGCCTGACCGGCCATGTGTGATTGCTGTGCCTCCGGAGAGGCGAAGACGTCGACAAGGTAGAACGCCGACGGTTCGGACGCGGATCGTCCAGCGAGCCAGACGGTTGTCCCCTCCTCGACCTGGATGTGGGGCAAGGCGCGTTCGAGGATTTCCGCGAAGGCATCGGCTTTGCCCTCGGCTGCGGTGCAGGTGACCAGGATGGCGGTATTGGTTGTGCTCGTTGTCATGACCGTGACCCTATGAACTCGGGCGATCACTATTGCGACAAAACAGCTACAGTTTGCGACATGAGGATCGGCGTTGCCGCGATCATGGGTGGCTGGGATTCCGGCCTGACCACCGTGCTGGACGTGCTGCGGACCGCGAACGCGGCCCGCGAACGCGTCGATCGCGACATTCCCGCGATCACGGTGCAGGTCATCGCCGCCGAATCGGCACCGGTGCCCACTCAGGGCGGGCTCCTGGTCCCGATCGACTTCACCTTCGACGACTCGCGAATGGCGACTCTCGACATCTTGGTGGTTCCTGCGCTCGGAGCCAACAGCCCCGCCGGGGTGATCGATGCGCTCATGCGCCCCGATATCGCGAATTGGCGTGCGCTACTGCGTGACTGGGCCGAGCAGGGTCGTCAGCTCGCGGCCGCGTGCACGGGCACATTACTGCTCGCGGAGTCAGGGATTCTCAACGGGCGCCGGGCCACGACGAGTTGGTGGCTCACCACGGAGTTCGAGCGACGCTATCCCCGTGTCGATCTGGATATGACCCGCATGGTGGTGCAGGACGGGCACATCACCACTGCGGGAGCAGCATTCGCGCATATCGACCTCGCGATCAACCTGGTCGCGAGGGTCAGTCCGCAGTTGGCCGAGTTCACGGCCGCGACATTGCTCATCGACCAGCGGCCTGCGCGCAGTGTCGAATCCGCGCTGGGTTACCTCTCTACCGCGGACCGGCTGATCACCGACTTCGAGACCTGGGCGCGGCTGCACCTTGCTGAACGCATCTCGATCGCCGATGGTGCGGCGGCGATCGGCACAACTCGACGCACCCTCGAACGCCACATTCGCGAGCGGTTGGGCACCACCCCTAACGCCTTGGTGCAGCAAATGCGTGCGCAGCGAGCCCGCCACTTGCAGCGAACGACCAATCTCACCTTGAGCAAGATTGCTCCGATGGTCGGCTATCAAAGCACCGCCGCGCTTCGCAAGGCACTCAGCACCACCGACGACCGCGACAACACCGAAACTTGAAGGCCGGTAGACGAACTCGATCGAGTCGGCCCTCTCTCATCGCCGCCCGGAAGCCACACGCCGACTTG
The DNA here is from genome assembly GCF_053603795.1 of Nocardia sp. NPDC004123. NCBI lineage: Bacteria > Bacillati > Actinomycetota > Actinomycetes > Mycobacteriales > Nocardiaceae > Nocardia > Nocardia sp. NPDC004123. The sequence continues at coordinate 160,249 of NZ_JBSGGG010000022.1, forward strand.
TCGCAATGGGTGCTTTCTGTGTCGCATCAGTGGCATTTGTGCTGCGTAGCGTCGGTCGCAATGACGAACTGGCCGTATCGCGGACCAGCACCTACTACGCGACCGCGCAGCGGTTGCTCCGTACGGAGTCCCATGATCAAGAATTTGCGGCCCAGCGAGGTCCTCACCGTCGAGAAGTCCGGCCATGTCTTGCTGATGGGCCTGAACCGGCCGGCGAAACGTAACGCCTTCAACATGGATCTGCTCCGCGCACTCGGAAACGCCTACTACGTACTCGATACGGACGAGGATCTACGTTGCGGAGTCCTCTACGGCAACGGCGAGCATTTCACCGGCGGACTCGACCTCGCGGATGTGCTTCCCCGGATCGTCGACGACAGCGTCGACTGGGCCGAGGACGAGCTGAACCCCGTCTTCACCACCGGCCCCGCCCGGACCACCCCGATCGTCGCCGCCGTGCACGGATGGTCGATGACCATCGGAATCGAGCTGCTGTTGGCAGCCGACATCCGAATTGCCGCCGCCAACGCCCAATTCGCTCAGATGGAAGTGCAACGAGGGATCTTCCCTCTCGGCGGCGCCACCTACCGGCTGCCACGGGAAGCCGGCTGGGGCAACGCGATGCGCTGGCTGCTGACCGGAGATCCGTTCGACGCCGGCCAGGCGCTGCGGTTGGGACTGGTTCAAGAGGTTGTCGCGACCGGCCAGCAACTCACCCGCGCAATCGAATTGGCTCACCGGATCAGTGCGCAGGCCCCGCTCGGTATCCAAACCACCTTGGCCTCTGCCCGCCTCGCGCTGACCGACGGTGAGGTCGCCGCCGGTGACGCGATCCGCGACCAATTGCGACGCATCTCGGTCAGCGACGACGCCAAGGAAGGCATGTTGTCGTTCATCGAACGCCGCCCGGCCCAATTCACCGGTCGCTGAAGGAGAACGAGTCGAGGCAACGATGAAGAGCACCATGCAGGACGAGTAGCTGTCGCCTGCGACGCGGCTCGCTCATGCCCTGCGTGGTTTGGGTATTGGCGAGGGTGACCGGGTCGGCAGGCGTACCGTCATTCGGGTCCTCGACAACCGCGGTGGCGGTCTGCGCGGTTGGTCAGTGGCGAATTAGTGTGCCGGTTCGCCAGCGGTATTTGAGCAGGGAAGCAACAACTTTGGGGGATACCCCGAGGAGTCGGAGGCTCGCGAGGGGTGAGGTGCTGGGGCGGATGTCGAGGTAGGTGTACATCTGTTGGCGGATGACCAGGCCGTTGCGGAATGTCCAGATTTCGGTGCCGAATTGGCGGTTGGCAGGGCCGAATCCGCCGGTCCAGGTCAGGACGATGCTGTTTTGGTCGGCGCACTGGACGGTCTTGCGGACGTGTAGTCCGAGTGTTTTTCCGACGCTGACCAGTTCGATGGTGGCCTTGCGGATGGCCTCGATGCCTTCGTGGCGGTCGTGGGCGCCGTCCATGATCCAGTCGGCGACCGCGTCGGGGGTGAACAGGGCCAGGAGTTCGTCGACGAGGCCGTCGTTGGTGATGCGTTCGATGTCGGCGGCGAACTTCGAGATGTCCGCCGGCCGGTGACGTTCGCTGTTGTCGATCGATACCAATGCGGGTTCCTTGCGTGAGTGCGGGGCTGTGGTCACGAACTGGTCCGGGAGCCGGTTGCGGTGTCGTTTCCGCTTGTGGCGGACAATATTTCGGCGATCACCCTCGCGACGCGTTCGCCGGATTCGATTGCTCCTTCGATGTATCCGGCGTGTTCGCCGGCGGTCTCGCTGCCGGCCCAGTGGATGTTGCCCACCGGTTCTGCGGAGACCGGAAGGTACCCCTCGTCGTGACCGATGACGGGCAGCGCCAAGTAACCACCGCCGACGTATCGGTCTTGGTGCCAAGACTTTTCGTGCCAGCCTCGTGGTGTGAGCACCGCGGAGCCCAGCTGTGCGGCAATGGCGCCGAGTATCAACGCGCGGCGCGCGTCGGCGGTGAGATCATCGAGCCCACGCGCCTCGGGGCCCGCGATGAGAACGCAGAGATGGCCAGGCCCGCCGGGCGTCGAGGTATCGAACACCGCCATGCCTGGATCGGTCAGTATCAGCGATTCGGCGTGGCCGTTCTCGCGCCAGAACGGGCGGTCATAGACTGCGATCGCCTTGTACACCGAACCCATATAGGTGGTGTCCTGCAGGCGATTTCGCGCGGCGGGCAGCGGAGGCGCGTGTTCGATGAGAGCAGCCATGGGCGGCGGGACGGTCACGATCACCTTGGCGGCGCGGTATGTCCCGGAAGCGGAGTGGATGGTCACGCCGGTTTCGTCGCGATGCGACGCCGTCACCGCGCTGTTGAACACCACCCTGTCGTCGAGGTCGGCCGCCAGTCGTTCGGCCAGTGTCCCAGCCCCTTCGGCGACGAGGCTTTCCTGCGCGCCGCCCGCCGTGGAGAGCATGGCGGTGAGTCCGCCTTGGAATCGGACCATCTCGAGGAACGCGTGCATCGAGTAACGGTCGAGGTCGGCGGTAGTGGACACCGAGACAAGAACTTCCAGCAGCCGGCGCGCGCGCCGGCCCGGTACTCGCTGCAGCCATGACTGCACGCTCCGGGTGGTCCATGCTCGCGGAAGACCCAGGCGCGTCGCGATTTCCCAGGCCAGCAGGACCACATTGACGGTCGCGGCCGACGCCCCGAAGTTCCCGATGGTCTTGTCGCCGTCGACGATCTTGGGCTGCTCGGGGGTGTGCATCGCGAAGACGGTCATGCCGAGCTCTGCGGCGAGGTCTTCGAAACGATGATGCCCGTGCCCGATCCACTGGCCGCCGAGGTCGACCCTCGAACCGAGCACGGTGGTCTCGGCCATCACCCGCCCGCCGGCCCGCGCCGCGGATTCGAGCACGATGACGTCGATGCCCCGTCGGTGCAGCTCGCGAGCCGCGATGAGACCGGCTATCCCCGCACCGATGACGGCAACCGTGACGGTCCGTGCGGGATCCCGAGGGCCGGGCAGGTCATGAGGATTCTGTTGGGTCATTTCGTCTCACTCCAGATGGCGAACCGGGCCGACCGAGGACAGGGAATCGCCTCGAACTAAGTCGGTCAACCGTACGGGTTACGATAGGTCGAGTGTGACCCGGGACGCAATAGGCGGTGAAGCGAAGGCCGTGGACAGCTATGACGCGTCGGTGTGAGTCGTGCTCGTTCGCCGCGCGGTACTCCGTGCGACCGGCTGCGGGTCGGCGAACAGGACGAGCATGTCCAGAGCCTGGTTCAGGTCCCGCCGGGCTCGGTCGTCATCCGGCCTGGAGATGTATTGCAGGATCAGCCCGTCGACCTGGGCCAGCGCCAGGCGTCCGAGCGTGTCGAAACCGACGGCACACCGTTCGCCCGCGGCCTGGGCGGCCTGCTCGCAGAACTCGGTGACGACCGAGCTGTAGCGCTCGAACTGCAGCTGTGCGAGGCTGCCGCCCGCGTCGCTGCGCACGGAGTACGCCATCAGTTCGTACTGCATGATCTGCAGTCCGATCTGGTTGCGCACCAACTTTTCCCAGAAGCTGGTCACGCCGTGCCGAAGGGCGTGCTCGAAGCCCTTGTCGAGTTCGAGTTCCGCCCGCAGGGCCTCGGAGATGTCGCGGATGAGCGTGGTGATGACCGCGCGCAGCAGCTTGTCCTTGGTCGGGAACACGTAGTGCAGCGTCCCGAGCGCGAGCCCGGCCTGGGCGGCGACCGCGCGCAGCGTAGTGGCCGGCACGCCCAATTCGCTGAGCGTGGTGACGGCCGCCGCGACGATCTGCTCCTCGCGTTCGGACGCTTTGACGTAAACCACGGGTTCTCCTCGCTCCGCTGGCCGACGAACTTCGCACAACTGTTGCACACCGCATAGACCCGACCTATCTTACAGTCGGACAACCGACTGAGTTTTGAGTGGGGAACCGTGCCCGATGTCGTCCCGAGTCCGGATGACCTCGAGTCCGCCAACCGCGATCCCCAACAGCCCTGAAACGACGATCGCCCGCGACCTCTGCAGAGGTCGCGGGCGATCGTTCGGGAATTGAGCTGAGGCGAAGCTACTCGAATCGGCGCACCTTGGATGGTCAGGCGCACAGGGCGCGGGTGGAAGGAACGACGTCACCGATCCAGCGATGGAGTTGGGTATCGTCGGCGGACTCCGGCCAGTACACGAAGGTGTCGAAGCCGGTTTCGGTGGCGAGATCGGCCAGAATGCGGGCCCAGCCCGCAGCGTCGGTGCGAATCGGTTCCTCGCCGCGGAGCGTGACCGGCCCGGGAGTGTCGGTGATCGTTCCGACGAGCTGTGCCATCCGGGTGATGTCGGCCGGTTTGCGTCCCGCGTCGATGGCGGCGGCAGAAATGATGTCCTGTGTCGCTCGCCATTTCTCGTACGGGAGGTAGTGCGGGATGGGCGCCGCCCAGCCGTCGGCGATGCGCCCGGTGAGCGCGTTGGCCTTGGGGCCGACGCTGCCGAACCAGATCCCGACCGGATGCGCGGGCGCGGGTCCGGACTGCACGCCCTTCACGGTGTAGTGCGTGCCTTCGACTTTCGCCTTCGTCCCCGGATGCCACATGGCCCGAATGATCGCGGTGGCCTCCTCGAGTGCCTGCAGCGCTTCGGGATTCGACCGCATCGGGCCGCCCATGGCGCCGATCGCGGGCCAGAAAGCGCCCGCGCCCAAGGCGAGTTCGAATCGTCCGCCGCTGAGGAGATCCAAGGTCGCCGCCTGCTTCCCGAGCATGGCGGGCCCGCGCAGTGGCAGGCTCGCCACATCCGGAAACACCCGCAGCCGTTCGGTTTCCGCCAAAACGGTGGCGATTACCGCGAAGGTGTCGGCCAGCCCGCCGGAGTACGGGTGGTCCTGAATGCCGAGCAGATCCAGTCCTTCCCGGTCCGCCACCTTGGCCATCGCGCGCAGCTGAGGCAGCTCGGTCACCGTCGGCGCCAACTGAATACCGAATCGTAGGTCCACCCCGCGATCATGCCAGCCGTGTCAGTGGACGGTGACCCTCGTAGTGCGTGGACGTGTCGTTCGATCTGGTCGCGGATGGGGCCGGACGGGCAGGAGACGCTGGCGCTCGGATATCAAGTGGTCGTAGGAGTCTCGAACGTGACGGACGAAACGGTCGCCGGGGTGACGGACCAGCGGCGGTGCGGTGACGCCTTCGGATTCGGCCGCCAGGGCTACTTCCAGCGATGCGACGTGGGCACAGAAGTCACGGAGGGGGGTTGGGAGAGCGGGCTCCAGAAGGAGGTCGGCGTGGTCGAGGATCAGGTCGCGCATGGCGCGGTTCGCGGGCATCAGGACGTGGTCGCGCCACCGGCGCCAGTCCGGGTTGTCCCGGTCGAAGCGGCGCTGAGCGCGGGGTGGCAGCTGGGACCCCCGCAGTGACTCCCAGACGTGTTCGTTGACGTCCACCAGGGTGCGTAGCGGAGCATAGAGCTCGGCGAGTTGACTGCTGACACGCAGCAGTCTGGCTTGCCGCCGCTCTTGACTGATCAAGCCGCGCTGGGCCAATACGAAGGTCAAGCCCGCCGCGAAAATGCTCGCGCAGGCGGCGATCACCGCAGCCGGCATGTCAGCTCCCCACCACCGTGATCGACAGGACGATCCCCGCCGGGTTGGCGGTCGGGAAGAACAGGTGCCCGTCCCGGTCCGACATCTTGAAGTGGGCGACGGAGGAACCCTCCACGAGTTCGAGGGAGGCCTGGGCACGGATGTATCACGCCGCCGTGCGAATACGTCACGAACACTCTCGGCGAATCGACGGAGGATGCGGACCGGCTTCCCTTGCGGGGAGACATTTTCGGTGCGGTGACCGGCTGATCTGGCGCCGGGGAGTGGTTGCGGCTGCCAGTCATCTTTTTCGTCGGATTGCGGTATGCGTCCTCTACAGGTGTGTAGTCTCCCTGGCGGAGGGAGTTCAAATGATGAGTAAAGTCGAATCTTCTTGTGGCGCAGGGGTTTCCGGCGTCAGACGCCGGCAACTGCGCTCGGTTCTGATCGCGGCAACGGCCGCATTGTGCCTCACCGGCACCCCGGCAGCGGTTGGCAATGCGGATCCGATCCCGATTCCGCAGAACGACCCGTTCTACACCCCGCCGTCGGGCTGGGAATCGACGGCGCCGGGCACCATCCTGAATTCGCGGCCGGTCGAGGTGGCCTCGATGCGGCCGGAGGCGGAGGACGCCGATGCCTGGCAGTTGCTGTATCGAACGACAGATAACGCGGGCCGGCCCATGACGACCGTGACGACGGTGCTGCGCCCGCGCACCGGGCAGGTCAAGGGCTTGATCACCTATCAGGCTGCCGAGGATGCCTCAGCCCCGCAGTGCGCTCCCTCGTACGCGCTCCGGCAGGGAGCGGTCCCGCTGGACCACAAGTACGACGCCTCCTTGGATTTCTTGCAGATCGACCAGATGTTGTCGTCCGGTCACGCGATTTCCGTACCCGACTGGGCGGGGTCGAACGGGGCGATTATCGTCCCGAAGCAGCCGGGTTACACCGCGCTCGACGGCGTGCGCGCGGCCGAGGCATTCACGCCGCTCGGCCTGTCCGGGACCGATACTCCGGTTGCTGCGGCGGGCTATTCCGGCGGGTCGTTGGCCAGCGGTTGGATCTCGCAGCTGCAGCCGACCTACGCTCCCGAAGTACGACTGGTCGGTGTTGCCCGGGGCGGTGGGGCGGGTGGGCCGTCAGAGCCTGTCGGCCCTTATCTGCAGTCGCTCGACGGCGGTCCGTTCTCCGGTTTCCTGCTGTCGCTCCTGCCGGGCATGATGCGCGCCGATCCACGTCTAGCGGCAGCTTTCGACACGTATCTGACGCCTGCCGGGAAAGCGTTGATGGCCGCGGGTGACAACGAATGCTCGGTGCCGCTCGTGGAGAAGTATCCGTTCCTGCACATGGACGACTACCTGACGATCCCCTTCTCGCAAGTGTTCGAGCAGGTACAGGCGTTCTTCGACGAGACGGACTACGGCATCACGGCGCCGACCGTGCCGACATTCCTCTATCACGCCGTGAACGACGAGATCGTCCATATCGCATGGGTCGACCAGGCGGTGGCGAATTGGTGCGCATCGGGGGCGCCGATCACCTATACGCGGGACCAGATGAGCGAGCATCCCAGTCTCGAAGTCGTTGCGACTGCTGCGGCCCTGCGGTGGATCGATGACCGTCTGGCGGGGCAGCCCGCGCCGGACGACTGCTCGATACGCACGGTGCCGTCGATGGCGCTCGGCGGCGCGTAGCGCGCGACGCTCCTGCGCTGATTCGCCATGGTGGGAGGAATAAGTTGGGAGTTTGTTGGAAGATCCGGAAAAGCAAGAGGCCGGTCCTCGACGAGGAACCGGCCTTCACCTGTGATGATTGTGGAGCTAAGGGGAATCGAACCCCTGACCTTCTCGATGCGAACGATGATCTTGTCTGTTTTGCCCGGTTTGGGTGGTGTTGGCTGTGCTGGCACCATAGCTCTGGCCAGGCATTCGGACGTTGGTGGCATCGGGTCGGATTGGCGGTCAGCGAAGCTACTGCGGACGTCCTGCGGACGAACTCTCTCGATCCTTCATTTCAATTGCCCTGTGGTGCAACCTTCTTCGGCGCCAGAAAAACCGGACGGGCCACGGTTGCGGGGCCGGCGTCGCCCCGCGCTGGCCGGTTCGGTCAGCGCGGTATGCGGCAAAGTAGTGCGTTCGTAGCTCATAACTCGTCCGGCACCAGCCAACGCGACAACTCGTCGATCGCGACCGGACATCATCCCGCGCAACCGAATACGGCACGCGGCAAAGGAATCACGACGACGTGAGACACGGTCTGAGGAAGTTACGATCTTGACCATGCATTCAGACCTCGAAGGCATCTCCCGAATCACCCTCCTCGCAGCAGATTTCGACTGGACTTGGACCCTCCAGGATCTGGGGCCGTTCTGTTCCCGAACCGGCTGGCAAATCAACCTGGAAGACAGGTACTCGGACCTAACTACCAACTTCGCTGTCGATCGGCAGGATGCTGTAATCCATCGCAGCGAAGGTGAAATCAAGTACATTTCATGCTTCGTCACCGACGTCGCCTCCTCGGATACCGAAGAAGTCGCTGACGAAGTCGCGCAATGGTTCAACAGGATCAGCGAGGTGATAACGACGACGCTGGGAATATCTGCATCCCCGGATGTCACCGACGAAATGAAATTGCACTGGCTCACCCCGAAGGTCGTCTTCGACCTGGCGGCGTCGGGTCGTGCGGTCCATCTAAAGCTCTATGATCCGGATTATTGGCGCTTCGTCGACGAAGTCAAACAACTCGAAGCCGAGGCGTACGAGGAATATGACGAAGACGACGAGGATCAGGACGAAGACTGACCGCCCCAGGGGTCCCGGTGAACCGCGCGGGTTTGGCAGAAACGAATGCCACTGAGCCGCAGCGGCTCTCGCCGCTGGCCGCCGTGCGCTGGCCGGTTCGGTCAGCGCGGTATGCGGCAGTAGAGGATGTTCGCTGATCTCCTGCGACGTGTTCGATAAGCACGGCAGTCGCTTTCAGCGAGCCATGGTGAACTTCGCCCGCAACGTCGATCTGCACTACCCTGCTGATGGTCGTGGTGGCTTCGAATCCGCTATCCATCTGCGTAGTGCGCAGCTTCCCGACCGAAAACGCTTCGGGATGGCCAGAATTGGGGGAATGTGGTGCGGCTGCCTTCGCCACAGGTGTTCCGGTATGCGATGAGCGCATACCCGCCGTTGTTGTTCGCCGGTGTGCGGGTCGAGCACGTCGCAGACGACTGGACCTCCGTCCGGGTGGCGCTGCGAGTCCGGTTCTGGAACCGCAATCACAATGGGGCCGCGTTCGGCGGCACGCTGTTCTCGATGACCGACCCGTTCTTCGGGCTCATGGCGCAAGGACAGCTCGGTAACGGATATCGAGTCTGGAATACCACCGCCGGGATCGAGTTCTTGGCACCGGGACGCGGGATCGTCACCACCACAATGGAGCTCACCCGTGCACAAGTCGACGAGATTCGACAGGCCACCCGCGACGGCGGCAAGTCGATCACCGCGCATACCGCCACGATTCATGATTCCGACGGAAAGATCGTCGCTCGCGCAACCCAGGACCTGTATGTCCGGAAGGCTCGTACCGATTCGGGTGCGCGAGCAGCTGCTCGATGATCAGACCGCCGACCTAACCGCACGTCGCGGACCCGAGCTCTGATCCCGCATCACCTGTCAGACAAGTCCGTAGGTTCACTGCATTCGGCAGTTTCGGATGTTCCGCCGGCGTCGGATCGGCACGGCCAGTTGATCTTCCGATGCCCCGCGCTGGCCGGTTCGGTCAGCGCGGTATGCGGCAGTACAGGATGTTCGAATCGCTTGTTGGTATTTGGTCACATAGGTCCGGTGTCGGGGCTCATGGGTGTGCGCGATTGACGCGCACACGTTGTGAGGAGGACAGGATGCAGTTTGTGTTGGTGATCTACCACGGCACGTATCCGTTGCCGGGCACGCCGGGAGCGGAGCGGGTGTCACAGGAGGACAAGAAGGCGGCCTACGCCGATTTCGCCGCCCTCGACAAGTTGGAGAACTGGAGTGGTGCGCCGCCGATGGGTCTGCCGCAGGACGCGACCACGGTTACGGTGAAGGACGGTTCGGCCGTTGTCACCGAGGGCCCGTGGCTCGGTGCCAGGCACGCCGTGGGCGGCTTCGCGGTGGTCGAGGCCGAGGATCTGGACGCGGCCATCGCGCTGGCCGCGCGAGTCCAGCAGGCACGGCTGGGCGGTGCGGTCGAGGTGCGACCCTCGGTCAAGTACTACTGAAAACGACGGGCCCGGCGTGCTGTCCGCGTGCCGGGCCCGGAGCCGTCGGTCAGTTGGCTCGACCGGCGATTTCGGCTGCGACACGGTGGACGCGACTGGTGTCGCGGATGACGTCTATCCTGACGATCCTGTCGTTGGCGACGGTGAAGATCATGACCGAATACGGCTGTTGGTCGCGGGTGGTCAGGGCGCCGATCGCTCCGTTGACCAGCAGGGGGCGCAGCTTTCCGCCGCGCGGGATACGTACCTGTTCGGCCACGGCCGCTGCTCCGTTGATGACACTCGCGGGTCGGCTGGCGCCGTAATCGGTCCGGTGCACGATGTCGGGATCGAGGACCTGGAGCAGGCCGTCGAGATCGGCCTTGCGGGCGGCCGCGTAGAAGGCGTCGACCACCTTGCGCTGTCGTGCCAGGTCCGGATCGGGTCGTGGCACCTCGGCTCCGCTGATACGGCGCCTTGCTCGGCTGGCGAGTTGCCGCGTGGCGGCCGGTGTGCGGCCGACGATGTCGGCGATGTCGGCGAAGGGCAGGTCGAACATGTCGTGCAGTACGAACGCCACCCGCTCGGCCGGGGCGAGTCGTTCCAGCACCACCAGCAGCGCCAGTCCCACCGCGTCGGCGAGCATGATCTCCTGTTCAGGATCGAGATCCGCATTCGAGACGAGCAGTTCCGGCAGCTGGGTGTCGATGGGAACTTCCCGGCGATGTCGGCGAGAACGCAACTGGTGCAAGCACTCCCGCGCTACGACGGTGGTCAACCATCCGCTGAGGTTGTCGATCTCGGCCGGTCCGGTTCGGCTCAACCGCAGCCAGGCGTCCTGTACCGCATCATCGGCTTGGTCGACCGAGCCCAGCATCCTGTACGCCACGGCACGCAATCGGGGACGTTCCTTCTCGAAACGCTCTGCTAGCCACTTGTTTTCGTCCATCTGTCACACCATCCCATCGTCACGACTCGCATGTGCATGAGCCGCCCTCACTCACGGATGTGACTGCGCCAGCCAGTCCCCGGTCACATCCTCGAGACGTGGCGGCTCAAAGGGGTGTGCGGGCAACGCGCTCGATCAGATCACGAAACGGAGCACAACACCGATGACCACGATCCAGGTGCAGGGAACGGTCGCCGCAGGATTCGAGACCGTCCGTGCGGAATTCGCCACCACAGCCGTCGCGGAGGAGGCCGGTCCGGCTGGCGCCCAGCTCGCTGTCTACGTGCACGGCAGGCAGGTGGTCGACCTTTGGTTCGGGGATGAGGCGACCGGCGAAACCCTCACCGGTGTCTATTCTTCGACCAAGGGCGCTGCCGCCATTGTGGTGGCGCTGCTGGTGCAGGACGCAATGCTGGATCTGGATGAACCTGTCGCGGCCGGTTGGCCGGAGTTCTCGGCAGCCGGAAAAAGCGAGATCACCCTGCGAGACGTCTTGACCCACCGTTCCGGTGTCATCGGCGTCGATGGCGGGTTCACGGCGGATGAACTCGCCGACGATGCGGTGATCGCCGCCCGCCTAGCCACTCAACGACCGTACTGGAAGCCGGGTTCGGCCATCGGCTATGGCGCATTCACCGAATTCGCGATCCTCGGCGAAGTAGTGCGTAGGAGCACCGGGCGTTCACTACAAGACATCTTCGGCCAGAGAGTCCGAATCCCGTACGCGCTCGACCTCTACCTCGGGTTACCCGAATCCGAGGAGCACCGCTATCGCGAGATCGAGCCGGGACTACTCAGCCCCGACGAACTCGCCACCTATTGGTCGGGTGGTCCTGGGCCCCACAGCATCACCGGGATCGGCTACGGCCTCAACTCGAACCCACCGCTGGACCAGGTGGCCTTCGCCAACACCCGGCGCGTCCGCGCGCTCGGCCCAGCCTCGTGCGGCGGAGTCGGCAACGCCCGAGGGCTTGCCGGGCTCTACACCGCCGCGGTACACGGCCTCAACGGACGACCACCGCTGCTGAAGCCCGACACCCTCGGCGAGTTCACTATGCTCCACGCCGCTGGAACCGACCTCGTCTCCGGATCGGACAAGCACTACATGCTGGGGTTCCAAGCGAAGGGCTGGCAGTACCCGTTCCTCAGCGCCCGTACGTTCGGCCACGACGGTTCCGCGGGCTCGGAAGCCTTCGCCGACCCGCACAGCGGCATCACCTTCGGCTACATTCGCCGCCGGTTCTCCTCCACCTGGTCCTACCCCGAACACCATCGCCTCGCCGCCGCCGTCCACCACGCCGCTTCGGCAACGTAGATCAAACTCCCGTACCTCTGGTCGTAAGGCCTACTACCGCACCACATTCGGCATAGTGCGGTCATCGACCATCAGACCGAGGCGATCAGCAGGCCGCGGACCCACACAACCGGCGGTGTATCTCGGCTACCGGGCCTGGGGCTCGCGGCCTGAGCCCGCAGGCAGTTGCCGACGTACCGCCGGCCTCGGATCGGCACGGCCGGTTGATCTTCGGCCGTCGCGCGCTGGCCGGTTCGGTCAGCGCGGTATGCGGCAGAAGCGGATACAGCTCTTCACGGCTGATCCCGCCGCGCCTGGGTTCTGAGCACGTCGATTTCGCATCCTGGCGAGGTGGGATCGAAGCCATGATCGATCAGCCAGCGCACGCCGCGCAGACTTCGTAACGACCACCAAGCCCGGATCACTTCGAGGTCCACACCTGTGCCGTAGCCCGACACCACATCTCTCAGGCGCTCCGGGTGCCCGAGTGTCAATGTGGCGAGGTCGTGCGCCTGATCACCGTCGATCTTCAGAAACACCTCACCGACCCGCACGGTCGCGCGTTCGTGATGGGTGACGACGATTTCGACATCTTCCACGCCGGTCAGTATCTAGGGGACGTTCGCCGCCGGGGTTACCGCGGGCCGCAGGCAATAGCGGATGCTCTGCACCGCAGCATGTTCCGGCAGCCGGCGCCTCGCGCTGGCCGGTTCGGTCAGCGCGGTATGCGGCATTATCGTGCGTTTGGCTCAGATCGAACCAGCTCGGCCGCAGTTGAGCGCCTTCCCGCGGCCGAGTGGGTGACGACCTTGGTAGATGTCGGTGGCGGCGGATATGTTCGGCAGCGAGAAAGAGCGTCGGGAGGGACGATCATGACCGCTGAGGGCTGGGACGAGCTAAGCGCCGCGATACCGGAGCTGGTGTACATCGAACTCGACGATGACGCGAACTTGATCCAGAAATGGGCGTTCGTTCGGTTGCGTGACAGCGGTACCGGTACCGACATCATGATCTACGAGAACGGTGGTGCGGTGGAGGCCGCGGTCACGGTCCCCTCGGACCCGGTTGCCGCAGAGCAGTTGCTGAGCGTGCTGCAGACCCACCCGATCTGGTTTCGTGCCTATTACAACGAGCAGCGGTTCGAAACCCGCTGGAGTCCAACCCATTCCGAACCGATCGAACTCCGTGAGGTATCGGCTGCGGTTGTCGCGGTCATGCGCGACGGGCTCGGAATGGAGTTGCGGCGCACCCGCTACACCGCCGGTGACGAATCCGGATTCGACACCGGACCGTGGGCGCTGCGTCACGTGTTGACCGCCGAACAGCCCACCAAACGCGGTGCGCCCGAACGCTGCACCGACTGGGCCGATTTCGCCGAGCGACTGGAATGGGTGCTACGAACGCTACCCAGCTACGACATCGTGACCCTGACAGCCCCTGCGGTGGAGAACCTCAGCGTGATCCAATTTCTGCAGGAGGCGCGAGAGCTGGAAACGGTGATCATCATGGCCGACACCGTCATCGGGCCTGATCTCGACAGCCTTGACCTGCAACTACGCGCAACTGGTTGGCAGGAACTCGACGGCAAGGGAACCGGCTTCACCGAATGGTGGTACGGGCCGTTCGGCTCCAGCGCTGGCTCTTTCGATCGTCGGCTCGATAAAATCCCACAGCTCACGGTGGATACCTTCCGCACTGTGTTCGGCGTGAACAGCCCGCAAGACCTCTCGATCGCGGGACCAGCGAGTGTCGTCGTCGATGGCCGCCAGGCCTACATCAGCAGAGAACTCGGTATACCGTGCCACCCCGACAGGCGAACCGACACCGCCGCCACACCGTAGTCCACAGCATCTGGTGAGATGTCGGATACTTGGCGCCCGTTAGCTTTCCGAGTTCTCGTGCCCCGTTGACGGCCGACACGGATCACGGATAGACGAGTAAGTTGCCGAGTCATTCACCCTCAGTGATCCGGACAGGCTCTTCCCCCCAAATATCCGACATTCGGCAGTAGCGGACGTTCTGCGCCGCAGCGGGTTCCGACCGCCGGCGCCTCGCGCTGGCCGGTTCGGTCAGCGCGGTATGCGGCATGAGCGGGCATTCGGCCGACCTCGGGTCGTCACAGCCAGTTGACCTTCTGCCGCACCGCGCTGACTGGGACTCACCACCAGAGGCGAGTCCAGAATCTCGACAACGCCCACCGAAACTCTGAACCTTCCCACAGCATTCGGATTCTGGACCGCTTGACAGGATCAGGCTCAGCAGGATGCCCCAGGCCCCACAGCAACTCGCCGGACGCACCCCAGAAGCCGATCAAATCCTTGTTCGCTTCCTTGGAAGCCTGCAACCACATCAATCGATGCTCGGTATATCCGTCATCGTCTTCGTCGTCTTCGTTCGCAGCTTCCAGCTCCGCCAGCCGCTCGGCGGAGTCCTCTTTGCCCCAGACTCCCCAACCTGCTGCTTCCGGTTCGGGCCATGGCCCGGAATCACACTCCTCGTGAGCCAGTTCGATAATGTCTTCGGGTGCATAACTGAACCGGAAACCAACATCATCCAGGTATGACCCCAGCTCTTCGCATATCAATTCCAACGCTTCGACGTAGAGCCCGGAGTTTTCGTGCAGAAAGGGGCCACCCTCGAAGATCTCCCGGACGAGGGCGGGTCCCAGACCGGCGGGGTCGGGGAACTTCGCCAGGACTCGGTTCAAGAGCCGTTCATCCCGGGAGCCGATCACGGCGGCAAGTTCGTCCAGGTCGGCCAAGTACACATGCAAGATATGCGACACGCGGTCAGCCTAGGCACTAGGCACCAACGGGCTACCGCCGCACTGAATTCGGCATGAGGGTGCGTTCGGTGATCCAGTCGGTGGATCCGAGATGACCTTGATCCGTGGATCTTTCGGGACGGTGTTCCTGGCTGGGTCGATCCGTGTGATCAGCGGCGGATGGCTGTGGTGTGCTTGGATCGAGCCATGTTCAATGCGCTTGGGGCAGCGGAATTTCGGCCGGACTCGGTTGCGGCTGCGTCCGTTGATGTGGTGGCCGGAGACGAAGATCCGACGGCATTGTTCGCCACGCTCGGGGTCGAATTGCTGCCGCTGACACGAGCGTCCAGGACGGTCGATGGTGGCGCGGTGTGGATGTGCGAGGTCGAGCCCGGGTATCAGGCCACCGATTTGTGGCAGCGGGCGCGTGGGGTATACGAGCGCACAGGACTATGGCCTGTGCTTCTGGGACTCATCGAGGAGAGTCTGAATACGCCAGGCGCCCAACAGGTCGTCGCGGGAGCTGTGCAGGATGGACGAGCATGGCTCGAACGCGCCCAGGTCGAGGGGCCGCGCGACGACGAGGGGCCGCGAGACGCCGAGGACCCGATACTTCAGAGTGCTTACGTGCTCACCGAGGAAGATCGCGACTACGACGGATTCGACTGGGCTGATGCGTGGATCGCCGTTGACGAATTCGAGGAGGCCGATCGATTGGTGCTCGTGCCCGCGCCGAATCCGTGGCTGGTGCCGCAGCTGTTGAATTGGAGCGGCGCACGCGATTTCGATCTCGACGGTGCGGACCACGCAACATTGTTGCGCAGGTGGGCTGGGCATTGGGGCGCGGAGTTGCTCGCGTTGAGCGAGTACGAGTTGGTGTTGCGGGTAGCCGACCCGCCGCAAGACGACAACGACGCGCTCACTGTTGCGCTGGAATCGTTTCTGTACGCCCCCAACCTCATCTACAAGGGGTGGGAAAGCCTCGATGAACTCAAAAAGCGTATGCCCGCACCGCTGTGGAGATTCCTGTGGTAGTCGATGCCACCCTGGCCAGAGGAGCTGGAGCTCCCCGCGCGCAAGCTGAGACTCGACACCCTGCTCGCGCTGCTCGTCCGACTTCCGCACATCGGCATGAGCGGATGTCTCTGGGCCGCTGTCGATCTCGCCGCCGGCGGTACCGCGCTGGCCGGTTCGGTCAGCGCGGTATGCGGCATGTGCGGATGTGGCCGCATTTGCTTCGTCGATCTTGCGCTCTGCTCGCCGACGTAGCGGGAACCCGTCGGGTTCGGTCCCCCGCAGGACGGTGGGACCGAATCAAACTGGGGGCATAGTGATTCGCGCGCGAATCGCCTAGTATCCCAATAGGCCGCCGGCGCAGTAGCCGCCACCCATAGCGGGGTGCATGCGGCCGCCAGTCAATTCGCACAGCGTCACCGCCACCGATCCGATGTACCCCGGCTCCATCGTGGCCTGTTGGAAACTCCCGGTGTCCACGATCGGAGCGACTTCCGGCAACGGACCCGCCGCGGCCGTACCCAGGGCGGAAAGTCCGATTCCGGCCGAAATCATCGCTACTGCAGCTATTTTCATCGGCGTTCGGGTCATTTTGGCAACCTTTGCTCGTGACAACTTGCCAGACGGACGATACGCCTTCACGGCCATGATGAAACGAGCATGCTTCAAATTTTGAGGGCACAAGTTCTCGGAAGCCGCAGCGCGTATGTGCCCCGCGGAGTGCTCGCTCATCGGCATTACAGGATGCGACGGACCCGACCGTGCCGGCCGTGAGTGCCCTGATTGATGACTACGCATCAATCCCGCTGACCGGCATAAGCGGCCCTGACTTGAGGCGTACGGATCAACGGAGATTGATGCGTACGCCTCAACTCTCAGCTGGGGATTCCTCGGTCGTGCTCTACGTCGACCATCTCCCCGCGTAAGAGGTGATCCCTTCGTTGTGGTCCTTCCGTGTACGAACCCTGCACGTGCCGCCGCATGCGCGGCCAACCCTCCCGGTTGTGGTTCTCTCCCAACGCAACTCACATGCCAACGCTACATCCGCACGCGACGCGCCCCCTTGTGGTCCTCTCCTTTGTGGTCCTTCCTTCACCACCTGACCTCCCAAAACCCTTGTCCTCCAACACACCCCCGTACCTATCTTTTGACTCTGGTCTGGTCTGGCCGAGACTATGTCCTCCGAAGGCGGATATAGTCTCGGCCACACCAGAC
>NZ_JBSGGG010000023.1:0-173454 GCF_053603795.1 Nocardia sp. NPDC004123
ACGAGAAGTCCTCGAACCTACCCACACCGAAGGTGTCATTATCCGGATCCGCGGTCTCCATCTCGATCGGCTTACCACCCGACATCATCGGCTTGACCGCACCCAGGGCCACACCACCGTCGGCCTCACGCTTGAAGTAGATGTTCGGGAAGGCGGCGAACCGGTGCCACGCCACACCCCAGGTGACATTGCGGCCGACCAGCAGCAGGAAGGTCGCGCCGGAGACCAGCTTGATGAACGCGAAGATCGACACCATGATCACCGAGTCGGGCAGCAGCTTGGCGACCTGCTCGGTGAAGAAATCGCTCCAGGTGTGGGATTCGTGGTAGGTGGCGATCTTGCCCGCCTTCACGAAGGTCATGCCCAGGCCCTCGACGAGGACGATCGCCTCGATGACGTACGCGGGCGCGAACCGGGAACCGCTGAACCGGGACAGCCGCTGCGGCACGCGCGGGTGATTCAGCTGGCGGATGACGATCAGCACCAGGATGCCGATCACCGTTCCGATGCCGAGGATCTCGTCCACCAGGTGGTAGATGCCCCAGGACCCGACGATGGGCCAGTGGAATTCGGGGTCGAAGATCTGGCCGTACGCCTCGAACCACAGGATGAACCCGGCGAGGAAGCCGATCATGACGAGCCAGTGGGCCCAGCCGACCGTGCGGAATTTGTTCATGCGCGTGTGCGCGAGGAATTCCACGATCATGGTCTTGAAGCGGGGGAAGAATGGCCGCCAGCGATCGGGTGCGGACTGCCCGACCATGACGGTGCGCGCGATGTTCCGCACACCTCCGATGAACGATGCCCAACAGAAGACTGTGAACACCGCCCCAATCGTGCCCAGCGTCACTGTCAGGGCATTCATGTCGCGACCTCTCTTACGGTTCTACGAGCGTCTTGCGAGGCAGCCTGGTTCCGCCTCGAGTTGCCCGTATCCTAATGGACGGTAAGTTACCCGCCGGTAACTTAGCTGTCCAGGGTTTCCCACACCGTAAATCCCGGCAAATCGGTGCAGTAACCAAGGGCAGGCTTACTCGCGAAACGCGGTGTCCAGCAGAAAGAAACGGATCTCGCAAATCGTAGGGTGATCGACTAGGCTCACGCTGTCCAACAGCTGTGCGCGTCTTCACATGCTCGGGGAGGACTCGTCCTAGCGCGTGGCATGGCCCGAGGGAAGCCGGGCCTCGCGTGGCGAAGAGGCGCACAGCGGATATACCTCGTGACGGATTGGATACCAACCGAATGAAGCTTCGCAGTACCACTGCGGCTGCTGCCCTGGTCATCGGCGCAATGACCATCGGGATGACGACCGCCCACGCCGACGATGCTCCCGCACAGCCTGCTGGAATCAACTACTCCACCAAGTTGGTCGACGGCAAGACGATCGTCTCCACCCTGAAGAACGGCACCTTCGAGCTCGCCCAGCAGGACGGCGCGACGCCCGAGGACCCGAAGGTCACGGTGGTGAACGTCAAGGACCAGCAGGGCGCGACCGCCATCTCCTTCCCGCTGAAGTTCGACGCCAACGGCACCGACATCCCGGTCAAGTCCGAGATCAAGGACGACGGCAAGGTGCTCGAGGTGGTCCCGGAGAAGCCGGAGGGCTACCAGCCCGGCACCACCGTGCTCGCCGCCAAGCCGATCGCCTCGGCGGACGAGAACCAGAAGGCGATGAGCAACTTCTCCACCCAGTTCGGCCTGGCCATCGGCATCGGCAGCTTCGTGGGCACGGCACTCGGCGCGCTGATCGGCTGCGTCGTGACCATCGTGGCCGGCTGCGTTCCCGGCCTGGTGGCCGGCGCCGGCATCGGCGGCATCCTCGGCACCATCGCCGCGGGTGGCCCGACGCTGGTCGCCGCGGGCATCGGCCTGCTGCAGACCCTGCAGGCTCCGGACGGCACCACCCAGTGGGCCACCACCAGCAAGCCCGCTCAGGTCACCCAGAACTGAGCCACCGCCGGGGTTTTCGAGCCCCGGCACGCTGAACCCGTTCGGCCCGCCTCGCTCGTCGCAGGCGGGCCGAACGCGTTGGCGGGCCGATCAGGCCGGTAGCTCCAGCCGGCCGTCGAACGACACCGTGTCGCGGCGGCGGGCGAACCGGGCGAAGGTGCGCTCGGTCATCACGTAGCTGCCGTCCTCACGCACCAGAAGAACTGTGCTGCATCGGGTTCCGTGCACGGGATGATCGACGAAGCGCGCGGAGGCCGCGCGTTCGGCGAGCGGGTCCAGTCCGCTCTCCGGCAACTGGGAGGCGGGGGTGCGGTCGGCCAGGACGGCCAGATAGCTCTCGACATCGCCCGGATCGGCCGCGGCCACGGCGGCCAGCGCGCGCACGCCCGCGCGGACCTTGGGCCAGGCCGGATCGTCGGTGCCGGTCGATACGCTGCCGTCGGGTTCGAGGGATCCCACGAGCGCATTGTTGGACAGGCCATGGAAGCCCGGCGCGAGTTCGCGCGGGGTCCGGTCGCTCCGATTGCTGTGCCACCACAGCGTTTCCAGATCCGAGACCACCAGGTTGTAGCCGTTGTAGTCGTCGGGCGCGGCCGCGAGGCCGCGCACGAACTTCTCCGGCACCGGATCGCCGCGCAGGAAATCCATCAGCAGCGCGCCCCGGGAGCGGGCATCGGGGCGGAAGTCGCCGGGCCGGCGCACATTGGTGACCGTTGCGAAGCGGTGCCGATCGGACAGCAGACCCAGCCAGGTGCCCGGCACCGGGCCCGCCGCACCCAGATCCCGGCCCGCCAGCAGCCCGGGCACCTCGTCCCAGGGCTGTAGCGATTCCGTTGGGCGGGTGAAGAATTCGTCCCGATTGGCGGCCACGATCAACCGGTACTCCGGATGCGCCCGCCAGCCGACCAACACCAAACACATAACCCCAGCATGCCCGACCGGGGCTCGCCGCGACCATGCCCGATCGCTCCCCGCCCGCTGCCGCCCGCCGCCCCTGCGCTGCCACCCGGGGGCACACCCCGGGTACCCCGGAATGCGAAAAGGCCGGTAGCGGTTGGGCTACCGGCCTTTTCGAGGGTGCTGTGATCAGAGGGTGCGCACGCGCAGGCCCGGGTTGTCGGAGAGCACGGTGCTCACCGGCTGCGCGAACAGCTGCGGGGTGTTGCCGGTGATGAGACCGATCAGGTTCGGGATCTCGCAGACCGGGTAGTCGGCGACCGAGGAGGCGCTGGAGATGCCCAGGGCCAGGGTGCCGGTCACCAGCGGACCGCCCGAATCACCGGGCAGGGCGCAGATATTGGCGGAGAACGACTGGGTGAGCATGCGGTCGCCGACCTGGACGGTCTGGTCGACGGCGTTCACCACGCCGCAGCTGAAGCCGGTGCGCGCACCCGACTTGCAGACCGGGGCGCCGACCACCGGCACGGCCACGCCGGTGATGTTGACCGGGGCCGCGCCCGGGACGTTCACCAGCGGGTTGGAGAAGGCGTCCCGGTACTGGTCGCTGATCCCGATGATCGAGTAGTCCTGGTTGCCCAGCACCGACTTCTGGAACACGCCGACCTGCGGGCCCAGGCTCTCGCCGCCGACCATCTGGTAGACGCCCGGCGAGTTGGCGCCGGGGGTGGCCGAGATGTTGGGGTTGCAGTGGCCGGCGGTGATGTTCACGACATTGCCGTTGCCGTCGGTGCCGTTGAAGCCGAGCGAGCAGCGCAGCGACATGCGACCGGCCACCGAGGCGTAGGCCTGGCCGGCGGCCATGGTCTGCGGGCCGGCACCGGCGATGTCGGAGGCCTTCGGGACGTCCTGGCCCTCGCCGCCGACCGGCGGGGCGGTCATGACGATGACACGGGCCGGGTCCACGAAGCCGGGCAGCGGCAGGTCGGGCTTGTCCACCCGCACCGCGATGCTGTTGTTCAGGGTGTCGATGGCCACGCCCCGGATGGCCTTGGACACGGACTCCGGCTGGTCCTTGAGCCACTGCTGGAAGGCGTTCTTCTCACCGCGCAGCGTGGTCTCGCTCTTGGCGACGTCCTTGGCGGTGAAGCCGGCGTCCGCCACGGCCTTGCGGGCCTGGTCCAGGGTGTCGCCGGGGGCCAGCGCCACGATGGCCTTGCCGGTCTCGTCCAGCCAGGCGCCACCGAAGACGCCCGGGAACTGCCGCTGGGCGGTGGTGGCGAAGGTGGCCACCTTCTGCGCGGTGTCGGCGCGCTGCAGGTAGTCCTGCGGGGAGATCTTCAGGTCGCGGGTGATGGCGGTGACCAGCTCGGCCGGCAGATCCTGCGTCGCGGGGGTCGCGGGCTCCGCGTGCGCACTCGCCGCCAGGGGTCCGGCGACGAGCACAGTGGTGGCCGCGATCGCCGCAGTACGGACAAGGGACCGTGGGCGGCGGCCCACGGCAGGCATGGAGAAGCGCATACGTGGCAGGAGCATGGCCCCGACTATATGGTGTCGGGCCGGTTATGCCTACTTATTGTGAGATGACGTTTCGGTATTCGGCGGGCAAACAGCGGGCGTGCCTCGAGCACGCGCAATGAGAGAGGCGTCCGATTTTCGCGGCCCGCCGGAACGGGCCGCGAATCATCACGCGTTGGAACGCGTCCGGACCTGAATTCCGCTGCCGACGCCGCCGTCGGAATTGGCGTCGATTTCGGTGAGGATCGCGCGCACCGGAATGCCCAGCGACGCGGTACCACCGTACTGCGCCAGCGCGGTATTGGCCTCGTTGCAGTTCGGTGCGTCGGCCGCATTCGAGCCGCTGGTGATGCCCAGCGCCAGCGTGCCGGTCACGATCGCGCCGCCGCTGTCACCACCGAGGGTGCAGGCGCTGGAGGCGAAGCCGCGCACCGTCTTGGACTGGCCCTCGGCGGTGAACAACTGGGTCTCGACCCGGTCGGCCACCACGAAACCACAAGTGAAGGTGGAGGATTGACCGGACTTGCAGACCGGCGCGCCGGTGATCGGGTCGGCCACCCCGGTGATGGTCAGGGTGGTGCCGTTGGCGCCGCGCACCGACGGCTGATCCATCCCGGCCCGCACCGCGTCGTCGTTCAGCTTGATGACCGAATAGTCGAGTGCGCTGCGGCCGCCCAGATTCGAGGAGACGAAGCTGCCGGCCTTCGGGCTCGACACCAGGTTTTTCACATTCGGAATGTAGACATCGGCGCTGGTGCCCTTGTCCACATTCGGATTGCAGTGTCCGGCACTGATGTTCAGGGCATTTCCGGCGGAATCCACACTGTTGAAGCCGAACGAGCACACATCGACGCTGCGCAGCGATGAATCACTGAGCGCGGTCGGCGCGGTGATGTAGGTGTCACCGCCCATGGGGCGCCGTTCGACCGGCCCGCCGGAATCCGGGGACAGCATCACCTTGATATTCGCGATCAGCGTGGGCAGATTCAGCAAATGCCCGGCCGGGGTGTTCGCCACGCTGAGCACCAGCTGGCTGTTGAGGAAGTCGATGGCGACCGAGTTGATGGCATTGGACAGATCGCGCGGCAGGCTGGTGATCCACATGTTCAGCTGATCGGCCGAACTCTCGAGGTTGTCGGCGCTGATCGGGGCCAGCCGGGTCTGGTAGCCGTCGGCGGCGGCGATCTTGGCGGCATCGAGCGAGGTGACGGCCATGACCGGCTTGCCGTCGGTGCCCAGCCACGCGCCCGCGAAGTCGTCGGGACGCTGACTGCGGAAAGTCGTTGCGTAGTCCCGCAATTGCTGGGCCTGGTTGGCCCGGTCCAGATATTCGGCGGGCGTCATCTTCAGATCGCGCTGGATGGCGGTGACCAGCTCGGCCGGAAGTTTGTCGGCGGCAAGCTGATCCGGGGACGCCGGGTCGGCGGTGGCGGTGCTGAGCAAGGGACCGATGAGGACGGTCGAGGCGAACGCGACGGTGGCTGCTCGAACCGTGGCGCGACGCGCCATGAACTTGCGCATGGAGTCCCTTCGTAAGTGCACCAGCAGACCGATGTCCCGGGCCCGGATCCGGTTACCTTCCGGAAGGTCGGTCAGCGCACCACTTTAGGGCATCAACCACCGAAGGTCTCTACGAAATCAACGCGGATTCTGTCCCCATGGATCCTGCAGCACCGGCGCTTGCGGCAGCTCGAAGGTCGGCACCGACGGATACTGGTAGATCGGCGGATACGGGCGTGTCGTCGTGGGCGGCGTGGTGTGCGGGGTGGGGTTCGGTGTGGTGGCCGGCGGGTCCGGCGTGGTCGTCGGCGGTGGCGGTGTGGTCGCGGGGTCCGAGGTGACCGGGACGTCCGCGGCATCGGCGGGCGGCGCGGCCGCGGTCGGATTGTCCGAACCGGTCGGCGGTAGCAGCGGCGGCGCCACCCCCGCGGTGGCCACCGGCTCCGAACGCACCTCGCCGCGCGGCGGGCCCGGGGTGGAGTCGTCGGTGCGCAACACGGCCGCCACCCCGACGCCACCGAGCAGCAAACCGATCAGGGCGGCCGCCGCGGCGATGATGTACGGGCCGCGGTTGGCGCGCGGTGCGTGGGTGACCGCGACCGCCGCGGTCGCCCGGGTGACGGCCGGCTCGGCGGTGGTGACGGCCGGGACCGCGGCCGAATACGCCTGGGCCAGTTCGGAGGACTTGAGTGCGGGCAGTACGTCGGTGACGTCGGCGGCGTTCACGGTGGCCGCGGTGGCATCGGGTGGCGTGAGGCCGGCCGGGGTGGACAGCACCGCCGCCAGCGCCGCGCGGGCCGCGTTGTAGGCCCGGGTCTTCCCGGTCTCCGCGTCCGCCTGGGGTAGATCCCGCTCGCTGACCAGCACCACCGACTTCAGGCCCAGATAGTCCAGCGCCTCGCGCAGGGATCGCACGTGGGCGTCGGGCCAGCCGGTCGGGTGGGCCAGATAGAACTCGGCGGGACCGTTGAGATGTTCGGCGGCCTGACTGATCAGACAGAAGACCGCCGTGGCCATCAGGTCCTCGGCCCGGTACGCCTCACCGTCGTCCACCGCGAGCCCGGCCGGATCCCCGACCGCGCCCACGAAGCCCCGGATGGAATGGCTGTAGCCCTCCGGTGCGTCGCCGCCGAGCACGGCGTCGCCGTCCTCGGACATGTGCAGCACGGACTCGCGCACGGTGTAGTGCACCGGGAGTGTGGCGTCATCGCCTGTCACCACGGCAACGACGGATTCGTCGTCCGCGATCCGCAGGCCCACCCCAGTGGCCATCCTCTTCTACCTCGCTCGATGCGTCCGGGTGCTCTCCGCGCCGAGGTCAGACGAGGAGTGAACCGTGACCCATGGCGCGAAGCATTGACAATAGCTCCGAACGCGAGCCGGCACCGATTCGACGTCTCATCCGAGCCACGTGATGTTCCACCGTTTTGGCCGAAATATAGAGCCGGGCCCCGATCTCCCGGTACGTCAACCCCAGCAGGACCAGTTCGGCCACCTCACGCTCGCGTTCGCTCAGCACGGTATCGGTGATCGGTTCCGGGCGCGGCTGCGGGGCCGCGGGCTCGGGCGCGCGCACCGGGGACTCCGGCGGCCGGGATTGCGCGCGCACCGTGCGCGCCAGCTTGAGCAGCGCGGTCGCGGTGGCGGAATCACCCGCCGCCAGCGCGGCCTCACTGGCCAGCCGGGCCGCGTCCCAGCGCAGGCCGAGCCCGGCCAGCCGGGCCACCGCGCCCTCCACCTGCTCGCGCACCACCTGACCGCGCAGCACCAGCACCCAGGTGCGGCCCGCGTCCGCCAGCACCGCGGCCTGCGGATCGCCCGCCGCGGCGGAGGTCTTGAGCCGATGGGCGTGCGGCAGCAGGGCTTCGGGGCTCTCCTGGGCGATGGCGGCCTGAATCGCGTACCAGTGGAAGGCATTCGACCAGGCGGGCGGTTCACCGAGCCGGCGCAGCAGTTCGTCGGCGCCGGTCACCAGGGCGGTCATCCGGGCCTCGTCACGCAGGCGGATGCCGGCCAGCCACAGCTCGCCGATGGGCAGCAGCGCCAGCAGATCCGCGCCGACCTCGTCGAACAGCGGGAAGGCCTGCTGCCAGGCCATGGCCAGCGCCGCGTGATCGCCGCTGCGCCGGGCCAGGCCGACGATCACGCCGTGCGCGAGCAGCCGATCGCGCGGATCCAGTTCCGTCAGCCGGACTTCCGACATCAGGGTGGCCGCCGAATGTTCGTCGCCGCCCAGCATGGCGACCCACGCGCCCAGCACCAGGCTCTGCGGATCACGGCTGGGGCCGCGGTCCTGGGTGCCCTGCCGCAGGGCGTCCGCCGCCCGCCGCGGATCGCCCATGCTCAGGCACAGCAGCACCGCGATCGACACCGCCGAGCACGGCAGGAAGCGATCGCCGCCGTCATCGGTGGGGGCCGGACCGGAATGCGCGGCGTGGATGAGCGCGGACGCCGCCGTGACGGCCGCGCCGCGCCGCGCCCGCGCGGGGCTGGTGAAGCGCTGTACGGCAAGGGTTGTCGGCGCGATGGCCCGCATCTCGGCGGTGAAACCGGTCGGGGCCGAGCCGGCTCCGAAGGTATTCGCAGCGCTCGCAGCGGGTCTCGCCGGTGCGGAGTCGTCGGGGTGCGGCCGGTCGCCGATGGGCCGGGCCGCGGGGCTCGCGGCCCGGGCCGGTACGCCGGTTCCGGCGGCCGGCGCGGCAAAAGTGCTGTGCGGCACCGGAAATGGGGCGCCGGTGTGGCCGTTTCCGCGATCGGTGCGCCTCGCCGCGCTGAAATCGCCAGGGGCACTGGCCGATCCGATCGTGTCGAACAGGGCATTGGCGATCGAGGCCGCGCGCGCGGTGGCCTCGGTCGGCGGCCACTGGGCGGCATTGACCGACAGCGCCTGTGCGCCCTGGGCGTCACCGGACAGCGACAGCACCGTGGCGGCGACCGCCCAGTCCGGGCCGACCCGGGTCGGCCCGAGCCAGGTGTAGAGCTGGGCGGCCCGGCCGGCCAGGCCGCGCCGGGTCCACACACCGGCGCAGATGCGCACGGCGGCAGCCAGATCCGCGAGCGGGATCGCCGGATTGGCCAGCGTGGGTTCGGCCAGGCGCAGGGCGGTGTCGCCGTCCCCGGCCCGGGCGGCGGCGTCGGCCCAGCGCACGGCCAGGGCCTCCGGATCCGCGCCGGCGGCGGCCGCGGCCGCGTAGTGGCGGACCGCCTCGTCACCGGCGCGTTCGGCTGCGGCACAAAGGAATTCGGCCAGCCGCTCGTCACGGACGCCCGATTCGGCGAGCAGCAGTGCGGTGTGGTCGCGCAGCAGTCCGGCGTCCAGGCGCGCGTGCAGCAGGCGGCGGGCGACGGTCAGGAAGCGACGGTCGCCGACCAGGGTGCGCAGCGGCGGGACGGCCGGGGCCAGCAGCAGATCGGCGTCGGTGACCAGGGCGCTGCCCCGGGCCCGGTCCACCAGATCCTGGGCGGCCGGCGGGGCGACGTCGAGCACTTCGGTGAGCTCGCCGGTATCCAGGCCCGCGCCGATGGCGGCCACCACCAGGGTGTCCAGCAGGTCCGGATCGGCGTCGTCGAGACGCACTCGCGCCCAGGCCGTCACCGCCTGGTCCGCCGCGGTCACGCCCGCGTCCAGGCGGGTGGCGCAGGCGGCGGTCAGCGCGGCCACCACACCGCCGTGGATGCCGCCGGTCTGGCGGTGGATGTGCTGGGCCAGCCCGCGCGGCACCATCATGCCCAGTTCGCGGGCGAACGGTGCGATCTCGGTGGCGCCCAGGGCACGCAGATCGACCACCCGGCCGCGGCGGGCCACCAGATCGGTCAGGCCCCGCAGCCGGGGGTCGTGCGGGCGCGGGCGCAGCGCGATCACCACCGGGTACTCCCCGGATTCGGCTGCGGCGCACAGCAGGTCGAATTCGGCCGGGTTCAGCGCGTGGGCGTCGTCGACGATGAGGGCGCTGCGGGCGCGGCTGTTGCCGTCGGCGCGGCCCGGGGCCGATGCGCGCAATGCGTGCGCCGGGTTGTCGGTGTGCGGGACGCCCCGGGCGCGCAACCGCGCTCGGAGGGCGCCCAGCAGCGTGGACTTTCCGGTGCCGGAACGGCCCCGGACGAGGTAGAGCACCGAGGCGGAATCGTCGGAATCGAGGTCCCGGAAAATCTCACGGGCGCACGGGATGGAATCCAGTGCGACGGGGGTCATGCCTGTCACGAGGAACCAACTCTCAGCGGCCGGTGTGCGGAACGACCGGTGGAACGGCGTTGCCGAGCTGATCAACTGCATTGTTCAGTGCGCCCGTGGGGAGCGTCACGCTGGGGACCGTCGGCGGCTGGATCTGCGGCACCGTCGGCATCTGGACCGGTTGTTGCTGCTGTTGCGGCGGCTGGGGGCTCGCCGGATTCTGTTGCGGCGCCGGGGTATCGGCCTGCGCGGCGGGGGTGGTCGGGTCGGCGGCGGCCGGTGCGGGGGCCGCGGCGCCGGTGGTGGCCGGGCTGCCGGGTTTGGCCGCGCCCGGCTGCGACGCGGGCTTGGTCGCGGAAACCGGGTTCCCGGCCGCCGGAGCCGGGGCGCCGGACGCGGTCGCCCCGCCGGTCGGCGCCGGGGAATCGAGCGCCACGGCGGAGGTCGAGGGGGATTGTGTGCCGGCGGGATTCGCGGGCGTGGACTGTCCGCCGGTGCCCATGGCCAGGGTGCCGGTGGCGATGGCGGCCACCGCGACCGCGGCCGCGCCGATCACCGCGAGGCGCTTCCAGTGCCGGAAGCCGCCGGCGGGTTCCTCGACCGGGAGGTCGGGCAGCAGCGGAATGCGTTGGGCCGCAGACAATTCCGCCATCAACGCGGTATCGTCCGCCGCCGTTCGGCCGGAATCGCCACCGGGGCCCGGTGGTTCGAGGTCCGCGGGCCCGGCCGGGGAGCCGGCGCGGGGCCGCTGGGGGAGCCCGGCCGCGGGGCGGCCGGGGGCGAGGGCCGGGCCGCCGCCGGCCTCGGCGAGGCCCACGCCGCCGACCGCGATCGCCGGATGCGCCTCGGTGTCGGTGGTGTCGGCGAGCAGGTCGGCGGCCAGCAGGGCGGCGCCGTGCGCGCTGAGGTGGGCCGGGTCGGCGGCGGCCGCGACCGGGATGCCGAATTCGGTGGACAGCAGTTCGGTTACCAGCGGGATGCTCGCGCCGCCGCCGATGACCAGGAAGCCGTCCAGATCGGCCGCGGTGAGTCCGGCCCGGCGCAGGGCCTCACGGACCAGATCGGTCGAACCGAGGAGCGGACCCCGCAGCAGTTCCTCGATATCGTCGCGAACCAGTCGTACGTCCACTTCGGCTATGCCGGGCAAACGCACGGGCACCATGGTGGCGGTATTTGTGGACAGAGTTTCTTTCGCAATTTTGCAGCGAACGCGGAGTGCCGCTAATTCTTGTTCCACCAAAGGGTCGAAAGGATCGAAATCCTTTTCGCCGAGTGCATGGGCGAGCACGAAACGCATTGTCAGCAGATCGAATTCCGACCCGGCCACCTCGGTGGTCCGTACCGGTTCGCCCAGCAGGCCCGACATGGCCCCCGTGCGCGCCACCGAAACCGTCAGGCCGGTGGCCCCCAGGTCGTACACCACCATCGCGCCGTCGTGGCTGGACTCGTGCACCTCCTGCAGCCAGCGCATGGCCGCCGTCGGCTCCGGGACCAGGGCCACCGCATCCAGGCCGGCCGCGTCCAGGGCGGTCCGCTGCACCTCCACGGTGTGCTGCGACCACCAGACCGGGTAGCAGGCGACCGAGGCCGCGGCCGGGCCCGTGCCGTCCACCGCGCGGCCGATGGCCGCCGCCACCAGGTCGGCGGCGCGGACCGCGGATCCGTCCCGGGTTCTGATGTCCACGGGATCCCCGACCCGGGCCAGAAAACCGTCCGGAACCTCCGGCTCGGCGCCCAGCACGCTGGGCCGCGTATGTACTGTGTGTTGTCCCCCCGAAGTCGTCACGGCAACCGTATTCGACGACCCGACGGTGATGCCGAGCGCCAGCCCCTGACTCATTCGAGTTCCCCTGTCATTACCCAACGCGCGACCGGTGGATCGCGTGCCGAAAGCTCTTCGGTCCGATTTGTACGAAAAATCTCGGGTCAGGCCGGGTGGCCCACCCCGCCTGTCGGTAGCTGAGGGGATCCCGTTACCGATTCCCCCGCAGGTTTGGGGAAATTCCCCTAATGTTCGCCTGCCCCCGTAGGTGACCGTTGTGGAACTTGGGGGAGTTCACCCCGTTACGCGTAACGAGATGCCTTCCTAACGTGAAAGGAAATTCGAGCAGCGCGGGTCAGCGGGGCCCGCCCATCCAGGGAGACGATTCGCCATGAGCCCCAACGCAATTCTCGAGTTCATCCTCAATCTGCTGCGTGACCACGAGGCCGCGGTCAGCTATTGCAACAATCCGGGCGGGGCGCTGGCCGCCGCCGGGCTGGAGAATGTGACCCCCGAGGACATCGCCGCCGTGGCCCCCATGGTGGCCGAGTCCGCACTGGTTGCGGGAGGTTCGCAGCTGTCCGACATCATTGCCGCGGGCGGGACGACCGGCCTGGGCGCCGACACCGGGCTCGGCGGCTCCGCCGGGCTGGGCGCCGACACCGGTCTCGGGGCCAACGGCGGCGTGGGCGGCTCGGCCGCGATCGGCGACTCCGCGGGTGTGAATTTGGGCACCACCGCTGCCACCGCCACCCAGGTGTGCCTGACCGGCGACACCGGCACCGGCCTCGAGCTGGGTCTGTCCGATGGCATCGGCGCGGTCGTGGGTGCGGCCGCCGACCTCGGCGCGGGCCTGTCCGCCGGACTCGGCGGCGCGCTCGGCGTGGCCGGTGATGTCGCCACCGGTGTGGAGACCGACCTCGGTGGCGTGCTCGGCGCGCAGGCTGCCGCCGACCTGACCTCCGCCCTCACCGGCGGACTCACCGCCGGGGCCGGCCTCCAGACCGGCCTCCAGGGCGCCCTCGACACCGTCACCCAGGCCGGCGCGGACCTCACCACCGGCCTGACCGGTGCCCTCTCCACCGCCGGCGGCCTCGAAACCGGTCTCGGCGCGAACCTTGCCGCCGCCGTCAACGCCGCCACCGATGTGGGCGCGGGCCTTCAGACCGGCCTGACCGGCGCCCTCGACTCCGCTGCCGGTGTCGGCGCGGGCCTCACCGGCGCGCTGAACACGGCCGCCGGAGTGGGCGCGGGCGTGCAGACGGGTCTCGATGGCGCGGTGAACGCGGCGGGTGGCCTCGGAACCGGTCTCGGCGCCGGGCTTTCCACCGGAATCGACAGCGCACTCGATGCGGGCCTGGGCGTACAGACCGGCCTCAATGGTGCGGCGAATGTGGGCGCACAGCTCGGAAGTGGTTTGGAGACCGGGCTTTCCGGGGCGGCCGACACCATGGTCGGGGTCGGCAGCCAGCTCGGCGGCGACCTGAACAGTGGCCTCTCGGGCGGTCTGAACACCGGTGCCCAGGTGGGCGTGGGTCTCGACGCCGGAATCAATACTCTGCTGGGCGCGGGTACCCAGGCGGGCGCAGGACTGCAGGCCGGCATCGGTGGCGCCGCGAACGTCGGCGCGGGCCTGGGCACACAGGTCGGAGCCGGCCTGGAGACCGGGCTCTCCGGTACGGCCGACACTCTGGCGGGTGCCGGGACGCAGCTGGGTGCGGGGCTCGATGCCGGCCTGCACACGGGTGCGGATCTGGGTGTGCAGCTCGGAAGTGGCTTGGAAACGGGCATTTCCGGCGTGGGTAATGCGGCGACCGGGATCGGCGCGGGCGTGCAGGGTGGCCTCGGGACCGGGATCGACACTGCGGTCGGCGTGGTCAACCAGCTGGGTGCGGGGCTCAACACCGCGGTCGGTGCCGGGGCTCAGGTCGGGACCGGTTTGGAGACCGGGCTGGGCGGGGCCGCGAATGCTGGTGCGGGGCTCGGGACCCAGGTCGGGAGTGGCTTTGATGCCGGGGTGCACTCGGCCCTCGGCGCGGGGACCCAGGTGGGCGCGGGGCTGGAGACGGGTCTCGGCGGGGCCGCGAATGTGGGGACCGGTCTGGATGCGGGTGTGCATTCGGCGCTGGATGCGGGGACACGGCTGGGCGGGGGCGTGGATACCGGTCTGACCGGGGTGGGGAATTCGGTCGCCGGGGTCGGCGGCGGGTTGGATGCCGGGGTGGGGACCCAGGCCGGTGGGGGCGTACAGGTGGGGAGCGGGCTCGATGCCGGGGTGCACGGGGGGACCGCGGTGGATGCCGGGTTGCACGGTGCCGGTACGAATCCCTGGGCGGGCGTGGATGTTTCGCAGGCGTTCGGCGGCGGGGTGCATGCTCCGGGTGCGGACGCGTCGCTGTTCGGGGATGGTGGGGCGCACACCGGGGTGGATCTCGGAACGCACCCGGGCGGAGACGTCGTCGGCGACATTCTGCACTCGTAGGTCGAAGGGGCGCTCGCCGCGGTGAGCGACGACCTGTTGGAACACAAACGGCTGGAATAGGTTCGGTGAGCAGGCGGTGACAGGCATGGTGGCGGCGAATCCGCTGTTGACGATGGTGTCGGAGACCATCGCGGTGGCGAAGGCCGCGGAACGCGGGGATCTGGTCGCGCGGCTGGAGACGGTCGCGGGCAAGGTGCGCGATCCGCGGCGGCGGATCCTGGTGGCCGGTCTGGGGAATCAGGGCAAGAGCCGGTTCGTCAACGCGCTGATCAACATGGATGTCTGCCCGGTCGCCGACGATGCGACCACGGCGGTCACCACGGTGCTGTCCTACGGTGAGCAACCGCGGGCGACCGTGGTCGCGGCGGGCGCCGACGGCGGCGAGAACACCCGGGAGCCGGTGCCGTTCGAGGCGGTCCCCGCCCTCACCGCGCGCAGTCCGCAGGGCCGGGCGGTGCTGCGGCTCGAGCTGGAGGCCCCGAGCCGGCTGCTGGCCGACGGCATCGTGGTGGTGGATACGCCGGGACTGGGCGTGCACGGAACCACCGGCGCGGCAGGCGTTCTCGCGCAGGCCCCGGCCGCGGACGCGGTGCTGGTGCTCACCGACGCCTCCACCGAGCTCACCGAGACCGAGGTGGATTTCCTGCGGCAGGTGCGGGAGCTGTGCCCAGCGGTGGCGGTGCTGGTCACCAAGATCGACCTGTATCCGCATTGGCGGCAGGTGTTCGAGGCGAACCGGAAGCACCTGCACGCCAATGGGATCGAGATGCCCATGCTGCCCGTGTCGGCCGTGCTGCGCGCGCACGCCATGCGTCTGCAGGACGAGGGCCTGGGTCGCGAGTCCGGGTTCGGGCTGGTGTTCCAGTTCCTGCGTGAGCAGGTGGTGGCCCGGGATCAGGCGGCGCTGCAGCGTGCGGTCGCTCTCGACATCTCCTCTGCCGCAGAACATCTGGCGCTGGCGCTGAGCAGTGAGCTGGTCGCGCTGCGTGATCCCGAGCGGGGTGCGGCGGCCATCCGGGAGCTGCACGCCGCCAAGGCCGAGGCGGAGAAACTGCATCGCCACACCGCCGCCTGGCAGCAGACGCTGGGTGACGGCATCACCGATCTGGCGGGGGATATCGACCACGATCTGCGCAATCGCCTGCGCGATATCGCCCGCACCGCCGAGGACTGGATCGACCAGCACGATCCCGGCCGGCACTGGGACAGCATGGACGAATGGCTCACGGCCACCGTGGGTTCCGCGGTCGGCGACAACCTGGTGTGGACCGGCACCCGCGCGGTGAAGCTGGCCGAGCGGGTAGCCACCCACTTCGACGATCTCGGCGCGGTGGATCTGCCCGAGGTGCGCGACACCCTCGACGACGACTCCCGCGCCGAGTCCTGCACCCTCGCCGATCTGGAACCCGATCTGGGCCTGGGCCACAAGCTGCTCGTGGGTGTGCGCGGCTCCTACGGCGGCGTGGTGATGGCGGGCATGGTCGGCACCATGGCCGGGCTGGCCCTGATCAACCCGCTCTCGCTGGGTGCGGGAGTCCTGCTGGGCGGCAAGGCCTTCAGCGACGACAAGAAGGCCCGCCTGGCCAAGCGTCGCGCCGACGCCAAGATGGCGGTGCGCCGCTACCTGGACGATATCGCCTTCCACACCGGCAAGGAGACCAAGGACCGCCTGCACCGCATCCACCGCCTGCTGCGCGATCACTTCACCGCCATCGCCGACCGCACTCTGCGCTCCATCGACGAATCCCTGCGCGCCGCCCAGGAGGCCGCCAACCTGGAGGCCGCCCGCCGCTCCGAACGCGCCGCCGAACTCGAACGCCGCCTGCGCATCGTGGCCGAACTCCGCCGCCACGCCAACACCCTCCTCGGCCCGGAACCCCAGGCCGCGCCGGCTTCCGCTGCCCAGCCGCACCTTCCGCCCGCCGCGCAGCCACAACTCCCGCCCACCGCGCACTAGTGCAGACGACTCGGCCCGCTGGCGGTCGGGTGCTGCTGCCGAGGCGGTTCCAGAGCTCGCGACCGGGCCTGTCCGCACCTGAGGCGGGTCAGCGGGGGCGACCGTTGGACGACCCCACCGCGCGAGGCAGGCGTCCGGGCGTGGTCGTGGCAATGGCAGCCGGTTACGCAATGTGCCGGACCGGCGCCGGGCCGGGAAGAGGCGCGGCGCACCGGGAGGAAGGCGGGGCGTACACGCTCGGGCCGGGCAAGATCAAGGGTTGGGTGGCCGGGTTCGCGCTGCGGTGAGCTGCCTCTCGGAACTGGGAATTGGCTGTGAGAGCTGGGCGGTTCTGATAACGATTCGGCGTGGCCGGGCGAATGCCTTGCGATGCGTGGAGGTGCGGTGTGCTTCGGAATCGGGAGCCTATGAGGGACGACGCGAGCGGTGTCGGGTATGGGCTGGTGCCGGAGACGCGCGGGCTGGTGGCGGCGGCGCGGCGGGCGCTGGGCGAGCGGCCGCGGGTGCGCGGTCAGCTGGACGAGTGCGCGCGGCGGCTGGACGAGCCGCTGCGGGTGGCGTTGGCGGGCCAGCTCAAGGCCGGCAAGTCGACGCTGTTGAACGCCCTGGTCGGGCAGGACATCGCGCCGACCGACGCGACCGAGTGCACCCGGCTGGTCACCTGGTACCGCAATGGGACCGCGCCGCGGGTGACCGCGTTCAGCCCCGATGGGGCGCGCGCCGATGTGGTGGTGCGGCGCGGCCGTGGGGCCGAGGGGCTGCCGGGCGCGCACGGGCTCACCTTCGATCTGTCGGCGCTGCGCTGGAACGCCCCCGCGCCGCGTGAAGTGGACCACCTGGCGGTCGAGTGGCCGTCGGCCGAGCTGGCGCAGACCACCATCATCGATACGCCCGGCATTTCCTCACTGTCGCGGGAGGTGTCGGCGCGCACCTCGCGGCTGCTCACGCCGGGCGGCCCGGGCCCGGCGCTGCCGCCCGCCGATGCCGTGCTCTATCTACTGCGTCGTCTCGACGCCGCC
The DNA here is from genome assembly GCF_053603795.1 of Nocardia sp. NPDC004123. Classification (NCBI taxonomy): domain Bacteria; kingdom Bacillati; phylum Actinomycetota; class Actinomycetes; order Mycobacteriales; family Nocardiaceae; genus Nocardia; species Nocardia sp. NPDC004123. The sequence continues at coordinate 17,257 of NZ_JBSGGG010000023.1, forward strand.
GATGTGGACTTCCTGGAGCGCATCGGCGCCGGCCCGGGCGCGAGTTCCGGTGCGCCGCAGTCCTTCTCCGGCCCGCTGGGCGTGGTGGGCGTGGTGTCGCGGGCCGACGAGATCGGCGCCGGTCGCATCGACGCCCTGCATTCCGCCCGCGATGTGGCCGCCCGCTTCGCGACCGAGTTGGAGCGAACCGGCCTGTGTCAGTCCGTGATTCCGGTGGCGGGCCTGCTCGCGTTCGCCGCCGCCACGCTGCGCCAGCGGGAATACGATGCCTTCGAGGCGCTGGCCGCTATCCCGGTGGACGAGCTGACCGCGGCCCTGCTGTCGGCGGACCGCTTCGCCCATCCCGATCTGCCGCTGCCGGTCCCGGCCGAGTTGCGTGCCCACCTGGCGGCCCGCTTCGGTTTGTTCGGAATCCGCTTGGCCGTCACCCTGATCCGGCTCGGTGTCCGCGGCTCGCAGGCCCTGGCGGCCGAATTGTCCGACCGCAGTGGCCTCGACGAACTCCGCACCGTCCTGGACGTCCAATTCGCCCAGCGCGCCGACGAATTGAAGGCCCATTCGGCCCTCACCGCCCTGGCCCGCATTCTCACCGCCAACCCGGGTTCGGCGGCCGATGCCCTGCTGCCGCGGGTACGCACCCTGCTCGCCGATGTGCACGGCTTCGCCGAACTCCGCCTGCTGGCGCACCTGCGCTCGGACGAATTGCCCCTGCCCCCAGCGGATCTGGCCGAACTGAACCGCCTCATCGGCGGCACCGGCGTGGCCCCTACGCTGCGACTGGGCCTGTCCGCCCACACCGATCTCGCCACCCAGCGTGAGGCGGCTCTGGCCGCGGTCCAGAAATGGCGTGCCCGGGCCCGCCACCCGCTGGCCGATCAGTTCACCGCGAATGCCTGCCTGACCGCGGCCCGCAGTGCGGAGGGCCTGCTGGACATCCTGCATGAGCCTCCGACCACGCCTTTCCCGGCGCTGCGGCGGCCCGGCCGCTAGGCGCCCGCCGTCAGGGTGCGGTGCGGTCGCTGCGCGGGTCGATCAGGATCTTGGCGTGGTGCTCGGGTGAGGCGAGGGTGGTGAAGGCCGCGTCGATGCCGTCGAGGCCGACGGTCCCGGTGATCAGCGGGCTGGGATCCACCTTCCCGTCGGCGATCATATGGAGGGTGTCGCGGAATTCGCCCGGGTCGTAGCCGAGGACGAATCGCAGCTCGATCTCCTTGTTGATGGCGGTGGCGGGATGGAAGGCGTCCTGCTGCATGCACACCCCCACGACCACCACGCGGGTCAATGGCGGTGCGGCGGTGAGGATCTGGTCGATGATGCCGGGCACGCCGACGCATTCGAAGACGACGGGCCCGGTCGGACCGCGGTCGAGGGTGTGCGCGACGCGGAACAGGTACCACCACGGGAAGTTCGGGATCCGCCGCAGCCGTTCCATGGCGTCGAAGCCCAGATTGAGGATGTCGGAGGCGCCGGCGATCCGTGGCTTCTTCGGCGTTGCCTCCCACGGTGATTCGACGGTGGGGTCGACGACCACATCGGCCCCGCACCGGCCCGCGAGTTCGCGGCGGCGCGGCGAGAAGTCGCTGGCGATCACGGTGCGCACGCCGGCCGCCTTCAGCATGGAGATGACGGCCAGCCCGATGGGACCGCACCCGACGACGAAGGCGGTCTGTCCCTTGTTGATCCGGCTGCGGCGGACCGCGTGCCAGCCCACCGCCATCGGTTCGGTGAGGGCGGCGTGGTCGGGGGACAGGCCGTTGGGGACCGGGAAGGTCATGGGTTCCTGCACCAGCACCTGCTCGGCGTAGCCGCCGGGCGCATTGGCGGACAGTCCGGTGAGTTCGGGCTGCCGGCCGGTGCGCAGGATGGGCAGCGCCACCACCGGGGTGCCGGGCTTCCAGCGGCGGCGGGTGCCGGGACCGTATTCGGCGATCTCGCCGGTGAATTCGTGTCCCATGACGATCCGCTGGTCGGAGCGCATGAAGTGGTCGTAGCCGGTGGCGGCGGCCAGGTCGGCGAGTTCGTCGCAGTGCAGGCGGGCGTGCAGGTCGGACCCGCAGATGCCGCAGCGGGTGACGGACAGCAGTACCTGACCCGGCCCGGGTACGGGGGTGGGCAGGTCCTCGACCTGGAATTCGCCCTTGCTGACCACGGTCGCGCGCATGTCTGACTCCTGTCGAATGCCGGTGACACTGTGGATTCTTCACCGGAACGGACCGCGGGTCCGGTGAATCACCGAACCCGCGGCCGTTTTTGCCGGACTCCGTGTCCGGATCCCGCCGGTGGGGTCAGACTCCCACGAGTTCCTCCTCGGTCTCCACCTCGTGCTGCTCGAGCCGCGCGTCGCGCGGCAGCGCCAGGAATCCGAGGCACACCAGCGCCATCAGCCCGATGCCCCACACCAGCGTGTAGTCGAAGGTGTGCGCGAAGTTGACCGCATTGGCCTGTTCACCCGCACGCGCGAGGGTCTGGCCGACAGCCGGATTCGCGGCCGGAGACTGGCAGCTCGCCGGGATGACGGAGGGATCCACCTCGGCGGAGCGATCCCGCACACAGGCCCGGAAGTTCGCGAGGATCTGCTCCTGCGCGGGCCCGGGCACCCCGGCCGCCGCCAGCTCGGTGCGGGTCTGCGCGGCAACGGAATCCACACCGCGCGCCGAATCATGATCCAGCTGGGCGAAGAACAGAATGCCGACCAGTGCCACGCCCAGTGCCATCCCCAGCTGCTGTCCGGTGTTCAGCAGCCCGGATGCCGCCCCGGCCTCGCGGTCGGGAATCTGCCCGAGCAGCATGTCGATGGTCGGCGCGACCACGATGCCGAATCCGATGCCGGTCACGATGAGCGGCAACACCATCTGCCAGGAGGCGAAATCGGATTCGTAGTGGGTGGCCATCGCGCCGTACAGCGCGAACCCGCCCGCCGTGACCAGTCCGCCCGCGAGCAGCACCCACTTGCCGAACCGCGGCGCGAGCACGCTGACCGACACGCCCGCTCCGATGCCCGCGCCGACCGCGAAGAACACCGAGGTCAGGCCGGCCCGCATGGGCGACCAGCCCAGCCCGGCCTGCATGAACAGCGTCCAGATCAGGAAGAACCCGCCGAAGCCGATCCAGAACAGCAGCCAGCTCGCCAGGCCGACGGTGAACGGCCGCGACCGGAACAGGTCCAGGTCGATCAGCGGGGATCCGCCGTTGCGGCTGCGCCACCGTTCGTAGACCACGAAGGCGGCCAAGGCCACGGCCGCCGCGCCCATCATGACGAAAGTCCAGGCGGGCCAATCCAATCGACGGCCCTCGGTGAGCGGATACACCAGCAGCAGCACCGCGGAAATGGCGAGCACCATGCCGGCGATGTCCAGGCGCGGCGCGTGCGCGGACCGCGAATCCCGCATCACCAGCGCCGCGGCGGCCAGCGCGATCAGGCCGACCGGCACGTTCACCAGGAAGATGGGCCGCCAGCTCAGATCGAAGAGATTCCACTGCACCAGCAGCCCGCCCAGGGACAGCCCGACCGCGGACGCGGATCCGCCGACGCCGCTGTAGACGGCAATGGCCTTGGCGCGCTCGTCCTTCGGGAAGGTGACGCGAATGATGGCGAGGATCTGCGGCACCATGAGCCCGGCCATCGCGCCCTGGACGAACCGCGAGCCGATGAGCAGTGTCGGGGAGGAGGCCAGGCCGCAGGCCAGTGAGGCCGCGGTGAATCCGGCCATGCCGAGCAGGAACAGGCGTTTGCGGCCGTAGATGTCGCCGAGCCGCCCGCCGGTGATGAGTACGGCCGCGAAGGACAGCACATACGCGGCGATGATCCATTCGATCTGCGAGTAGGCCGCGCCCAGGTCCTTCTGAATGCTCGGCACGGCCACATTGACGATGGTGACGTCGAGCAGGTCCATGAATCCGGCGGCCAGCACGACGGCGAAGGCGATCCAGCGGCGTGGATCGAGGGTGGGGGAACTGTCGGTATCCATGGGGCGAGCTCTCCTCGCTATCGGGGATTGGATCGACTCTCCAAACTATGCACCTGAAGTGATTATCAATCAAGAGGGCAATCATGGTTCGGGCATTGCTGTAGGCTGTGCAGGTGACCGACGCCGATCCCCAGTACTCACCGCTGTTCGAGAGCGCCGCGTTCCTGCTGGGGCAGTTGGGATCGCATTCCGCGTACCGCTTCGACGCGCTGCTCGCGCCCCTGGGGATCAGGCCGCCGCAATACGGCACGCTCCGCCTGCTCGAGGCCAATGACGGCCGGACCCAGCAGCAGCTGTGCGATGCCCTGGGGATCCACCGGAATGTCATGGTCAGCCTGATCGACGACCTGGAGAAGCGCGGCCTGGTCGAGCGGCGCAAGCATCCGGTCGATCGCCGCGCCCACGCCGTGCACCTGCTGCCCGCCGGGCGCGAGACCATTGCCCGCGCGGCCGCGATCGCCGATGGACTCAATGCGGAACTGCTCGCCGCGCTCGACCCCGAGGACCGGCCGCGGCTGCTCGCGCTGCTGCAGCGGACGGCGATCGGCAACGGCCTGACCCCGGGTGTCCACCCCGGCCTGACCGTCGCGCCGGGCACCGTGCCCATGTATGGCCCAGATCACACCTAGGCGCTGTCACAGGCCGGGCCGGCGCGTGTCCAACCAGGTGTAGGCAACTCACCCGGAAGGACACCGACGATGGCCACCATCGACGTTCTGGACTCGTTCATCAACTACACCGACACCGACACCGGCAGCGGTGCGGTGCCCGTCGTGTTCCTGCACGGCAACCCCACCTCCTCCTACCTCTGGCGCAATGTGATCCCGCACGTGAGCGGCGAGACCCGCGCCCTGGCACCCGATCTCATCGGCATGGGCGCCTCCGGCAAGCCGGCCAGCGACTACCGCTTCGTCGATCACGCCCGCTACCTGGATGCCTGGTTCGACGCCCTGGGCCTGGACCAGGTCGTGATCGTGGGCCACGACTGGGGCGGCGCACTCGGAATGCACTGGGCCGCAAGGCATCCCGAGCGGGTGCGCGGTATTGCCGTGGTGGAGACCTTCCTGCGGCCGATGCGCTGGTCGGAGATGCCGCCGCAGGGCGCGGAACTGTTCCGCCGCTTCCGTTCTCCCGAGGGCGAGGAGATGGTGCTGGAACGCAATATGTTCATCGAATTCAACCTGCCGGCCGCCACCCGGAATCTGAGCCCCGAGGCCCTGGACGCCTACCGCGCGCCGTACCCGACCCCGGAGTCCCGCCGGCCGATGCTGGCGTGGCCGCGCGAATTCCCGCTGGAGGGCGAGCCGGTCGACGTGGTCGCCATCATCGAGAACTACGACCGGTGGATGGCCGCGAGCCCCGAGGTGCCGAAGCTGGTCATGCACGTCGAGGACGGTGTCGGCCTCGGCTCGCCGGAGGTGATGGAGTGGGCGGAGCGGACCTTCGCCGCCGCCGAGCTCGCGAATATCGGACCGGCGGGGCATCACTGCCCCGAGGACCAGCCCGATGCCATCGGGCAGGCGGTCGCGCAGTGGATCCACCGCCACGCCCTCACCGCCACTGCGGCCGTGGCCTGATCCGCCGGGTCGCACGGCCGGGCGGTTCGACCGGTTAGCCCGGTTTCGCCGTGGCAGGGCTCATCGCGGGGCGCACCATGGTGCGCCCCGCGATCCCTATGCTGGCGATATGGACACCGGATCGGACATCGACGAGCGCGCGCTCGTCGCACGGGCCGTCGAGGGCGATCGCGCCGCCGTCTCGGATGTCGTTCGGCTGCTGCAGGATCCGATCTACCGGCTGGCATTGCGCATGGTGTGGCGGCCCGCCGACGCCGAGGACGCCACCCAGGAGATCCTGCTGCGGGTGGTCGGCAATCTCGCGACCTGGCGCGGCGAGGCCCGGCTCACCACCTGGGCCTACCGCATCGGCGTCAACTACCTGCTGAATCTGAAGCGGCAGACGCCGCAGGAAGCGCAGCAGCTCAGCCTCGACCAGTTCGGCGAGGGACTGAAAGACGGCCTGGCCGAGGAGGATTACCGCGGGCCGGAGTCCGCGCTGCTCACCCACGAGGTGCGGCTCAACTGCAGCCAGGCCATGCTGCAGTGCCTGGGCCGCGACGAACGCGTGGCGTACGTACTCTCCGATGTCTTCGAGGTGAGCTCGGAGGAGGCCGCCTGGATCGTCGGCGCGACACCCGCCGCGTATCGGAAACGGGTGGAGCGGGCCAAGAAACGGCTCGGGAACTTCCTGCAATCCACCTGCGGGCTGGCGAATCCCCAGGCGTTCTGCCGGTGCTCGCGGCGGGTGGAGAAGGCCCTCGAGCTGGGCCGGGTGGATCCGCGCCGTCCTGCCTTCGCCGCGCACCCGATCACGCCGGGCGGGCGCAGTGTGGAGGAGGCGGAGCGGCAGATGGTGCGCCTGCACGATGCCGCCGCCGTGCTCGGCGCGCATCCGGATTACGCCGCGCCGCAGGCGAAGCTGGAGGCCATCGCCGGGCTGCTGCGTTCGGGGCGGTTCCCGCTACTGGAGTGACGCGGGCGTCCCGTACTTCATCTCGTACGCCCACGGCGCGAGTTCGGCCGTCACCGCTGCCAGGTCGGGGCTGGCGTCGCAGTCCGAACATTCCAGGTGCACATCGACTCTCCCGCCGCATCCGGTGTGCCGGTAGGTGACCGGCGGTCCGTCCGGCGCCGCCCAGCGGTCGCCCCAGTCGGTGAGCGCGAGGATGACCGGTTTCAGGTCGAGTCCCTTGGCGGTGAGCAGATATTCGGGGTGGCCGCTGCCGGTGCCGCTGCGCTGCTCGAAGATTCCGGCCTCGACGAATTCGGCGAGCCGCTTGGTGAGGATGTTCGGCGCGATGCCGAGCGAGCGCTGGAACTCGGTGAACCGGGTCATCCCGGCGAACATGGCATTGCGCACGATGAGCAGGCTCCAGCGCTCGCCGACGATCTCCAGCGTGCGCGCGGCCGAGCACACCTCCCCGTCGTACATGCGTCCCAACATGTATCCAGATTGGCTCATCTGCTTGTGTGATGCAAGTGACCCCACTATCGTTATGCAAGTAAGTTCTCGCGAGACAGTCCGCTCCGACCCGCCCTGTGTGTTCAGGAAAGAAATGGGACCTGCCATGACCGATCAGAACTTCACCACCAGCGTCACCGTCGACCGCACCCCCGCCGAGGTCTTCGCCGCCGTCCTGAACGCCCGCGGGTGGTGGGGGAAGGGCATTACGGGCGGCACCGAGCGCCAGGGCGACACTTTCGTCTTCGAGGTGCCCGGCGTCCACCGCAGCGATATCGAGCTGACCGAGGTGGTGCCGAACCGCCGCGTGGTCTGGCTGGTCAAGGACGCCTGGCTGTCCTTCGTCCAGGACAAGACCGAATGGGTGAATACCGAAATCCATTTCGACATCACCGAAACCGCCGGCGGCACCGAACTCCGCTTCACCCACGTCGGGCTCGTTCCCGACTACGAGTGCTACGACGCCTGCTCCCCGGCGTGGACGTTCTACATCACCGAGAGCCTGCGCGACCTGATCACCACCGGCGTCGGTCAGCCCGGTGAACTGCCCGCCGAGGTGGAGGCGGTCGAGGCCGCGAAGGCGGCGCGGTAGCACCTCGAGGAGGTCCGCGAACGGCGCTCCGATCGCGGGTTCAGCCGTCGCCCAGGAGCTTTCGCGCGATGGGCACCACCTGTCGCGCGAAACGCTGCACCTGGTCGACGTCGAAGCCGGGCGGCCAGTAGATGAAGGTGTCGAACCCGGCGTCGCGGGCCAGGCGGACGATGATGTCCGCCCACTCCTCCGGGGAGCCGTGAATCGGGTCGGAGCCATGGGGATCCGGGTGTAGCGACCGGTCGCTCACCACGCCGGGCAGCGCCGCCAGCCGGGTGATGGTGCGCGGATCCCGCCCGAGCGAGCGCGCCACCGCGTCGATGCGGGCATTGGCTCCGGCCCACTGCTCCCAGGGCATCCAATTCGGCAGCGGCGCAACCCACCCGTCGGCCGCGGAGCCGATCAGGTCCAGCGCGTGCGGGCCCATGGCGCCCAGCCAGATCCCGATATTGTGCGCGGGCGCGGGCCCGCCCTCGATGCCCTGCACCGTGTATTCGGTGCCTACCACGGACACCAGCTGCCCGGGCCGCCATTCCGCCCGGATGATGGCAATGCTCTCGGCCAGGGCCATGAGCGCGGACCGGCCCTTGCGGGCGGGCCCGCCCATGGCCACCACGCCGCTCTCGAAAGCGCCCGCCCCCAAGCCCAATTCGAAGCGCCCGCCGCTGAGCAGGTCGAAGGTGGCGGCCTGCTTGGCGATCATGGCGGGCGTGCGCAGCGGCAGATTCGCCACGCCCGGATACAGGCTGACCCGGCCGGTGGCCGCCAGGCAGGCCCCGATCACCGCGAAGGTGTCGCCGAACTGCGCGTTGTAGGGATGGTCCTGGATGGCCACCAGATCCAGCCCCTCGGCGTCGGCGGCCACGGCCATATCGATGACGTCCGGCAGCGCGGCCGCGACGGGCGGGATCGAAATACCGAACCGTGCCTGCATCGCGCCTCCTCACCAGCGGAAATCGACGCTCACGATCTTCGTGGGCGGTTGCGTGCAACACCGGCATTTCGGACGTCTGCGCGCATCCCGGGCGTGTCCCGCCCCTGCTCACCGCCCTGCCGGAAACCGCGCGGTACGGCCAGGTTCCGTTTACGATCCCCGCGTGAGCTCGAAATCGTCCGGACCGCCCGGGGATTCGCCCGCGGCCGGGCGGATGCGGGCGCGGGACCTCGACCGCGTCAACGCGCGGGCGCTGCTCGACGCCGCCTTCGAGGAGGGCGAGCTCGCGGTCGAGGAGTACCACCAGCGGTCCGAGCGGGCGCAGACCGCACAGACCCTCGGCGAACTGCAACGGCTCATCGGCGACCTGCAGCCGAGCACCAAGACCGCCGGCCTCGCGCCCGCCGGCCGGCGGGTGCGACGGCCGTCCGCGGGCGGCTATCCGCCGCGCACCCGGGCCCGCGACAGCGACCGCCAGGCCACCTGCACCCTGCTCGACGCCGCCCGCGCGGACGGGCAGCTGAGCGTCGCCGACCATCGCACCCTCACCGAACTCGCCGGCGAGGCGCGGACATTGGGCGAACTGGCCCAGCTCACCGATGATCTGCAGCGGTCCGGCGACGCCCCGCCGGATCCCGCCCCGCCGAAGTCGCGGCGCGAGAACTGGTTCGCCGCCGGCGTCGCGGCCCTGAGTATCGCGGTCGCGGTGGGCACGTTCGTGGCCGTGGATCGCCCCGCCACCCCGGCGGCCGGACCGCCCGCGGTCGACCTGGGTGTGATCGGGCCGATGGTGCTGCCCCGGCCGAAACTCACCGAGGCCGAGGGCATCGGCTACTTCCGGGACGCCTATCGCGCCAAGTTCGGCGACACCATCGTCGACGAGGTCGACCTGTTCCCCGACTACGCGGTGGTCACCCGCGGGACCCAGGCCAACCGCAAGGTGCGCTACACCTATCGCGGCGGCTTCGACCAGGGTGACCAGCCGCAGACCCGATCGCCGCAGACGCCGACCGCGGATCTGGCCGCGCTGAACGTGCCGGCCATCGCCGCGCTCGCGGCCCGGGCCCCGGCCCTCACCAAGGTGGATCAGGGCACGGTCAGCTACCTCGACATCGAAGGGTCCGGCAGCGGGCCGATCGTTCGTATCTATGTGGGCAACAAGGCCAATGAGAACGGCTACCTCGAGGCGACCCTCGACGGCCGGATCGTGCGGACCCTGGCGTTCGGGGGATAGGTCGAGATCATGGCTGATGCACGCTCCCAGGGACTGCGGGCCCGTGACACCGATCGCGTGGACGCCTGCACCCTGCTCGACACCGCCCGGGACGCCGGCGAGCTCACCGCGGCCGAACACACCCACCGGACCGCGAAGGCCATGGCGGCCAAGACCTTCGGCGACCTGGACGCGGTGCTGGAGGATCTGCAGATTCCCGCCAATCTGGTGAATTCGCCTGTGGTGCGGGCGAATCGGCGCGGTCCGTCCACTCGCATGCGGGTCGCCGCCGCGATCCTGGTGGCCGCGGCCCTGCTCGGCGCGTTCGCGGGTTGCGTCTCGCGCACGGCCGCACCGACACCCGCGCTGCCGGACCCGACCACGGGCCCGGGCCTGGCCAGTTTCGTCGCGGCCTACCGGGACCACTTCGGCGACACCAAGGCCGATCAGGTTCTTCTCTATCCCACCTACGTGATCATCGAGCGGCGCCAGGATCCGTCGGCGCCACGTGACGCGCACATCCGTTACGACGGCAGCTTCCACTCCTATGACGACATCGCCCGGTCTCCGGGCATGGACATCTTCGACATGTCGGTCCTGGATCTGAAGAAGATCGCGGGCCTGCTCGCCGGGGCTCCGCAGTCGGCGGGCGTGCCCAACGGCCGGATCGGCCACGTCGAGATCGCCCGGAGCGCCGATGGCAGTCCGGTGGTGACCGTCTACGTCGACGACGGCTCCCAGCACGGCTACTTCAAGGTCACCGCCACCGGCGAGCCGATCGCGATCTACCCGCCCAGCTGATCGGTCACGGTCCCGGCCCGTCGGTAGTTGCACCGACCGGTGTGGGCACGAGGGCGGCGAGTCGCGCCTGTCCGCGAAGAATTTTTTTTGTGCCGCGCGGAATAGATGACGTGCGGTCCCCGTTGGGACAGGTCAGCAAGGTTGAGCGAGTCGGACTCAAGTTCAAGTTGCGCACCGCCGCCGGCGGGTGCAGGATTGAGCCGACCACGCTCAGTGTTACTGGGAATGCAGTGCGCCGGAGTCGCTCGGAAGGGATTCCGGGGCGCTCAGGTACGTCAACTAGGAGGAACCACCATGGCTCGTGCGGTCGGTATCGACCTCGGGACCACGAACTCTGTCATCGCCGTTCTCGAAGGCGGCGAACCGGTCGTCGTGGCCAACTCGGAAGGATCGCGCACCACGCCGTCGATCGTCGCTTTCGCCAAGAACGGTGAGGTGCTCGTCGGTCAGCCCGCCAAGAACCAGGCCGTCACCAACGTCGACCGCACCATCCGGTCCGTCAAGCGCCACATGGGCGAGGACTGGTCTGTCGACATCGACGGCAAGAAGTACACCCCGCAGGAGATCTCCGCGCGCGTGCTGATGAAGCTGAAGCGCGACGCCGAGGCCTACCTGGGTGAAGAGATCACCGACGCCGTGATCACCGTCCCCGCCTACTTCGAGGACGCGCAGCGCCAGGCCACCAAGGAGGCCGGTCAGATCGCGGGCATGAACGTGCTCCGCATCGTCAACGAGCCCACCGCCGCCGCGCTGGCCTACGGCCTCGACAAGGGTGACAAGGAACAGACCATCCTGGTCTTCGACCTCGGTGGCGGCACCTTCGACGTCTCGCTGCTGGAGATCGGCGAGGGCGTCGTCGAGGTCCGCGCCACCTCCGGTGACAACCACCTCGGTGGCGACGACTGGGACGAGCGCATCGTCGGCTGGCTGGTCGACAAGTTCAAGGGCACCTCGGGCATCGACCTGACCAAGGACAAGATGGCCATGCAGCGTCTGCGCGAGGCTGCCGAGAAGGCCAAGATCGAGCTGTCGTCCTCGCAGTCGACCTCGATCAACCTGCCCTACATCACGGTCGACGCGGACAAGAACCCGCTGTTCCTCGACGAGCAGCTGACCCGCGCCGAGTTCCAGAAGATCACCTCTGATCTGCTGGACCGCACCCGCAAGCCGTTCCAGTCGGTCATCAAGGACGCCGGCATCTCGGTCGGCGACATCGATCACGTTGTGCTCGTTGGTGGTTCGACCCGGATGCCCGCCGTGTCCGACCTGGTCAAGGAACTGACCGGCGGCAAGGAGCCCAACAAGGGCGTGAACCCGGACGAGGTCGTCGCCGTCGGCGCCGCCCTGCAGGCCGGTGTGCTCAAGGGTGAGGTCAAGGACGTCCTGCTGCTCGATGTCACCCCGCTGTCGCTGGGCATCGAGACCAAGGGCGGCGTGATGACCAAGCTGATCGAGCGCAACACCACCATTCCGACCAAGCGGTCGGAGACCTTCACCACGGCCGACGACAACCAGCCGTCCGTGCAGATCCAGGTCTTCCAGGGTGAGCGCGAGATCGCTTCGCACAACAAGCTGCTCGGATCGTTCGAGCTGACCGGCATCCCGCCGGCCCCGCGCGGCGTGCCGCAGATCGAGGTCACCTTCGACATCGACGCCAACGGCATCGTCCACGTCACCGCCAAGGACAAGGGCACCGGCAAGGAGAACACGATCAAGATCCAGGACGGCTCCGGCCTGTCCAAGGAGGAGATCGACCGCATGGTGAAGGACGCCGAGGCGCACGCGGCCGAGGACAAGGCGCGTCGCGAGGAGGCGGAGACCCGCAACCAGGCCGAGTCGCTGGTGCACCAGACCGAGAAGTTCATCAAGGACAACGAGGACAAGGTCCCGGCGGACGTCAAGACCAAGGTCGAGGCGGCCATCGCGGAGGCGAACGAGGCGCTCAAGGGCACCGACATCTCGGTCATCAAGACCGCGGTGGAGAAGCTCGCCACCGAGTCGCAGGCGCTGGGCCAGGCCATCTACGAGGCCTCGGCCGCGGACCAGGCCGCCCAGGGCAACGGCGCGGGCGCGCCGCAGTCCGATGACACCGTCGTGGACGCCGAAGTCGTCGAGGAGCCTGAGAAGAAGTGACGAACCAGAACCCGGAAAACATGGTCGACTCGGCCACGGGTGAGGTCTTCGAGGCCGCGGCGGACACCGCCGCGGCCCTCGGGGCCGAGGGAACTCCCGAGGTCAGTGAGGATGCCCTCGCCGACGCGATCACGGCCGAATTGGCCGAGCGCACCGCCGATCTGCAGCGTCTGACCGCGGAGTACGCCAACTACCGCCGCCGCGTCGAGCGCGACCGCAAGGCCGCCATCGACACCGCCAAGGCCGCGGTCGTGGGCGAACTGCTCCCGGTGCTCGACGATCTGGATCGCGCCCGCGCGCACGGTGACCTCGACAACGGGCCGCTCAAGTCGGTCGCGGACAAGCTGGTCACCGCCCTGCAGAAGCAGGGCCTCGAGGAATTCGGTTCGGAGGGTGAGCCTTTCGACCCGACCCTGCACGAGGCCGTGCAGCACGAGGGCAGTGGCGCGGACCCGATCCTCGGCATGGTGATGCGCAAGGGCTACCGCTTCGGCGATCGCGTGCTGCGGCACGCGCTGGTCGGCGTCACCGACGGTGTAGCGGATCTGGCTGCGGCGCAGCCGGATACGACGAACGCTGGCACCGATGCCGCTGGCACTGATTAACAACGCACAGACGCCCCCGGCGTCACCGACAACACGGAAAGGAGGAGATGCCCGGTGAATCGAGAGTGGCTCGAGAAGGACTTCTACAAGGATCTGGGTGTTTCCTCCGGCGCCACCCAGGACGAGATCAAGAAGGCCTACCGCAAGCTGGCCCGTGACCTGCACCCGGACAAGAACCCCGGGGACAGCACGGCCGAGGAGCGGTTCAAGGCCGTCAGCGAGGCGAACGCCGTGCTGTCGGATCCGGAGAAGCGCAAGGAGTACGACGAGGCCCGGAAGCTGTTCGCCGGGGGCGGTTTCGGACGCGGCGGGTTCTCGCCCGGGGGTGGCTACGGCCAGCCCGGCGGCGGGTTCTCCGGCGAGTTCAACCTCGGCGACATCTTCGGCGCGGGCGCCGGAGCCGGTGGCGCCGACGGCGGCCTGGGCGATCTGCTGGGCGGACTGTTCAATCGCGGTGGCACCCGGACCTCGTCGCGTCCGCGACGCGGTTCGGATGTGGAGACCGAGACCACCCTCGGCTTCCGCGAGGCCGCCCAGGGCGTGACCGTCCCGCTGCGCATGACCAGCCCGGCCGCCTGCACCACCTGCCACGGCAGTGGTGCCAAGCCGGGCACCAGCCCGCGAGTCTGCCCGCACTGCAATGGCACCGGTGTGGTCAGCCGGAACCAGGGCGCGTTCGGCTTCAGCGAGCCGTGCGAGGACTGCCGGGGCACCGGGTCGATCATCGACGACCCGTGTGTCGACTGCCGCGGCAGCGGCATCCAGAACCGGACCCGCACCATCACCGTGCGCATTCCCCCGGGCGTGCGCGACGGGCAGCGGATCCGGCTGGCCGGTCAGGGCGAGGCGGGCCTGCGCGGCGCGCCTCCGGGCGACCTGTACGTCACCGTGCACGTCAGCCAGGACAAGGTCTTCGGCCGCAATGGCGACGACCTGACCCTGGTGCTGCCGGTCTCGTACTCCGAACTGGTGCTGGGTACCACGGTTTCCGTGCCCACCCTGGACGGCCGTGTCGGCGTCAAGGTGCCGCCGGGTACCGCCGACGGCCGGACCCTGCGGGTGCGCGGGCGCGGTGTGCCCAAGCGTGACGGCGGCGCCGGTGACCTGCTGGTCACGGTGAAGGTCGCGGTACCGCAGAAGCTGGACGACAATGCCGCCGAGGCGCTGCGGCGCTACGCGGAGGCGGAGAAGACCAGCGGGTTCGATCCACGTGCGGGATGGGCAGGTGCGTAATGAGTTCCGATCCGAAGAAGACCGAGGCCCAGTACTTCCTGATCTCGGTGGCCGCGCAGCTGGCGGGCATGCACGCCCAGACGCTGCGCACCTATGACCGGCTGGGTCTGGTTTCGCCGCAACGCACCTCGGGCGGCGGGCGGCGCTACTCGGACCGGGATGTGGAGCTGCTCCGCGAGGTGCAGCGCCTGTCCCAGGACGAGGGCGTGAACCTGGCCGGCATCAAACGGATCATCGAACTCACCAACCAGGTGGAGGAGCTGCAGCAGCGGGTGAGCGAGTTGACCGCCGAGATGGAAAGGCTCCGGTCGGGGTACCGCCCCGACCTGACCCCGCCGCAGCGCAGCACCGCTCTCGTGGTGTGGCAGCCCCGAAACCGGCGTAAGCCGCAGTAGGGCAAGAGAAGTGGAAGGCGGCACCCCGGATCCCGGGGTGCCGCCTTCATTTTCGTCGTGATCCGCGCCTGGCGGACGCGGGTCGGTTCGCCCGCTCGTGATTGTTGCGGGTAATGTGCTGAGTCGCCAATGGGGACTGTGGGATTGGCGAATTTCTTGGCGTCGGTGAATTACAAACGGACCGGTACGTTATAAATTGATGCCAATCGTGAGTTTTGTCCCTATGCTGCAAGGGAATTCAAGGACGGGCGCAGTTGCGGCAGGATCGCTGTTTTCCTGAGTCTTGCAAAACGGATCAGGCAGGTTAGCCGTCCGAAAGCCTGTGTCCCACGGCGTGTTCCGGTTGAACAGTCTGTTTTCGGCTCGGATACCCCGCGACATTCACGTTTTCGAGGAATAAAGGCCGCGTTATTGAAACGTCCCGTTCCGTTGCTGGCTAACCTCGCTTACACTGGCTTGGCAACGGCTGCTGTCGAGTGTCCCGGAGCACTTCACTCGCCGGTCACGCCTGCGTTCGATTGCGAAATGGGGTTGTGACACACATGGATTCGCGCACCGTCGCATTGATAAGAACAACGTTCAAGGCGGTTGCTGCGGAAGAAGGTGGCTCCGAGAAACTCGCGCGATCGTTCTACGCCATCCTCTTCACGGAGTACCCCCACGTTCGCGACCACTTCCCCGCAGCCCTGGATGCCCAGCGTGACCGGCTGGTGAAGGCCATCGCCTACGTGGTGGACCGGCTGGAGGAGCCGGACCGGTTGCTGCCCTTCCTGGCCCAGCTCGGGCGTGATCACCGCAAGTACGGGGTGGTGGCCGAACACTATGAGGCCGTGGGGAAATCGCTCAAGAGCGCGCTGGAGGCATACGCCGGCACCGAGATCTGGACCGACGAGATCGGGCGCGCCTGGGACGAGGGCATCGGCGTCATCGCCGACACCATGATCAACGCGGCCGAGCGGGAGACCACCCCGCCGGTGTGGACCGGCACCGTCATCGAGCATCGGGAAGTACTGCGCAACCTGGCCATCGTGCGCCTGCGGCTGGACCAGCCCATGCAGTACGCGGCCGGTCAGTACATGAGCGTGCAGATCCCGTCCCGCCCGCGCATGTGGCGCTACCTGTCCCCGTCCATCCCCGCCAACGCCGGCGGCGAACTGGAATTCCACATCCGCGGCGTCACCGGCGGCTGGGTCAGCCCGGCCATGGTCGGCCACAGCCGGGTCGGCGAGCAGTGGCTGATCGGCTCGCCACTGGGTGGGCTCGGCGTGCCCCGCAACACCCGCCGCAAGCTGCTCATGATCGGCTGCGGCACCGGCATCGCCCCGCTGCGCGCACAGCTCATGGCCATGACCGCCCGGCGCTCCAACCCCAAGGTGGATGTGTTCGTCGGCGGCCACTACCCGTGCGATCTCTACGATCTCGAGGTGCTGAGCCAATTGGCCTGCGCCAACAAGTGGCTCAGCGTGCACCCGGTCACCGAATCCACCGAGAACCCGTGGTGGCACTTCGACGACTCCGACGGGACCCGCGAGTATCCGGGCCTGCAGCCGCGGGTGGTCGGTCAGATCGGCAAGATCGTGGCGAGCCACGGCTCGTGGGACGACCGGGACGTGCAGATCGTCGGCGCGCCGTCCATGGTGCAGACCACCAAGTTCCGACTCATGGCCGCGGGCACCCCCACCGAGAACATCCGCCACGACCCCTTGTTCTGAGCGTGGTGGAACCCTCAGAAGCCTTCGTAGCGAATGGCTTCCGCGGGCGCGCCGATGGCGACCAGTTGATCGATGGTGTTGCGAACCATGGCCGCGCCGCCGCAGACCAGGATCTGGTGGTGATCCAGCGGGCCGAAGCGTTCCGGGATGTCGGCGATGGTGCCCGGCATCATCTCCTCCGGGCGGAAGCCGATGTCCACCCGGCACTGCTCGTACCAGGTGTCGACGAAATCCGGGTCGTACTCGTTCTGCACCACGGGAACGACCGTGAGCCACGGCAATTCGCCGGTCAGCAGGTAGAGCATGTCGGAGGCGTAGAGGTCGCGCGGGTAGCGACCGCCCACGAACAGGTGGGTGCGCGGCGGCTGCTCCCGGCGCGACAGATCCAGCAGCAGCGCCCGCATCGGCGCCAGCCCGACCCCGTCGGCGATCATGACCACCTCGGTGGCCTCCGGTTCCACCGCCAGCCAGCCCGCGGGTGCGCTGATCCGCCATTCGTCGCCCGGATGCGAGTCGGCGACGATGGAACCGCTGCACCAGCCGCCCGGCACCGTGCGCACGTGGAATTCCAGCTTGCCGTCCAGCGAGGGCGGCAGCGCGGGATACAGGCGGCGCACCATGTTCGGATGCTGTGGCGTGCGCACCTCCACCGACTGGCCCGCCGCGAACGGCACGAACTCGCCGATCAGCCGCACCACCGTGGTGTCCTCGCGCAGCCGGTGCGCACCCACCACCGTGGCGTTCCACTCCGTCTGCGCGCCGAGCGCGAGCTCTCCGGTCTCGTCCGGGCCGAGCGTCACCGATAACTCCTGATTGTCGAAAGGCCGTGCACTACACCGGATCCGAGCTTATCGCCGACGTCGGCGTGCCCACCGCGAGCAGGGCGCGCTTGGTGTCTGCGATCATGCGGGCCGAGCCGGCGATCTGGATCTGGCGGTCGGCCCAGGCGCCGAAGCTGGCCACCACCGCGCCCAGATTGCCGATCAGCCGCCGATGCATGCCGAACGGCGTCTCGGCCGGCGGATAGGGGTGCCACCACGGGTTGGTCTCGTTCTCGCAGACCGGGACCACCGTGAGCCACGGATTGGACTGCGAGAGCTGCCACATGTTCTCCACGTCGTAGAGATCACACGGGTAGCGCCCGCCCATGAACAGGTGCACGCGTGGATTGATGCCGCGCCGGCCCATCTCGATGAGTTGTGCCCGCAGCGGGGCGATGCCGGTACCGGACCCGATCATGAGCACGTCCTTGCGGCGGCTCAGATCCACGTGCAGGCCACCCAGCGGAGCGGCGATCATCCACCGGTCGCCGACCTGGGTCTCGTTCACGATGCCCGGGCTCACCCAGCCGGTGCGCACCTTCCGTACATGGAACTCGATCTCGCCGTACGGATTGGTGGGGATGGCCGGCGACAGGTAGCGCCACATCTTGGGTCGCTGCGGAATGGCCACCGGCACGTACTGCCCGGCCTGATAGGGGATCGGGGTGTCGGTCTGCAGACGGACGATGGCCAGATCGTCCACCACCCGCCGGTGCCCGACCACCGTCGCCTCCCAATACGGTTGCGACTTATCCGAATTGGCGCCGATGGCCATGGACGCCGAGATCAGGATGGTGATGTCGCGCCAGCCCGCCTCCAGCTGCCGGCTCCAGTTCGCGGTGCCGTTGTAGCTGCGGAAGGCGTGGAGCAGGGCGCGCCCGGCGATGTCGTAGTGCGCCGCCTCCACCCCGTACTTGCGATGGTCGCGCGCGAGCTGCTCCAGGAAGCGTTGCGCGCGATCCCAGTCCTCCAGGTTGTCGAGCACGAACGAGATGGCCGTGACCAACCGTTTCGGCTGCATGTCCATGGCGGAGGGGAACAGTTCCCGCAGGGCGGGAATTTCTGCGAAAAGATGACCGTAGAACGCGCTGATCAGCCGTTCCGGCCCGTTGGGGGCCTCGACGACTGTCCGAAAGTTTGCGCGGACCAGCGCTGCCGAACGCGCATCCACGACGTCGAGCTTTCCTTCCTGTGCTGCTACCCCGGAACGCCTGCTGCCAGGCGGCCCTCCGCGTCAAGTATCCCTTAAAACGCGGTGGTCGCACGGATATAGCCGGAGTCCGATCGATTGGCGTAACCCGGAGTTCAGATCACCAGGACGATCTTGCCGCGTGCCCCGGATGCGCCGATCACGCCGGGGGCCTCGGTCAGCGGCGGCATGGCGCTGATCGGGACCATCAGGTCGCCGTCGCCGACCATCCGCAGCAGCTCGCGCAATTCGGCTGCGCCGCCGTGGGATTCGAGGTTGCCGCCGTGCACGCCCCGGGCCTGCAGATCCGCCTCGTCGGCGGACCAGATGGTCGAATAGGCCGAACCGCCGGACTTGACCAGGCTCGCGTTGTCGGCGAAAACCGGCGGCGGGCTGACCAGATCGAACAGCACGTCGATGCCGCCGGGATCGGTGATCCGCACCGAATCCGCGACCGACAACTCCGAGCCCTCGGCGTGGGTGGGGGAGTCGGTGACGGTGATCCGGCCGTAGTTCACCACCTCGGTCGCGCCCAGCCGGATCATCCGATCGGTGTCGTCGGGGCGGGCGGTGGCGATGACGTGCGCGCCGGCGAGCGCCGCGAGCTGCACCAGATAGGAGCCGACGCCACCCGAGGCGCCCACGACCAGCACCTTCTGGTTGCGGGTGACCCCGGCGGCGTGCATGAGGTCCAGGGCGGTGATGCCCGCGGTCGGCAGGGCGGCGCCGCGAATGGCGGAGACCTCGTCCGGCAGCTTGGCGAGGGCGCCGTCGTGCGGCACCACGATGTACTCCGCGAAGGTGCCGTGCCCGACCGGCGGGTTCAGGAACTTCCCGACCACCCGCTCCCCGATCTCGAAGTCGTTCACCCCCGCGCCCACCGCGCTGATCGTGCCCGCGCCGTCGGTGCCCGGGATCAGCGGAAAGTCGTGCGGCAGTTGGCCGTCCAGGAAGCCGTCGATGATCCGCTGGTCGAACGGGTTGACCCCGGCGGCCTCGAGCTGGATCTGGACCTGGCCCGGTCCGGCCTCGGGGGTGGGCATGTCGGCGGGCTCGGGGCGGCCACCGAACTCACGGACGACGATCGCGCGCATGTGCTGCTCCATTCTTCGGAAACCGGGATGGATGAGCGGGTCTGATGCGTCAACGAATGGAGTCATCGTACGCGTAGCGTAGGAACCGGCTTCGGACTCTGGACCTGGCGTCGAAAACTGGTCAGACTTGAGCGGAACAGACTCAACTTCTACCGCGTTGTAGAGAGCAACGACAAGTAGGAAGGTGACAGTGGACTCGTTCAATCCCACCACCAAGACCCAGGCGGCCCTGACCGCCGCACAACAGGCGGCCGCCGTCGCCGGAAACCCGGAAATCCGTCCGGCGCACTTGCTGGTGGCGTTGCTGGATCAGATCGACGGCATCGCCGCACCGCTGCTCAAGGCCGTCGCAGTCGACCCGGCGACGGTGCGGCGCGAGGCCCAGGAGATCGTGGACCGGCTGCCCCGGGCCACCGGCGCCACCACCACCCCCAATCTCGGGCGCGAAGCCATCGCGGCGCTCAGCTCCGCGCAGCGGCTGGCCACCGAGCTGGGCGACGAATACGTCTCCACCGAGCACCTGGTCTACGGTCTGGCCGCCGGTGACTCCGACGTGCAGCAACTGCTGCTGAAGTACGGCGCGACCGCCGACGCCCTGCGCGAGGCCTTCACCGCCGTGCGCGGCAACGCCCGTGTCACCTCGCCGGATCCGGAGGGCTCGTACCAGGCGCTGGAGAAGTACTCCACCGACCTGACCGCCGCCGCCCGCGAGGGCAAGCTGGACCCGGTCATCGGCCGCGACACCGAAATCCGCCGTGTCGTACAGGTTTTGAGCCGCCGCACCAAGAACAACCCGGTGCTGATCGGCGAGCCCGGCGTCGGCAAGACCGCCATCGTGGAGGGCCTGGCCCAGCGCATCGTGGCGGGTGACGTCCCGGAATCGTTGCGCGGCAAGAAGCTCGTCTCGCTCGACCTGGGCGCGATGGTGGCCGGCGCCAAGTACCGCGGTGAGTTCGAGGAGCGGCTGAAGGCCGTGCTGGAGGAGATCAAATCCTCTGCCGGACAGATCATCACGTTCATCGACGAGCTGCACACCATCGTGGGCGCCGGCGCCACCGGCGAATCCGCCATGGACGCGGGCAACATGATCAAGCCCATGCTGGCCCGCGGCGAGCTGCGGCTGGTCGGCGCCACCACCCTCGACGAATACCGGCAGCACATCGAGAAGGACCCGGCCCTGGAACGCCGGTTCCAGCAGGTGCTGGTGGGCGAGCCGTCGGTGGAGGACACCGTCGGCATCCTGCGCGGGCTCAAGGAGCGCTACGAGAACCACCACCACGTGCGGATCACCGACTCCGCGCTGGTGGCCGCGGCGACCCTGTCCGACCGCTACATCACCTCCCGGTTCCTGCCGGACAAGGCCATCGACCTGGTCGACGAGTCGGCCTCGCGGCTGCGCATGGAAATCGATTCCCGCCCAGTGGAAATCGACGAGATCGAACGCGTCGTGCGGCGGCTCGAGATCGAAGAGGTGGCGCTGGCCAAGGAGACCGACGAAGCGTCCAAGCAGCGGCTGGAGAAGCTGCGCCAGGAGCTCGCCGACGACCGCGAGAAGCTCAACCAGCTGATGACCCGCTGGCAGAACGAGAAGCAGGCCATCGACGCGGTGAGCGTGCTCAAGGAGGAGCTGGAGTCGCTCAAGGGCGAATCCGAGCGGGCCGAGCGCGACGGCGACTACAACAAGGCCGCCGAACTCCGGTACGGGCGAATCCCCAAGCTGGAGAAGGAACTCGCCGAGGCCGAGTCCAAGGCGAAGACCGCCGCCGACGGCGACGTCATGCTCAAGGAGGAGGTCGGGCCGGACGATATCGCCGAGGTGGTGTCGTCGTGGACCGGTGTCCCCGTGGGCAAGATGATGGAGGGCGAGACCCAGAAGCTGCTGCGCATGGAGGACGAACTGGGCAACCGGGTCGTCGGGCAACCGGAAGCCGTGCAAGCGGTTTCGGATGCCGTGCGCCGCGCCCGGGCCGGGGTCGCCGACCCCAACCGGCCCACCGGCTCGTTCATGTTCGTCGGCCCGACCGGTGTCGGTAAGACCGAACTCGCGAAGGCGTTGGCGGACTTCCTGTTCGACGACGAGCGCGCCATGGTCCGCATCGACATGAGCGAGTACAGCGAGAAGCACTCGGTGGCCCGCCTGGTCGGTGCACCCCCCGGCTACGTCGGCTACGACCAGGGCGGCCAGCTCACCGAGGCGGTGCGGCGACGCCCCTACACGGTGGTGCTGTTCGACGAGATCGAGAAGGCCCATCCGGACGTCTTCGACATCCTGCTGCAGGTGCTCGACGAGGGCCGGCTGACCGACAGCCAGGGCCGCACGGTCGACTTCCGCAACACCATCCTCATCCTGACCTCCAATCTGGGTGCGGGCGGTGACAAGGACGCGGTCATGAACGCGGTGCGCCGCGCCTTCAAGCCGGAGTTCCTGAACCGGCTCGACGACGTGGTCATGTTCCACGCGCTCGACGAGGAACAGCTGGAGCGGATCGTCGACATCCAGCTGAACCAGCTGCAGAAGCGCCTGTCCCAGCGCCGCCTGAAGCTGGACGTGTCCGACTCGGCCCGCTTCTGGCTGGCCGTGCGCGGTTACGACCCGGCCTACGGCGCACGCCCGCTGCGCCGCCTCATCCAGCAGGCCATCGGCGACTCGCTCGCCAAGGAACTGCTGGCCGGCGAGGTGCAGGACGGTGACACGGTGAAGGTCAACGTCACCCCCGACGGCGACACCCTCATCGTCGGCCGCTGACCCAGCGGACCCGGGCCCCCGCGCGAGCTTCGGCTCGGCGGGGGCCTTGCTCGTCCCGGGCGACCGAGCCTTGCCGGTTTCGAGGTGTAACGGTCCGCGGATTGGGAACCGTCCGGTCGAGTTCGCGGCCCGGGGCGGGTCGGCCGCCTACCCTGGAGGCCATGACTGATCCGAGCGATCCGTGGTCGCGGCGGCCGGAACCGGGCCCGGGGGAGGGGCCCGCCGAGCAGGCCGCAGCTGGCGGCTACCCCTCGGATAGCGCCGCGGGCTACGGGCCCACCGAGGCCATACCCGCCGGTCCGGTCGACTATTTCGGGCAACCGGCCGGGCCCGACTCCACCCGCGTGCTGCCGCCGGCGGACGCCCAGTGGGGTGGATACGAGACCGGCGGCGGCTACGAGCCGACCGCCGTCTACCCGGGCCAGCCCGGGTATGCCCCCACGAGCAGCTATGGCGCGCCCGGATATCCGCCGGCCGCGGGCGGGCCCGGTTACCCGGGTGGTCCGGGAATGCCGGCCGGTGGATATCAGCCCGCGGGCTTCCCGCAGCATCCGGTCCCGCCGCCCCGCCGGACCACCATGTGGATCGCGCTGACCATCGCCGCGGTCATCGTGGTCGCCATTGTCGGCGTCGCGGCGGGAACCCTGCTGTCGAACAACGATTCGTCGAACAGCGCCGCACCCGGCAGCGTCAGGACCTCCGGGTACCCGGCGCCGAGCCTGCCCGGCAACTCCTCGGCCCTACCCCTGCCCAGCGGCATTCCCACCATCCCGGGCCTGGGCGATCTGGACGAGCTGGGTGCGAACATGGGCACCATCTCGAACAACGACGGTTCCACCCTCACCATCACCACCCTGTCCGGTGGCACGGCGACCGTGAAGACCGACAACAAGACACAGGTGATCTCCCTGGGCAGCACCAAGGTTTCGGACTTGCCGGTCGGCGAGGTGATCATGGTCCAGGGCGACAAGAACGCCGACGGATCCATCCAGGCGAAGCTGATCATCAGCACCTCGATGCCGAGTGCTACCCGATGACACATGGTGCAAGCGGAAAAACTGACCAGCCCAAAGGTTCGCGGCGCAAGCGCGGGCAGGCGGAGCGCTCGATTCTGGACTGACGGAGCAGGGGAGCGAAGCGGCGGAGCGGAGGAGGGAAGAATCGAGACCTCCAGCGCCGCCAACCCGCCCCGGAGCGAAGCGGACGGGCAATTAAACACAGTAGGGTAGGCGGCGATGACGGCGATATGGTTCGGGCTGGCGGCGATCGCGCTCGTGGGTGCGATCGTGCTGCTCTATTTCGATCGGCTGCAGCGGCAGCGTACCGGGCACGTGCGACAGGTCTGGGCGAAATCCCAGGGCTACACCTATGTTTCGGTGGAGCCCGCGCTCGCCTCCACCTGGCGGCGCGGCGCCCTGGCCAAGCTCGGCTACCTGTCCGCGGTGGACGTGGTGTCGGGTAACCGCAAGGGTGAGAAGTTCGTGCTCTTCGATCTGGAGGACGCCGCCACCCTGGTCGCGGTGCGCCGGCAGATCGGCTCGGACATCGACATCGACCTGCGGCTGAAAACCGCGGCGCCGCCGAAGGATCACGATCTGGAGCTGCTCGGCGCCATCGGCGATCGGGTGGTCTTCGCCACCAACCCGGACGTTGCCCGGCACGCGGTGGATCAGCGCATGGTGGCGTTCATCGAGTCGCTGCCCGACACCGTGCAGCAGCTGTGGTCCGAGGGCAACTGGACCCTGGGCATGCTGCCGGTCGGGGCCGTGGCCAAGGACTGGGAGATGGCCATCGACGCGGTGCTGCGGCTGTCGGGCCTGCTGCATGTGCTGCCGCCGGTCATCAATGCCGAGCGCGGCCGCGACGAACTCCCCGAACCCGGTCGCTCGCACCCGGTTCCCGAGGACGACGACTACGACGGCCACGACGAATTCGGCGATTTCGGCGACGACGACCGCGATCGCCCGCGCGGTCAGGACCGCCCGGCTCGCCCGCGCGCCGAGGCAGCCGACGACTACGAGTCCCCGCTGGTCAGCGATATCGCCGGCGCGAGCGAACCGGACGACGAGCCCGAAAACTGGCGTCCCGCACTGAAAGTCGTGCCGGACCCGCGCAACCGCCCGCGCCGCAACTGGCCGCCCGCCCCCGAGGGGGAGGAGCCGGATCGGTACGACGAGGACGACCGGCGCCGCCCCGCGGACGAAGACCATTGGGCGGAACCGGAATCCGAGGATTGGCGCGACGAATCCGACTCCGACGGCGAGCCCGAGGAGAGCTGGCGCAAGGACCAGGGTCGCAGCGCCCCGCCCGGCGGCCCGTTCCATCCGGGGTTCCGCCCCTACCAGGGACCCGCGCCGAGGTGACCCACCCCGGCCGTGTCCGCGCGCGGCACGCCGCAGCCACGTGGTGTCTGCGCGAATTCGCCGCGTATGGGTCGGTCAGGGATCAGAATGGGGTCGCAGTTCCGGTCATCGCCGACCGCTCCCCAGTCGTGCGAGTGATGGGCCGCCGATGACCGAGAGTTCCCCTGATCGTCCGGCGGGCGCCCCGCGCCTGCCGGGTGCCCACCGCCCGGTGGCCCTGATCACGGGACCGACCTCCGGCATCGGCAAGGCGTATGCCACCCGGCTCGCCGCGCTCGGCTACGACCTGGTGCTGGTGGCGCGGGATGAGGATCGGCTGGCCGCGCTGGCACACGATGTGCGGGTGCGTTTCGGTGCGCGAGCCGAAACGCTGCCCGCGGACCTGGGCCGCTCCGCCGACCTCGGCCGGGTGGCCGAACGCCTGGCACAGGGCGTCGAATTCCTGGTCAACAATGCGGGATTCGGCATGTCGGGCGAGTTCTGGACGCTGGAGCCGGAGGCCCTGCAGCAGCAACTGGATGTGAACGTCACCGCTGTCGTACAGCTCACCCGGGCGGCCCTGCCGCCCATGCTGCACGCGGCCAAGGGCACCGTGGTCAATGTGGCCAGCACCGCGGGCCTGATACCCGGACGGGGTTCGACCTATTCGGCCTCCAAGGCGTACGTCGTATCCTTTTCTCAGGGGCTGGCCGGCGGGCTGGCCGGAACCGGAGTCCGGGTGCAGGCCTTGTGCCCGGGATTCGTCCGCACCGAATTCCATGAGCGGGCCGGAATCGACATGGCCTCGCTGCCGCGACCGTTGTGGTTGAGCGTGGACGAGGTGGTGGCGGGTTCGCTGCATGATCTGGAGAGAGACCGGGTGATCAGCGTGCCCGGAATGCAGTACAAAGCGATCGTCGCGATCGCCGGGTTCATCCCACGATCCCTGGTGACCCGCCTGAACCGGGGCCTGTTCAACGCACGCGGAAGGACATAGAGAAAGCAATGCAGGTAACGACCACCGACCGGGACAGACTCGCGGCTCTGGTGCGCGACCTCGCCGTGGTGCACGGCCGGGTGACCCTGTCCTCGGGCAAGGAAGCCGACTACTACGTGGACCTGCGCCGCGCCACCCTGCACCACGAGGCGGCCCCGCTCATCGGCAAGCTACTGCGCGAACTCGTGGCGGACTGGGACTTCGACGCGGTGGGCGGGCTCACCATGGGCGCGGACCCGGTGGCGGCCGCGGTCATGCACGCGCCCGGCCGGGCCATCGACGCCTTCGTGGTCCGCAAGGCCGCCAAGACGCACGGCATGCAGCGTCAGATCGAGGGCCCGGACATCGTGGGCAAGCGGGTTCTGGTGGTCGAGGACACCACCACGACCGGAAACTCCCCGCTCACCGCCGTGCGCGCGCTGCGTGAGGCTGGCGCCATCGTGGTCGGTGTGGCCACCGTGGTGGACCGTGAGACCGGCGCCGACGACATCATCGCGGCCGAGGGTCTGGAGTACCGGTCGATCCTGGGTCTGAAGGACCTCGCCCTGGGATGAGGACTTAGGTCCTTACCGAAGGGTTAACAAGACTTTGCTCTGGGCTGAACCCTTGCTCTGGGTTAGCCTGGTGCTGGTCTTACGTCCGACAAAGGTGTTGTGAAGGGTCGTGTGAGTCACCAGTGGTGAGCATTGCAATCAACAAGGGTCATCAAAATGTTGCGATGCTCGGCATCGGCGCCTACCGGCCCCAGCGCCTGGTCAGCAACGCCGAAGTGTGCGAGGTTCTGGACTCCACCCCGGAGTGGATCTTCGAGCGCACCGGCATCCACAACCGGCGCTGGATCTCCGGTGACGAGACGCTGCGCACCATGGCGGTGGCGGCGGGCAACCGGGCGCTGAACAACACCGGCATCGACCGGTCCAAGATCGGCGCGCTGCTGTTCTGCACCTCCAGCTGGCTCAAGCTGACCCCGCACGGTGCGCCGAGCGTCGCCGCCGACCTCGGGATGAACGGCATCCCGGCCTTCGACCTGACTTCCGGCTGCGGCGGGTTCGGTTACGGCCTGGGTGTCGCCACCGACATGATCCGCTCCGGCTCGGCCGAATATATCCTGGTGATCGGCGCGGAGACGATGACCGTGGGCTTGGACCCGAAGGATCGCGGCACCGCCATGATCTTCGGCGACGGCGCGGGCGCGGTCGTGGTCGGGCCCAGCGAGGAGAACGGCATCTCGCCGACCGTGTGGGGCTCCGACGGCGAGAACGCCGAGGCCATCGCGCAGGACGTCGACTTCCTGGAGTTCATGAACAAGGCGCAGCGCCTGCAGGGCACCGACCCGGCCGTCGAGCCGGTGGGCCGGATGTCGCTGCACATGGAGGGCCCCAAGGTCTTCCGCTGGGCCGCGGTCACCCTGCCGCGCGCGCTGTCGAGTGCCATCGAGCAGTCCGGCGTGCACAAGGAGGACATCGAGGTGTTCATCCCGCACCAGGCCAATGCCCGCATCAACGAGCTCATGAGGAAGAACCTCGGGCTCGCCGACGACATCCCGATGGCCAATGACATCGAGAACACCGGCAACACCTCCGCGGCCTCGATTCCGCTGGCCATGGAGGAGATGCTGGTGACCGGCAAGGCCAAGGGCGGTCAGTTGGCCCTGCTGCTCGGCTTCGGCGCGGGCCTGTCCTACGCCGGTCAGGTCGCGGTGCTGCCGCCCGCGCCGGCCGAGCCCAGCTTCTGATGGCCCGCCCGTTCCGCGCCGCGTTCGTCGGCGCGGCGGCGGTGACGGTGTTCGGCGCCGTCACCGGCCGCGAGAAATTGCAGTGGGCCGCAAAGCCTTTGCTGATGCCGCTGCTGGCGGCTGATGTGGCGGTGAACGGCGCGGCCCTGCATCGCACCGATCGCACGGTGCTGCTCGGGTCGCTGGCCGCGGCCACGGTCGGCGACGTATTGCTCATCGACCCCGATGACGATCGCCGATTGATAGCCGGCGCTTCGTCTTTCGCGGTCATGCAGACCGGATATTCGTGGTTGTGGTTCCGGCGGGGCGGCCGGCCGCGCGCGCAGATCGCGGCTCCGCGCCTGGCGGCCTGGCTGGGCGCGGCGACGCTGATGCGGTTCAAGGCCCCGGCGATCGCGGTGCCGCTCACCGCCTACGGCGCGACCCTCGGCACGGCGGCCACGCTGGCGTCGGATCCGGAACTGGCCCGGGACGCGAAGAATATTGCGGGCGTGAACATTCCGAATGCGGACCCGCGCAGCAGATTGGGCGTGGGTGCGCTGTTGTTCACGCTGTCCGACGGATTGATCGTGCTGCGGCGCATTTTCGCGCGCGGTGAGAAGTCGCGCCGGATCAGTGAGGGCGTCATTCTCGGCACGTATGCCGCCGCGCAATACCTGCTCGCGGATCCCCGCGCGCATCGGTAGCCATATCGGTAACCGAATAGGTCACCGTATCTGTCATCGGCAACCGTTGCCGGTCATCGAATTCGATTGGACAAGAACCCCATCCCGAGTTTCGGGATGGGGTTCTTGTGTTTTTATCCCCCGAGGGATCAGGGCAGGACCTGCGGAATGGCATCCGGGTCGACCGCGCCGACGAGCAGGCCGATCAGCGCGCCCTGCAGCGCCGGGCCGAGGGCGCAATCCCGCTGCCGCCATTCGCGATCCGTGGAATTGTGCTCGGCACCACTATTCGGTGACGCGTGCCATTCCGGGGATTGCGGATAGCAGTTCGCGGCCCGCGCCGGATTCCGTCCACCATGCCGTATGGCCGAGAAAGTACTCGTCGTAGGCGATTTCGGCATTCTTCGCATTGCCGCCGGGGACGACGCCGAGGAAGTAGTCGATCTCGGACAGCTCGTACTCGCAATGCACGAGGGGGAGCAGCGCCGGGAGGGCGCGCCGCTCGGCGGCGGTCAGCGGCCGGACCGATTCGTAGCCCTGGAGCAGCGCGCGTACCTGGTCGAATCGCACCTTCGCCGGTCCGCCGTCGCGGATCGAAATCCAGTCCACGGCACTGCGTTCGATGGCGGTGGCGAGATCGTGGACGGCGGTGGTGCGGTCGCACAGGCCGAAGTCGATGACGGAGGTGACGGCGCGGTCGCGCCAGAGCAGGTTCGTGCCGTGCCAATCATTGTGTGTCCACAGCGGTTCCAGGTCCGCGAGCAGCGGCCGGAGCCGTTCGTAGGCCGGGAGGTGGACGCGTTCCAGGTCGGCCCGCCAGTCGCGTTCGACGAGGAATGCGCCGACGGCTGGGCGTTCGGCGGCCCGATTCGCCATGGCCGCAAGGGGATCGGCGGAGGCGAAGAGGGTGAAGCCTGCCAGTAGCGGCCGGGGCGGGCGGCGTGGCGCCTCGTATCCCGCGGCGGCCAGGTGCAGACGGGCCAGCAGGCACCCGGCCGCGGCCGCCCCGTCGAGGGAGCGGTACGGCGTCCAGGAGAAGACGCCCTCGTACTCGTCGCGCCCGTCACCCGATTCCTGGACCTCGTAGGCGAAATCGCTCAGGTCGACCGTGTGCCGTACGCGCGGCACCGGAATTCCTTGCGAGCGTAGGTGATCCATGAAACGGTGCTCCTCGCCGAGCGCGGCGGCGTCGCGCAGCGCCCGGGGGAGGCGTTTGACGATGAGGTCGTGCCCGTCCGCCGGGCGTACCCGGGCGGTCGCCGACAGTGGTCTCGGGCTGCGCCACACGATCGCCGCGTCCGTGCCCAGCACCGCGTCCACCTCGGCGGAAGTCAGTGCGGGCCAATCGGGTTCGACCAGCGGGTCGAATCCCATGCCGTAGACGCGGCCGTCGGTCATCCCCGCCGGACCCGTACCAGGAGCGCGGTCACCGCCGCGGCCGCCAGGAACGAGTAGAGCGAGGCCGAGGACCACCAGCCCGGATGCACGCCGAGCGCGTCCTGTGCCCGGGTCCAGAATGTCGCCCACCAGCTGATGGAGCCGGGATTGAACAGCTGGTACACCACGAAGCCGATGGCCCATGGCAGCAGCATGAGCGGCCGGGCGGGTGCGTCCTGCGCCAGATTCCAGTCGCGGCGGCCCTGGCCGAGGAAGTAGTCGACGATGAGCACCGCGCACAGCGGCACGAAGACCGAGCCGATCAGATAGAGGAAATTCGCGTAGCTGCTGAAGTCGCGCACCGGCAGCGCCAGCAGTGTCACCGCCACACCGACCAGCCCGGCCAGCAGTCGCCGATCCACCCGCGGCAGCAGGTTCTGGATGGACATGGCCGTCGAATACACATTGGCGAAGGACTGGTCCGACTCGCGCAGCACCAGTACCGCGAAGAAGAACCAGCCCGCGGTGACGCCCAGGAAGGAGTCGAAAACGTGGTCGGCATTGCCGCCCGCCTGCAGGATGGCGATGATGCCCAGCAGGTAGCACCACACCTGGGCGATCGAGTAGCCGGCCACGGTGGCCCCGGCGGCGGTTTTCGCCGAGCGGGAGTGCCGGGTGTAGTCGGCGGCCAGCGGCACGAACGAGATGGATACGGCCAGGGTGGTGTCGACGGCGGGCCAGAACCCGCTCCAGCTGGTGTCGTGCTGCACCGGAATCGGTTGCCGCAGTAGCTGAATCGTGAAGTAGAGCATGGCGATGGCCACCGCCACCGAGACGTATTTGCGCAGCGCCCGCACCGCGGACAGCGGCCAGATGGCCATGGTGGTGGACAGCGTGCCCGCCGCGACGATCACCACCCAGTGCGGTACCCGGTCGTGGGTGAGCGCCGAGACGCCGAGCGCGATGACGGTCAGCTCGTACACGCCCCAGCCGATGCACTGCACGATATTGGCGACCGTCGGCAGGTACGACAGCCGCGTCCCGAACAGGCCGCGCAGCACCGCCATGGCCGGTGCGCCGGTGCGGGCCCCGACGGCGCCCGGTCCGGCCACCATGGCCGCGCCGACCACGGTGCCCAGGACGGTCGCCAGCAGCGCCCCGGCCAGCGGCAGCGGCGGGTTCCCGGTCGGGAAGAGCACGTACGCGGCACCGCTGAAGCCGATGAGACTGACGCCGAGATTGAGCCAGAACGCCGCCTGATCCGTGAACCCCAGCGTGCGCGGCGGCTGGGTGTCGAGCACCAGCGGCGCTTCCCTGCGGTCGGGTTTCTCGGCGATCGTCATGCCCAGGAGCCTACGGCCCGAATCGTGCGAATCCGGCACTGAGCTGGATATATATCAGAGGCAGAGGATGATCCGGTCCCGGTTCTGCGGGTCGACGCGGATCGAAATCGTGCCGCCCACAGCGATTCTCGGTTTCACCACCGGTTCGACATCGAAGACGATGCTGCCGTAGTAGGTCTCCGAGCCCGGCACCACGAGTTCGAGATCGAGTTCGGTGATCTCGGTGCAGTGGTCGGTGCGCTGCAAGGGGTGGACCGCTTCGATGTTCGCCCAGCCCTCGAGCCCGTGCCGGCGTAGTCTGCGGTCGGAGCGGCTGGGGCGCTGGGCGAACAGCATGCCCAGGCCCAGGAACGTTCCGAAGAGACCGACCAGTGTGACGATCTGGACCGGCACGGTACCCGGCGGGGTGAGCGGGACCAACCACCCCAGCCACAACCCGAGTGCGACGAGATATGCCGCCGTCACTCCGAGCACCGTACGAGCTATACGCGCGTGGTCCATGACACCCTCCAACCACGGCCTATCAGAATTCCAGGATAGTCCCGATGCTTGTTCCGTGTGGGTCGATCAGGCGAGGTCAGAGGGCTGGTGGGTCAAACGGGCACGCCGGATGTGCGGAGCGCGGTGAGAGTGTCCAGATCGAGCGGCAGGTCGAGGCCGTCGAGGCCCAGGGTGACCTGTCCCGAGTACTCACCGGTCGGTAGGTATCGACCGTCCCGCAGCCGATGGGTCAGCAGCCGCAGCGACTCCTCGGTCTCCAGCAGCCAGTAGTGCCCGATCCCCGCCGCCGCGTACTCGGCGAACTTCATGACCCGATCCACCCGGCGCGAACCCGGCGACACGATTTCGATGGCCGCCAGCACATCCCCCGGCCGCACCCGGGTGGCGTGCTCGGCCCCGGCCGTACCGCCCACGATCAGCACATCCGGCACCCGCACGGTCGGCGGCGTGCCGTCGTCGATGATCAATTCGATGCGCGCCATGGCGGCCACCCGCCGGGGCAGCGCCCGCTCCAGCTGAGCGGCCAGACGCCATACCGCGAGCTGATGCCGCGGCGGCTGCGGCGCCACCACCAGCACGCCGTCCACCAGTTCGCGGCAGTGCCGATTGTTCTCCGGCAGCAGCGACCACTCCTCGATGGTCAGGAGGTGATTCGGCCAGTATTCAACCGATTTCAGCAATTCCGCGGAACTCGATCGAGTCATGGGGCCAGTCTTCCACGCCCGGCAACCGTGCAGCGATGTTTCAACCCCGCAACCGCAGAACGGCGAGTACCCGCCGATGGTGCAGATCCGAGGGCGGCAATTCCAGCTTGGAGAAGATGTTGCCGATGTGCTTCTCCACCCCGCGTTCGGTCACCGACAGGGCCCGGGCGATGGCCGCGTTCGACAGTCCCTGGGCCATGGATTCCAGCACTTCACGCTCGCGCGGGGTGAGCCGGGCCAGCGAATCCTGTTGCCGGGCAGCGCCCATGAGCTGGCCGACCACCTCCGGATCCAGCGCGGTGCCGCCGGTGGCGACGCGGCGCAGCGCCTCGGTGAAATCGCCGACGTCGGCCACCCGGTCCTTGAGCAGGTAGCCGACGCCGCCCGCACCGGCGGCCAGTAACTCGGTGGCATAACGGGTTTCGATCCACTGCGAGAACACCAGCACCCCGGTGCCGGGATGACTGCGGCGCAGCGCGAGCGCGGCCAGCAGGCCCTCGTCGGTGAAGCTGGGCGGCATGCGGACGTCCACCACGGCGACATCCGGCAGCTGGTCGGCGACCGCGGCGTGCAGACCGGTCGCGTCGCCCACCGCGGCCACCACCTCGAACCCGCGCTCCGCCAGCAATGCGGTGAGGCCGTCGCGCAGAATGGCATTGTCTTCCGCGATGACCACCCGCAGCGGCTGGTTCGCGGTGTTCGCGTCCTCGTTGTCCGGAGTGTTCACAGCCTCGATCATTGCGGCCCGGCCAGCGGCAGCACCAGCGTGACCACGGTCGGGCCGCCGATGGGGCTGTCCACCGTGAGCGTGCCGTCCACCGCGCGCGCCCGCTGCGCCAGCCCCGAAAGCCCGCCCACCA
The DNA here is from genome assembly GCF_053603795.1 of Nocardia sp. NPDC004123. Taxonomy (NCBI): domain Bacteria; kingdom Bacillati; phylum Actinomycetota; class Actinomycetes; order Mycobacteriales; family Nocardiaceae; genus Nocardia; species Nocardia sp. NPDC004123. The sequence goes on from NZ_JBSGGG010000023.1 coordinate 50,238, forward strand.
CAACGCCTTCGCCGGGCCCGCCCACTGGTTGCAGCGCACCGCCCTGGCCGTTGTCGCGCACGCTCACCGCCAGCGCATCCGTCCCCGCCGGCAGCACAGCCACCCAGATCCGGTTCGCGGCAGCGTGTTTCACCACATTGGTGAGCAGTTCCGCGACCGAGAAATAGGCGATGGCCTCGATGGCCGGGCTGGGCCGCAGCGGCAGCAGCACCCGCAGCTCCACCGGCAGCGCGCAGCGGGCGGCCAGGGTCTCCAGCGCCGGTTCCAGCCCGAGTTCGAGGGCGGGTGGATGGATGCCGCGCACCAGTTCCCGCAGTTCGGTCAGTGCCTCCTTGGATCCGGTGCGGGCCTGGGCGATCAGCTCGGCGGCGTCGCCGCCCGCCGCGATCCGCTCCTCGGCGCGGCCCAGCATCATGGCGATGCCGACCAGTCGCGCCTGGGTGCCGTCGTGCAGGTCGCGTTCCAGCCGGCGCAGGGTGGCGGTGGAGTCGTCGACCGCCGCGCGGCGGCTCTCGCGCAGGCCGGCCAGCTCGAGATCGCGGGCGGTCGGGGTCAGCAGCCACAGCGCGAGCACGCGGTGCAGGAAGCAGACGCCGCGGATCAGCCACGGCAGCAGGAAGCAGCCGAGCACGCCGAGCGCCGCGAAACCCAGGACGCGCGGCCAGGTGTCGAGGTAGTAGTCGCCGAACTGGATCATCGACCGGTGCGATACGCCACGTTCGTCCACATTGGCCGGATCCATGAGTGCCCACGGAATCGGCGACAGCGCAACGAAACCCGTCACCGCCACCGCCGTCAGCACACCGTAGCCGATCACCACGCCCAGCAAGCCGTCGAGGATCAGGAACAGCAGGGCGCGGTAGGAGGTCCGATCGGTGAAGGCACTGCGCAGCCAGCCGATCGGCCCGGGCCGAAAGGTGAACGGGGGCGGCTCGGGCAGGGCCGCGTCGAGCAGCACCGCGCCCAGCACCCGATGAATGCGGCCCCACACCCGCCCGCCGAGAATCATGGCCGCCAGCACCGGGATGCCCAGCACGAACACCGAGAGGTACAGGCTGCCGCCGATACCCAGGAACAGATAGACCGCGGCGGCACAGCCCAGCCCGAAAACGATGATCAGGTAGGCGAATTCCTTCCAGGTGCGCGCCCGGAACGGCGTGACCAGGAAGGTCCGCAGCACGGACGCGGGGGTGGGGCGGGGGCCCGGATCCGATTGCGGCGCGGGCGGATCGAGCACGATGCTGGGTAGGGCGGCCGTATCGCTCATGGATTCATGGTCGCGGGCGGCGCGGTGCGGTGGCGAGGGAGCAGCCCAGAAAATATTCGGTGTAGCCAGCACGACCACCTAGCATTCAGCCATGACCTACGACGCGCCCCCGCCGGGCTGGGATCCGCAGTCCCAGGGCTACCAGCAGCAGCCGGGCTACAACCAGCACTCCGGCTACCCACAGGGCTACCCTCCGCAGGCGCCCGGCTACTACCCGCCCGGCTACTACGGCGCGCCGGCGCCGGATCATCCGCAGGCGGTGGTCGTGTTGATCCTCGGCATCATGAGCCTGGTGTTCTGCCAGCTGCTCGGTCCGGTGGCCTGGATCATGGGCGGCAAGGCGCGCCGGGAGATCAGCGAGTCGAACGGCATGATCGGCGGCAGCGGCATGGTGACGGCCGGCTGGATCTGCGGCATCGTCGCCACCGCGCTGATGGCCCTGGTCATCGTGTTCATCGTGCTCGCGATCATCGTGGGCGCGGTCGGCTCCTCGCACTAGGCAACTACCATCGCCGGGGTGAGTTCCGCCCCGACCGCCCACGAACCGCCGACCCCCGGACCGACCGAATGGGGTGAGCATCCGCACGGCGTCGGACCGTGGCGCGAGGAGTTCGGCACCGAGCCGCCGGACGATCCGCGCCTGGACCCGGACCTGCTCGAGCACGGCGACCGGCGCAATGTGGTGGATGCCTACCGGTATTGGCGGCGCGAGGCCATCGTCGCCGATATCGACAGTCGCCGGCACCCGTTCCATGTGGCCATCGAGAACTTCGGGCACGACGCCAATATCGGCACGGTGGTGCGCACGGCCAATGCCTTCGCGGCGGCGGCCGTGCACATTGTCGGGCGCAAGCGGTGGAATCGCCGCGGGGCCATGGTCACCGACCGCTACCAGCACATTCACCATCACGCCGACATCGATGAGCTGCTGCGTTTCGCGGCCGGCGAGGGACTGACGGTGGTGGCGGTGGACAACGTCCCCGGCGCGGTGCCGCTGGAGACCGCGGCGCTGCCGCGCGAGTGCCTGCTGCTCTTCGGCCAGGAGGGCCCGGGCGTGAGCGAGGCCGCGAAAGCGGGCGCGCTGCTGACCGTTTCGATCGCGCAGTTCGGCTCGACCCGCAGCATCAATGCCGGTGTCGCCGCGGGTATCGCCATGCACGCCTGGATCCGCCAGCACGCCGACCTCACCACCGCCTGGTGAGCTGGACGACTCTCGGTAACAAATCAGCCACGAGCGCAGTGCCCGACTGGCACGATAAGTCCTATGACTTCGCGGACCGGACGCAATATCGAGCCGACCGCTGCCCTCTGGTCGGAGCGAGCCGACCTGGCGGAGTCCGCGATCCTCTCGCGTCACCTACGTAAGTTGTGGGGCTGTCCCGGCACCCAGCTCGGCGTGGTGGGCTGGCCCGCCACCAAGGGTGAGCGGGTTTTCGCCTTCTGGCACTACTGGTGGCAGGCCCACTTGATCGACTGCGCGGTCGACGCCGCCAATCGCGCGCCGACCCCCGGCCGGCAGCGCCGCCTCTGGTCCATCGCCCACGCCTCGCGCCTGCGCAATATCACCGGCTGGACCAACAACTACTACGACGACATGGCTTGGCTGACAATCGCTTTGGAGCGGGCCGAACGCACCCAGGGCGTGGCCGAGGTGCGGGGCGCGCTGCTCACCCTGGAGAAGACGCTGGCCAACGGGTTCGATCCGGAGTTCGGCGCGGTCCCCTGGCGCAAGGGCTCCGACTTCTACAACGCCCCGGCCAACGGCCCGGCGGGCATCGCCATGGCGCGGCTGGGCCGCTACCACCTGGCACAGGAACTGGCCGACTTCCTCGACGCCAACCTGCGCGACAAGGAGACCGGCCTCATCTTCGACGGCATCCACCTACCCTCCGGCGAGGTCGAGAAGCCGGTCTACAGCTACTGCCAGGGCGTGACGCTCGGCCTGGAAACCGAACTCGCGGTGCATACCGGCGAACCCCGGCACGCCGAGCGCGCGGTCCGGCTGGTGGACGCGGTCGAGGAGCATCTGACCGCGGACGGCGTGGTGGTCGGCGACGGCGGCGGGGACGGCGGTCTGTTCAACGGCATTCTCATCCGCTACCTGGCGCTGACCGCCCTCATGCTGCCCGGCGACGACCCCGCCCAGGTGACCGCGCGCCGCAAGGCCGCCGCGATGGTGCGCGCGTCCGCGAACGCGGCCTGGGAACACCGCCTGGACGTGGAGGGGGAGCCGCTGTTCGGCGCGGATTGGCGGCAGCCCGCGCGACTTCCGGGCATCGCGGGCGCGGGCGGCTTCGAGGGCGGTTCGGTGACCGCCTCGCGCAGCCCGGAACGCGATCTGTCGGTGCAGCTTTCGGGCTGGAAGCTGATGGAGGCCGCGCACACGGTGACGGCCGCCGGACTGTAATCGTTCAGGCGCGCGGCAGCCGGGGCAGCGGCACCGTCGCGGCCTCTGCCACGTCGAGGTCGAAATCCTCGGCGGGACGTGCCATTTCGACGCGGTACTGCCGTACGCCCAGGACCGTGCCGAGCACCAGCCCGACCACCAGGGTTCCGATGACCGCGGGCATGAGCCAGGACATGTTCTCCAGGAAGCTGCCCGCGTAGTAGCTGGCCAGCAGGATCACCGGCGCCCAGATGACCGCGCCGACGGACGACGCGATGGTGTATTTGCGGTGGTCCATCCCGGCCGCGCCCGCGACCAGCGGGCACAGCGTGCGCACCCACGGAATCCAGCGGGCCACCAGCACCGCCAGGAACCCGTGCTTGTGCAGCATGTCCGAAACCCGCTCGAGATTGCGGGTATTGATGTACTTCCCGTTCTTGCGCGCCACCAGATGGTGTCCGGCGCGCTGGCCGAAGACGTACCCCACCTGGTTGCCGGCGATGGCCGCGATCATGGTGCCGATCGACAGCGCCCAGACCTGCCCCTCGCCGACCTGCGAGGCCAGCACCACACCGGCGGTGATGAGCATGGAGTCACCGGGCAGGAACAACCCGATGATGAGTGCGCACTCCAGGAAGACGAAGGTGAGAACCACGGTCCAGACGAGCACTGGTCCGGCTGTCTCGAGCGGGCCGAATCCGCCGGAGGCGGAAAGAAAAGCAGGGCCGCCGGAGGCGGAAAGAACGGCAGGGCCGCCCGATGCGAGGGTTAGCGGGGTGGTCGACACCGAAGGGCTCAGTGGGTCGGCTCGTTCGTCGAGGTGGCGTACTCGGCGTGTTCCGGGGCCTGGCCGCGGTGCAGCAGATTCTTCGCGACCGCGATGATGCCCGGGAGAATGGACACGAACACGATCAGCAGGAAGATCGCCTCGACGTTCTTGCGAATGAATTCGACATTGCCCAGGAAGTAGCCGAGCACCGTGACACCGCCGCCCCACAGCACCGCGCCGATGATGTCGACGGTGGCGAACTTGCGGTAGTCCATCTTCGAGACACCGGCCAGCACCGGCATGAAGGTGCGCACGATGGGCACGAAGCGGGCCAGCACGATGGTCTTGGGTCCGTGCTTCTCGAAGAACGCGTGCGTCTCGGTGATGTAGTGCTGCTTGAAGAAGCGAGTGTCTTCCTTCTTGAACAGCGCCGGGCCGATGCTGCGGCCGATCCAGTAGCCGCTCTGGTCGCCGAGCCAGGCCACGAACGCGGTCGCGGGCACCAGCCACCAGATGTTCATGCCGGCCGGCGGGTGTGCCTGGGCTGCCAGCAGACCGCCGGTGAACAGCAGCGAGTCGCCGGGCAGGATCGGGAACAGCAGACCGGTCTCGATGAAGACGATGGCCAGGATCGCCGGGAGCACCGCGTGCTGCAGCCAAGTCTCCGTCAGGAGGTGCATTGGATCCAAGATCGCGGGGAGCGCGGCATTGGTCGTCACGGCATCGGATACGGCCAGCAAGGTCACGGCCACCACAGTACCGGTAGCCCGGACATCACACCGAACGTCGAAGCAACCTCACAAACTTGTGGGGGATGTGAGGCCATTGCCCCGGAGAAAAGGGGCTGTCCTATCGTGTGAGCTGACAGAATTTTGTAGTACGCACCACACACAACACGGAGGTCATTGTGCCCATCGCGACTCCGGAGATCTACGCCGAGATGATTGCTCGGGCCAAGCAGAACTCCTTCGCGTTCCCCGCCATCAACTGCACCTCGTCGGAGACCATCAACGCGGCCATCAAGGGTTTCGCGGACGCCGGCAGTGACGGCATCATCCAGTTCTCGACCGGCGGTGCGGAATTCGGTTCCGGTCTGGGCGTGAAGGACATGGTGACCGGTGCGGTCGCGCTGGCCGAGTTCGCGAACGTGGTTGCCGCGAAGTACGACGTGACCATCGCGCTGCACACCGACCACTGCCCGAAGGACAAGCTGGACACCTTCGTGCGCCCGCTGCTGGCCATCTCGGCCGAGCGCGTGAAGAACGGCCTGAACCCGCTGTTCCAGTCGCACATGTGGGACGGTTCCGCGATCCCGATCGACGAGAACCTGGAGATCGCCAAGGAACTGCTGAAGCAGGCGCACGCGGCGAACATCATCCTCGAGGTCGAGATCGGCGTCGTCGGCGGTGAAGAGGACGGCGTCGAGGCCGAGATCAACGAGAAGCTCTACACCTCGCCCGAGGACTTCGAGAAGACCATCGACGCGCTGGGCTCCGGGGAGAACGGCCAGTACCTGCTGGCCGCCACCTTCGGCAATGTGCACGGTGTGTACAAGCCGGGCAATGTGGTGCTCAAGCCCGAGGTGCTGGCCGAGGGCCAGCGGGTGGCCGCCGCCAAGCTGGGCCTGGGCGCGGACGCGCAGCCGTTCGACTTCGTCTTCCACGGCGGTTCGGGCTCGCTGAAGTCGGAGATCGAGGACTCGCTGCGCTTCGGCGTGGTGAAGATGAACGTCGACACCGACACCCAGTACGCCTTCACCCGCCCGGTCGCCGGCCACATGTTCGGCAACTACGACGGCGTCCTGAAGATCGACGGCGAGGTCGGCAACAAGAAGGTCTACGACCCGCGCAGCTACCTCAAGAAGGCCGAGACCTCGATGGCGGCCCGCGTCGTCGAGGCCTGCAACGACCTGAACTCTGCGGGACGTTCGATCAGCGCCAAGTAAGCTCAACGGTCGGGATTCCGCTGCAACTAGCGGAATCCCGGGCAATTTTCGAGCGGCGGGCGCGCCGCGGTCTCTATCGAGGCAGGTGGCATGACTGTCGATGTGCGGGTCCTGGGCCCCGTGCAGCTGTTGGTCGCCGGTCGGCCCGTGCCGGTCGGCGGCCCCAAGCCGCGTGCGCTGCTGGCGGCTCTGACCGTGAACCGGCGGCGCGCGGTGTCCTCACAGGCGCTGGCCGACATTGTCTGGAACGACGATCCACCGGACTCCTATCAAGCGAGTCTGCAGGTGTTCGTCTCGAATATTCGCAAGTCCCTGCGCACCGCCGGGATCGACCCGGTGGCGCTGCTGCGCACCGAATCCTCCGGCTACCGGCTGGAGATCGAGGACGACGAGTGCGATCTCGGGCGCTTCGAGACGCTGCGCCGCGAGGGTTCGGAGGCCGCCTCGATCGGCGACCCCACCGCCGCGTCCCGGCTCTTCGGCGAGGCGCTGGCGGAATGGAGCGGCCGCGCCCTGGACGATCTGTCCGGCCTCGGCTTCGCGGAGAGCTTCGCCACCGCCATGGACGAGGAGCGGCTGCTGGTCGCCTCCGCCCGCATCGACTCCGAAATCGCTTTGGGCCGAGCCTCTTCCGTGGTCGGCGAGCTGGTGTCGATGACCAGCGCGCATCCGCTGCGGGAGCCGCTGTGGGCGCAGCTCATCACCGCGCTCTATCTGTCCGGCCGTCAGGCCGACGCGCTCGACGCCTGCCGCCGGGTGCGCACCGTGCTGGCCGACGAGCTCGGCATCGATCCCGGTCCCGCGCTCATCGCGCTGGAGCAGAAGGTGCTGCGTCAGGAACCGTTGAGCACCGGGCAGATTCACGAGGTCGAGCGCATGGCCAAGGCCATGACCGAGACCGTCACCGAGATGCCGCGCGCCGTGCGTGCCGGGCAGCTGCGGCTGTCCGACGGCCGGGTGGTGCCGATCGGCCCGAACGGCATGAAGATCGGCCGCATGACGGACAACGATCTGGTGCTCGACGATCCGAAGGCCAGCCGATACCACGCGCAGATCACCCCGAGCCGGGCCGGGCTGCTCATCAAGGACCTGCACTCCGCCAACGGCATCTACATCAACGAGGAGTCCATCGAATCGGCCGCCGTGCTGGCCGACGGGGACGCCATCCGGATCGGCACCACCGTGCTCACCTTCCAGGCCTTGCGCTGAGCCGTCGCTGTATTACGCTGCTGCACTGTCGGTTTCGGTTCGCGGTGCGGCGGCGGTAGGCCCGCGGGTCTCGATTCGGTCGAGATCGGTAGAGTACCGGCGGTTCGCCCGGTTCCGGGGGTAGGGTCTCTGCCCGGATATATCCGAGAGCCCGTTTGTCGGAAGGTTGAGTGCATGGCCAAGCGGCTGGTGGCAGCTGCGGGGGCGGTGATCGTCGGGGCGGGCGTACTCGCCGGAATGGGCGGGCCGGTCGCGGTGGCGGATCCGGATCCGGGTGCGGCACCGGCCGTTCCGGGTATCGGGCCCTGCAGCACCGACGCCAAGCCCGGACACGAGTCGCTGGTCCCGAAGACCGTCGAGGTCCCCGTGCCCTATCCGGTGGTCACGGTCGACACCGGGCCGGTGCCGGAGAACACCAAGCGCGTGGCGATGGAGTTGCCGCCGGACCCGTGTGTGAACCCGTGCCCGGACCTCACCGACACTCCCGCTCCGCCACCGGGACTCGCCGAACAGCTCGGCCTCCCCAAGCTGATCGTGCGGCCGCAACCGTTCAATTTCGCTTTGCCCAACCCGAATCCGCCGGCGCTGCCGCCCGGTCCCGATCCGGCGCACCCGCCGGTCGAGGCCGCCGCCCAGGTGCCCGCCCGGCCGACGCCGCAGGTCTCCGACGTGCGCGAGGTGTCCAAGCTGACCGGCGCCGACTCGGTGAACCGCACCGACAAGCGCTGGCAGGTCCAGGGCACCGACCTGGGCATCATGTGGCAGAGCGCGCCGGACGAGATCGCCATCGCCTTCGGCGACACCGTCGGCCGCGACTTCCACCCGCCGGGCGGCATGGGTGAGGACTGGCGCTCGAACCTGCTGGCCTTCAGCAAGAACCGGGACCTGGAGAACGGTGTGGTCTTCGACCGCATGGTCACCGACGACCGCTGCCACGCCGCCGAACTGCTGAGCAGCCGCAAGCTGGACAATATCGAGATCACCACCATCCCGACCTCGGGCTTCGCCATCGGGGACCGGCAGTACCTGAGCTACATGTCGATTCGCACCTGGAACAGCGTGCCCGGCACCTGGTACACCAACTACGGCGGCATCGCCTACTCCGACGACCACGGCGAGCACTGGACCAAGGATCCGTACGCCAAGTGGGAGAACATCTTCGGCCTCTCCAACTTCCAGGTGACGGCCATGGTGCCGCAGGGGGACTGGGTCTACATGTTCGGTATCCCCAACTCGCGGCTCGGCGGGGTAGGGCTGGCCCGGGTGCCGAAGGACCAGGTGCTCAACCCGACGGCCTACCAGTACTGGAACAGCGGCTCCTGGATTCCCGAGTCGAACGGATCGGTCACGGTCACACCGATTGTCGACGCGCCCGCCGGTGAGCTGTCGGTGCGCTACGACGAGAGCCGCAAGGTGTGGCAGATGAGCTACCTGGACACCGCCAAGGCGGCACTCGTTGTGCGGGAATCGGATACGCCGCAGGGCGCGTGGTCCGACAGCGCGGTCACGGTGAGCGCACTGCAATTCCCGGAGCTGTACGGCGGCTTCATCCATCCGTGGTCCACCGGCAACGACATGTACTTCACCCTGTCGACCTGGAGCGACTACAACGTCTACCTGATGCACGCCACGGTGAACTAGCACTCGAAGCGAGTGTGCCGCGTGGCAGGTGCGGCGCATCCGTTTCTTGTTCTTCGGTTGCCAACCGCAGCAACTGATTTCGAAACGGTCGGGGTAACTCCTGGGGTACGCCCGAAATAGATTCGGCACACGCCCGCCGGCACGCGTGCGCGGCGGGCGACGGATCTTTGCCGGGCGCTGAAGTTCCGGGGAGGCGGGGGAGCTCTCAGCTGTGCGCTGAAGTCTCGGGGACGCGGGACAGCCGGATCTCGGCGATCGCGCGGCCGAAGAGCTTCTTGCCCTCGGAGGTCGCGCCCAGTACGACGGTGGCCGCGCCCCGGGCGGCGTCCACCGACTTCACCTTGCCGGTGAACTCGACGATGGTCGGGGCGGTCGGCTCGACCGGCACGAAGCCGGAGAAGCGGACGCTGAACTTGCCCAGTGCCGACGGATCGCCCAGCCAGTCCACCAGGTAGCCGGCGGTCAGGCCCATGGTGAGCATGCCGTGCGCCACCACGGTGGGCAGGCCGACCAGGGTGGCGGCGGTGTCGCTGAAGTGGATGGGGTTCGGGTCGCCGGAGACGCCCGCGTAGTTGACCAGGTCGCCGCGGGTGACCGGCACCTTGGCGGCGGGCAGTTCGGTGCCGGCGGTCAGGGTGGCGGCGGTGGGGATGGTGTGGACCGGCTGCGGCGGGGCGGGGGCGGCCAGCTCGGCGACCTCGTCGGGGGCCAGCAGAACCAGACCGGTCGGGTCGCCGTCGAATTCGCCGGGCTCGACCACATGGCCGTGCATGACCACGCCCGAGACCGTCTCGACCGTGGCCGGATCGATCTCGACGCCCTTGCGGGCCACGATGGTGGTGGTGGCGACCAGCACCGGCAGCGCGTCGGCATCGGTGAGGGTGACCTTGACGGTGATGAAGTCGTTGTCGCCGAAGCTGCGGATGTTCTCGACGACGACGTCCACCCCGAGGCGGTCCTCGGCCAGGATCGGGCGGTAGTACTCGAAGATCTGATCGGTCTGCAGGATCTGCGAGACGTCGTACTCGGTGAGCACCGATCCGATCAGCGAGCGGGTGGTGGCCGCACCGATCACCGACGCGAAGGTCGGGGAGGCGAGCAGGCCGCCGTAGCCGAGCGCCGCGGCGGCGGCCTCGGTGTGGTGACCGGGGTGATCATTGCGCACCGAACGCGCGAACTCGCGGATCTTCTCGCGGCCGACGTCGTAGTGATCACGGACACGGAAGTGCCGTCCGACCAGCTCGGCCGCGGTGGCTTCAGTAGCCTCTGCCGTTTCCGGCATGGTGTTCAGCTCCCTGCAAATCGAAACCCGGTGGGCCCGCACCACTTCTGCCGGACACTGCCCGCACGAATCGGACAATGTCCTGGACGGTGTACAACCGCTGAAGTGCCGGAATGCCGAAATGGCTGGCCCAGACAATCCGGCACACTGTACCGACGTGCCGGACTGTTGACCAGGTCTTTGTGATGTTCATCGCGACCGGGGCCGCAAATGCGTCAGGAAATTTTCCGGGAGCCGATCAGTGCCCGTTCTGCGGGTCGCACACCTTCCACGAACCACCCTCGTTGCGCAGGTCGAAGGTGCGTGCGGACGTCTTCGACGGGTCCGCCGCGGTGTACACGGTCGCCTGCGCCAGCGCGGCGTCGCCGGTGATCTGAATGGCGTCGACGCTCTTCACCTGGGGAATGCTCTTCTGGTCCTGCGAGGTCTTGTACACGCTCGCGAACTGGTCGGCCGAGATCTTCTGGTAGAAGTCGTGCTGCGCACCGCAGGTCACGGCCCGCAACGCGTCCAGATTCCCGGACTTCAGCGCGTCGGTGTACGTGGTGATCGTCTTCTGCACCAAGGCTTCCGGCGAGTTGTTGCTCTGGTGCTTCACCACACCGAACACCACACCGGCAATGGCGATCACCGCGATCACGGCCGCCGCCACGATGATCCACAGCTTCTTCGACACACCGCCCACGGCCGGCGTGGTCCCGGCGGCTGCCTCGGCGGCGGCCGGAACCCGCTGCGGCTGCGCCAGAATGCGCGGTCCATCCCCTTGAACATCCTGCGGCCCAGCCGGTCCCGGGCCACCCGGCACCGGACCCTGCTGCACACCCTGCGGTGCATTCGGTCCCTGGGGTGTATTCGGTCCCTGCGGGGCGTGGGGTCCCTGCGGTGCATTGGAGCCCGGCGCGCCCGGTCCCTGCGGGCCGCGCGGACCCTGCGGCAGCGCACCCGCCCCGACCCGCTGCGGCGGGGCGATACGCGGACCGCCGATGGGCTGGCCCGGCATGGTCGGCTGCATATCCGCCGGTGACGGCGCGGTCGCGGGCCGGCGCGGCCCCATCGGCGGCCGCGGCGGCGACGGCCGGGTCTCCTCGACCGGCGCGTCCGGCGCCGGCGCGTTCCCCTTCGGACCCACATTCCGCGGCCCCGCGTTCACCCGCGGCGTCTGCGGCGGCTTGCTGACCGCCCGCCCCTGCGGCCCCGACACCCGGATCTTCTCGGTCGCCTGGTCCCCGGACACGATCGGCAATGCCGTCGTGGCGTCCTCCGCTGGGCTCGGAACCTTCTTGATCACAACGGTTTTCGTGTCCCCGCCGGTGGCGTCGCCGGAATCGCCGGCCGGCTTCGCCGCGGAATCGCCCGCCCCGCCGGCCTGCTCGGCCGCCGCGTCACCGTCCTTCGCCTTACCGGCATCCTTCGCCTTACCGCCGTTCGCGGCGGCCTTGCCATCCTCCGGCTGCGAATCCGCCTGCGGCATCCCCTCGGTGGGAACATCCTGTGGCGCGGGCTTCCCCTGCGCCGCATCGCTCGCGGCTCCACCCGGCTTCCCGGCAGCCGCGGGCTCGGAACCGGCCTTCGCGGCCCCGCCGCTCGCCGCCTGCCCGGGTTGCTGAATCCGAATCAACTGGGTGGTCGCATCCGCCGCGGCGGCCTCGCCCGCGGCAGGCTTCTCCCCGCTCGGCCGCTGAATCGGAATGAACTGCGTAGGGGCATCGTCCGTCGCCGCCTGCCGGCCCGGGCCGGACTGCTCCGTGCCGGGTCCGGATTGTCCAGCGCCAGTGGACTTCTCGGCGGCCGCGTTCGATAGCGTCGATGCGTTCGCGTCCGGGCGGTGTGTCTGTCCCGCTGCGGGTTCGGCGGCCTTCGGGGTGCCCGGTCGCGGTGCGGCGCCCGCGGCGGGAGCCTGCTGGGCGGGGGCGGATTGCCGGGCGGCAGCGGGTTGGGTGCCGGGCGGGTTCTGCTTGCCGGCCGCGCCGGGGGCTGCGGGCCGGGCGCTCGAGGTGTTCTGGGGTACGAATTCGCCCGAGCCCTGGCGCGCGGCGGCCGGGGGTTGGCCGCCCGGGGTGCGCTGTGGTGCGGGGGGCTGGATGCGCCCGGCGGACTTGGGGGTTTCGTAGTGAATGGTGGCGAAACCGGCCGAGCCGGACTTCGCGGGCGGGTTGGCCGGCTTGCCTTGGCCGGGGGCCTGGTTCGAGCCGGCCGCCGCGGGTTCGGCTGTGCCGGTGCGGATCTCCTCGGTGCGGGAGTCGGCGGTGGGAATCACTTCCGTGGCGGCGGTCGGGGGAGCGTCGTCGGCGGCGGCATCGCTCGGTGCGCCGGGGCCCTTCGCGGGGTTGCTCGGGGCGGGGCCGCTGGGCCGGGACGTGGACTGGTCGGTCGGAGTCTTGGGGGCGGCGGTGTCCTCGGCGCCGGATGCCGAGTTGGCAGGACCCTGCGGCTGCTGGTCGTCTTTCGGGTCGGACACGCGCTACACCCCTTGCTTCGGCGGAACTGTGATTCGACGGTCAGCCTACTGAGCATTCCGGACGGCGGTGCAGAATGATCGGCATGACCTCCTTCGGCGATCTACTCGGACCGCAGCCGGTCCTCCTCCCGGAAAACATCGACGCGGAGGACGCGCTGCTCCAGAAACAGGACCCGGTGCAGGTTGCCGCGGCGCATCCGACCGCCTCCATCGCCTGGGCCTACCTGGCCGAGGCCGCGCTGGAGCGGGGCGCGGCCGCTGACGGCGAGATCAACCACGACATCATCTCCGCCTACGCCTTCGCGCGCACCGGCTACCACCGCGGCCTGGACCTGTTGCGCCGCAACGGCTGGAAGGGCTTCGGCCCGGTGCCGTGGAGCCACGAGCCCAATCGGGGCTTCCTGCGCAGCGTCGGCGCGCTGGCGCAGGCCGCCCGCGCCATCGGCGAGACCGACGAGTACGCGCGCTGCCTGGACCTGCTCGAGGACTGCGACCCGCGCGCGGCCGCCGAGCTCGGCCTCGACTGAATTGAGCAGCGGCCTGGGCGAAACCTTCGACGCTGCCCGGGAGAGCAGCGTCACCCGCATGCGCAGGGCCGCGGGGCGCGTCCGGTCCTCGCTGCTGCCGATCGTGCAGTGCGCGATCGGCGCGGGCGTGGCCTGGTTCATCGCCCACAATGTGATCGGGCACGAGCGCCCGTTCTTCGCGCCCATGGCCGCCATGATCTCCATCGGCCTGTCGTTCGGTGCGCGGCTGCGCCGGTCGGTCGAGCTGATCGTCGGCGTGGCCGTCGGCATCGGTATCGGCGACCTGTTCGTCTCCCGGGTGGGCACCGGCGGCTGGCAGATCGTGCTGCTGGTGGTGATCGCCATGGGCGCCGCCGTCTTCCTCGACGGCGGCCCGGTCATCACCATGCAGGCGGCCAGTTCCGCGGTACTGGTGGCCACGCTCTATCCGCCCGGTCAGGGTGGTGCGTCGCTGCGCATGATCGACGCGCTGGTGGGTGGTCTGGTCGGCATCGTGGTGGTGGCGGCGATCCCGCTGCATCCGGTGCGTCGTGCCCGGGAGCAGGCCGCCGGGATTCTCGAGGTGATGGGCAAGGCCCTCACCGAGTGCGCGGACGGCCTGCTCGAGCAGGATGCCGGCAAGATCAAGACGGCGCTCGAGACCGTGCGCGGCACCCAGGGTGCGATCGATGCCATGCGCAACACCCTCGAGGGCAGCCGGGAGATCATTCGAATCTCTCCGCTGTACTGGAACTCTCGCTCCCGTCTGCAGCGCCTGCGGCAGGCCGCCGACCCGCTCGACAATGCGGTCCGCAATACCCGCGTGCTGCTGCGCCGCGCGCTCACCTCGGTGCGCGACGACGAGGTACTGAATCCGGGCCTCGTCGCGGAGGTCGAGAAGCTCGGTCAGGCCGTGGATGTGGTGCGCCGCATGATGCTGGCCGATCCGGACGAGAAGCCCGATCCCGCCGAGGCGACCCGTGTGCTGCGTTCGGTCGGCAAGGGTGCGACCAAGGATCTGGTGACCGGGGCGGGCCTGTCCGCCCACGTGGTCTTCGCCCAATTGCGTTCCATCGTCGTGGATCTCATGCAGGTGTGCGGGATACGAAGGCTCTCCGCCATGGCGCTGCTGCCGCCGACCGTCCCGCATCCCTATGTCACGCCGATCGACTGATCCACGTCCGCCCGGATCACGGGTAGGTCCGAGACCGGAATTGCGGGTATGGCCGATTGGCCTGCGGGGGCCTGCTCTTGATCTTCGGGTAGTCCGCTACTCGCGTCGAACCGCTTGCGTCCCTCTACCGTTCGTATCAGGCCGGATTTACGAGGGGTAGTCCGGTTCCGGACTCGCAGCGACGGGTGGCAACGGTTTCTCCGGACCGATGTCGTTGCGATGGGCCGCCCGACACCGGGTCGTCCGGGCGGCCCACCCGGGTCAGAGCCAGAAGCGCGTCAGTGCGCTGCCCGCCGACCACCAGCTGCCCGGCAGCCCGGACAGTTCGAACAGCGCGTTGATCGCGTCGAAGAAGAGCCGGTTGAGTTCGGGCGTGAACAGCAGCGCGAACAGGATCAGGATGCCGAACGGCTTGATCTGATCCAGCGACCGCCGCGTCTGATAGCTCAGCGACGGCTCCAGAATCCCGTACCCGTCGGTGCCGGGAATCGGGATGAGGTTCAGCACGGTCGCCGTAATCTGCAGGAACGCAAGGTAACTGAGCCCGAACCAGAATGCCGCGTGCGAATGGGTGCTGCCGTAGAACCGCACGATCACCAGCAGCACGATCGCGCACAGCGCGTTCACCGCGGGCCCGGCGCCGCTCAGGATCCGCTGTACCCGCGGGCTGAAGTTGTGCGAGTGCACGTACACCGCACCACCGGGCAGCGCGAACCCGCCGAGCGCGATGAACACCACCGGCAGCGCGATCGACAGCAGCGGATGGCTGTACTTGAGCGGATTGAGGGTCAGATACCCGCGCATCTCCACCTCGCGGTCCCCGGCCCGCCACGCCACATATGCGTGCGCGAATTCGTGTAGGCAGATGGACACGATCCAGCCCGCCACCACCAGGATGAAAACGCCGAATTGGGCCTGGCGCGAACCGTAGTCGGCGTCCCAGGCGAGCGCTCCGCCCGCCACCGTGATCACCACGACCAGTAGGAACACCGGACTGGGCCGGACCGCTCCGGATGCCCGGCCCACCGCGCGCGGGTAATTCACCTGTTACTCCCAACTGGTCGGCTCTGCTGTACGCCGCTACCCATTCTGGGGGTGAATCAGCGAACCAGCAGCCAAGGTTCGTGGTGCCGATAGAACGTGGAGCGCTTCACCACCCGATCGGTGGTGATCCCGTCGCGGGTGACAATGGCGCCGCTGGTGCCCAGCTGCATGGCGCGTCCCTCGACCCAGCGCTTCTTGCGCAGGCCGCGCTGCACGGTGGCGTGCAGGCCGGGCATCTCCAGCATGGGCGAAACATGCAGTGCCGCAACCTTTCCCGTGAACAGCCGGGTGTCGTCGACGTAGGCCTCGCCCTCGAGCTTCGCGCCCGCCTCGCCGACCAGGGTGGCGCGGCCGATCAGCACCTTGCCGGTGTCGTCGCGAATCAGCGGGGTCGCGATGGCCTTGCCCTCCAGCGCGCGCTTGGCGGCGGCGGAGCCGGTACCGGTCTCGTAGGCGCGGGAGCCGTAGGTGCGATCGATGGGCACATAACCGATTTCGACGCCGAGGCGTTCGGTGCGCATCAGATGGGTGAGGACCGCGGCCAATCCGGCATCCTCACCGAGCACGATGAGCCGGGGCAGGCTGTCGGCGGCCATGACCGGCAGCAACTCGTCCAGAGCGCCGGTATCGGGAATGGCGGAGGTCTGGGTGAGGGACAGGGATGCCAGCGCGATGGGAACGGGCGCGCCGTCGCAGCGGAGAACATGGGTACTCAACTGCCGAACACCCTCCTCTGGCTTGCCAACACCTATCCGCCTCGCTGCATATCCGATGGACCCCCGCCGGTCCTCTCCCCGTGCCACCATAGCCCTGTCTCATTTGCCACGCTGTCCTCGCTGCGCATCCGTTACGGTGCCGGATTTGCCCTCCGCTTCGCTCCGGGCGGGTTCGCGGCCAAGGCGCAGGTCTATGAGCCGGAAGCTCGATTCTTCCCTCCTCCGCTTCGCTCCCGTATCCGCTCCGAGCGCGGGGAGGCGGAGCGCAGTCCAGAATCGAGCCGGGCCGCGAACTGCGGGGATGCCGCCTCGCGGGAGTCATGGGGCATTCCCGTAAAGTGTGCCTACGGCCACCGCCTTCTGACGGCGGGTAGCTGCAGCACCAGAGGGGCTGCGCGTCGAACCCGTAGGAGACACTCACATGCCGGCAATCGTGCTGATCGGCGCCCAGTGGGGCGACGAGGGCAAGGGCAAGGCAACCGATCTGCTCGGCGATCGGGTCCAGTGGGTAGTTCGATACCAGGGCGGCAACAACGCGGGTCACACCGTGGTGCTGCCCAATGGTGAGAGCTTCGCGCTGCATCTGATCCCGTCCGGCATCCTCACCCCCGATGTGACCAACGTCATCGGCAATGGCGTGGTAGTGGATCCGGGTGTGCTGCTGGCCGAACTCGCCGGTCTGGAAGAGCGCGGTGTGGACACCTCCCGCCTGCTGCTCTCGGCCGACGCGCACCTGATCATGCCGTACCACGTGGCCATCGATAAGGTCACCGAACGCTTCCTGGGCAACAAGAAGATCGGCACCACCGGCCGCGGCATCGGTCCCTGCTACCAGGACAAGGTCGCCCGTGTCGGTGTCCGCGTGGCCGACGTACTGGACGAGAAGATCCTCACCCAGAAGGTCGAGGCCGCACTGGAATTCAAGAACCAGGTGCTGGTGAAGATCTACAACCGCCGCGCGCTGGACCCGCAGCAGGTGGTGGAGGAGGTGCTGGAGAAGGCCGAGGGCTTCAAGCACCGCATCGCCGACAGCCGGCTGCTGCTCAACCAGGCGCTGGAGCGCGATGAGATTGTGCTGCTGGAGGGTTCGCAGGGCACCCTGCTGGACGTCGACCACGGCACCTACCCGTACGTCACCTCCTCCAACCCGACCGCGGGTGGCGCGGCGGTGGGCGCGGGCGTCGGCCCGAACAAGATCACCACGGTGCTCGGCATCCTGAAGGCGTACACCACCCGCGTCGGCTCCGGCCCGTTCCCGACCGAACTCTTCGACGAGTCCGGCACCTACCTGGCCAAGACCGGCGGCGAGGTCGGCGTCACCACCGGCCGCGCCCGCCGCACAGGCTGGTTCGACGCCGTGATCGCCCGCTACGCCACCCGCGTCAACGGCATCACCGACTACTTCCTCACCAAGCTGGACGTGCTCTCCAGCCTGGACACCGTCCCGATCTGCGTCGCCTACGAGATCGACGGCGAGCGGGTCGAGCAGATGCCCACCACCCAGACCGAATTCCACCACGCCAAGCCGATTTACGAGGAAATGCCCGGCTGGTGGGAGGACATCTCGGGTGCCCGCACCTTCGAGGAGCTCCCCGCCAACGCCCGGGCCTACGTCGAGCGCCTGGAAGAACTGTCGGGCGCGCGGGTTTCGTGCATCGGCGTCGGCCCCGGCCGCGACCAGACCATCGTCCGCCACGACGTTGCCGCCTCCCCGCGACTTTAGCGGGCGGCTGAGTGCCGTTGCCGGTTCTGCATCCGTGCCTGCGGATAGGTGCCGAACCAATTTGGTCGTACCCGGTGAGTTACCCGCATCATGCGAAATCAGTTGTCGCTGAGCGAAAAACACGCGCCCGCCGCTTTCGCGGCGGGCGCGAGCCGTTTCAGGGCATAGTGCGGGTCCCAGGGCTGTGTTGCACTGCCTTGCTGGGGGACGTCAGTAGGTGATGAGCGGGGCCAGGGGGTCGGCGGCGTGCGGGTTGAGGGCGGCGGCGGCCGCCGCGATGGACTTCACGGCGACTCGCAGCTCGGATTCCTCGTGGGTGAAGGGGAGGCGGATGAAGCGTTCGAAGGCGCCCTGGACGCCGAAACGTGGTCCGGCGGCGAGTAGGACGCCGTGGTTGGGGGCGGTGGCGGCCAGGGCTGTGGAGACCGGGGCAGGGAGTTGGGCCCACACGGACATGCCGCCGACGCCCTCGGTGACACGCCAGTCGGGGAGTTCCTCGGCGAGGGTCTCGAGCAGGACCGCGCGGCGGGAGCGGAGCTGGTCGCGGCGGGTTGTGAGGATTTCGTCGGCATTGCGGAGCAGGTGGACGGTGGCCAGCTGGTCCATGACGGGGGTGCCGAGGTCGACGGTGGAGCGGGTGCCCAGGAGTTTGGTGATCAGGGCTTGGTTGGCGCGGACCCAGCCGACGCGCAGGCCGCCCCAGAAGGACTTGGAGGCCGAACCGATGGTGACGATCTCCGAATTGCGGGCGAAAGTGGCGGCGGGGGGCGGGGATTCGAGGTCGGTGAGGTTCAGATCCACCATGGATTCGTCGACGATCAACGTCATACGGGTCTCGCGGGCGATGGTGGCCAGCTCCGCCCGGCCCTCGGCGTCGAGCAGGTGACCGGTCGGATTGTTGAAGTCCGGAATCAGGTAGGCGACGCTGGCCGCGGTCTGCCGTGCGGCACTGCGGATTCCGTCCAGATCCCAGCCGTCCGGGCGCATGGGCACCGGCACCGGGCGCGCACCCACATCGCGAATCGCCTCGATGGCGTTCGGATAGGTGGGGTGCTCGATGAGCACGCGTTCGGCCGGTGTGGTGAGCACATTGAGCAGCAGCCGCAGACCGTGCTGCGCGCCCAGGGTGATGAGGATCTGGTCCGGCTCGGTGGGCAGCCCGCGCTCGGTGTAGCGGCGGGCCAGCGCCTCGCGCAGCATGAGCACACCCACCGGGTCCATGCCGTGCGTGCCGAGATAGGTCGGAAGCCCTTGCAGGGCAAAGGAGTACGCCTCGGTCATCTGCGGCGGGGCGGCCATGGCGGCGTAGGTCATGTCGATGGTCGGCAGTTCCGGCTGCGCCATCATGGCCAGGATGCTGCGCGCGGGCTTCGCGCCGTCGTGCACCACGGTCGGCGGCAGCGCCACGGTGCTGCGCGAGCCCTGGCGGCTGATCAGGTAACCGTGCTCGCGCAGCAGGGAATACGCGGAGGTGACGGTGGTGCGGCTGACCGCGAGGGCGGTGGCCAGATCGCGCTCGCTGGGCAGCGCGACGCCGAGCGGCGCGCGGCCGTCGTGAATGAGCAGGCGGATGCTCTCCGCCAGTGCCACGTAGGCGGGCCGCGCCGAACGCTTGCCATTGTCGGCGGGGGCGCCCGGTTCGTCGTTCCGCCACCGGCCCAGGTCGCGCGTCAAGCTGGCCGCGCCGATCACTCGTGTCGCCATACAGGCCAGTATCGGGGTACTGGATATTTTCTTCAAGTCCGGAGCGGAGCCACTATGGGCTCATGGTCGCTCTGCTGGTCTCCATTCTGATCGTCGCCGCTTTCGCCGGTCTCGTGTACCGGTATGCGCCCAAGCCCGGTGAGCGCTGGGGCGAGCTGCTGGAGCGGTATCGCCCGCATGCTCCCATGTCGGACTGGTCGGTCGCCGAATATGAAGCGTCCCGGCAGTATTCGGACCTCGCGGCCATCGCGTCACTCCGCCCGGATGCCTGTCCGCCGGCTCCCGCGCGGCGATTCCGTCGCAGCGCTCCGGCCGTGGCTGCCCTGTCCACCATCCCATGCCGGGAAGAATCAGTCCAGTTCTAGCAAACTGGACTTGAATCGGATTCTTGTCGGTGGCACCGTGCACACTGGCCTCATGTCCGCTCCGGCCCGACCCCTGGCGTCGGCGGCGCTCTTCGATACCGCGATCGGCGCGTGCGCCATCGCCTGGAGCGCCACCGGCGTCCTGCGCTTCGCCCTTCCCGACCGCGACCCCACGGCCACCCGCACCCACATCCTGCGCCGCCACCGCCTGGCCGACATCCACGAGGCCGAGCCCACCGCCGAGCTGGCCACGGTCATCGACCGCATCCGCGCCCACCTCACCGGCGACCTGGACGACCTCCGCTGGATCCCCCTGGACACCACCGCTTTCAACGACTTCGACCGCGCCGTCTACGAGGTGACCCGCGCCATCGACCCGGGGCACACCCTCAACTACGGCGCGGTCGCGAACCGCATCGGCGCCCCCGGCGGCGCCCAGGCCGTCGGACAATCCCTGGGCCGCAACCCGATCCCCCTGATCATCCCCTGCCACCGGGTACTGGCCGCCGATCACGCCCTGCACGGCTTCTCCGCCCCCGGCGGCCTCACCACGAAACAGCGCCTCCTGGAAATCGAGCGCACGCCGGGCTTCGGCGAACCCACCCTCTTCTGACCACTGCCAGATGGAAGGCACCCGCACCGAAAGCCTGGTGCGGATGCCCCCGTATCGCCGGAAGGCGTGCGTCAGAGCGCGCTGCCCAGGAAGCCACCCAGCGCCGCGCCTCCCGCTCCGACCACAGCTCCCCCGGCGAGTGCGGCCGGGATGCCCGCGGCCGCGGCTCCGGCGGCAGCGCCGATGCCCGCGCCGATCAGCGCCCCACCGGCCGTGCCGCCCGGGACGTCGATGGGCGCTGTCCACGGCGCCACGACGACACCGGCCGAACCGAGCCCGAATCCGACCGCAGCGCCGACGCCCGCGCCGATCGTGCCGCCTACTGCCGCACCGAGCAGCGCCGCCGGAACGCCCGCACCGACGGCGCCGATGCCCCCGCCGATCGCCGCGCCGCCGAGGGTGCCCGCGGCGATCTTGTCGGAGCGGCTCGGGTTGACGCCGATGGAGTTGAGGCCGGTGGCCAGGCCCGCTTCGGTGTCGGCGGCTGCGCCGTTCACGGTGTCGAGGATGGTGTCGGGCAGCTGGTCCGGGGCGGGGGTGGTGAAGTCGCCGATGCGGACGGTGCGCGGGGGCGGGGCGATCGGGAGGACCGGGTCCACCACCGCCGGGGCGTGCAGGGTTCGGAAGTCGACCGCCGGCGCCGCTTCGTGATTCGGGATCGGGCGGAAGTTCGCGGGGATCGGGTAGTCGGCCTGCGACGGCGACTGTGGTTGCGGCAGTGGGCGAATCGGCACGGTGACGCCGGGCTGCGCGAGGCTCGGACGCGGGCCGGGGCGATCCTGGTCATGGGCCGGGAGGGCCACGCCCGGCTGGGCGGCGCCGGGGCGCGGGGCGGACTGGACGGAGCTCGAGGTGCCGGCGGTGCCCGCGGCGTCCCGGGCCGCCGCACCGGGCTGCGGATTCGCTTCCGGGGCACCGGTATCGGCCGGGGCGCGGGTGCCACTCGGCTGCACGGCGGCCAGGGTCGAGCTGCCCTGCGCCGACTGGGCCGAGTGGTCACTCGTATTCGCGCAGGCCACTGTCAACGCCAGCGGAACGACGCCCACGACGATCGCCCGCCGAGCCGTGGTGCCCTTCACTTCACGATCCCGACGGAGCACGCCGAAACACCTGCCTTCCGAACCTATTTCGTTGCGCCGGCCCCGAGACCGGCCATGACTACCGGTTATTCGCGGGGACCACTGGCTCGGCTTGCCCGTGCACCGGCCCTTTCCGTATCGACGCAGATCAGCGCCTCGGATTGGGGGTGCGAAGTTGCACGCCGCCGGAGGAAATCGAGTGGGGGAGCGGCTAGTAGGCCGTACCGGTGCGGGCGGTGGCCGCGCAGGCGAGGGCCAGGGCCGGCCGCAGTAGGACGCCGACGGCAGCGCGGAGGGCGCGGCGGAGCGCGCCGGAATTCATTTCTCGATCCGGATCAGTTCAGTCTTGCCGATTTGCCCGAGGCCGTCCCTCCGCGCATCAATTCGGCCAGCGCCTCCCGATCGGTCACATCGAGTTTGATGCACGCCCGGTACAGGTGCCCCTCCACCGTCCGCACCGAGACGGTCAGCCGGTCCGCGATCTGCCGGTTGGACAGCCCGGCCGCCACCAGATTCGCGATCTCCCGTTCGCGTGCGGTCAGCGGCAGCGGCTGCGCGGACTGCCGCAGCGCCGGGGTCGACGCGCCGCCGCAGGCGGCCGCCAGCCGATTGGCGGTTGCCGCGGATTCCAGCAGTCGGCGGCGGTCACCCGCCCGCTCGTGCGCGGAGGCGGCCTGGGCGGCCGCGTCCGCTGCGGAGAGCAGCGCCCCGATTGCCTCGAATTCCGCTGCGGCGGTGTCCAATCCGGGTCCGTCGTGGGCCGCGACCGCCGCCGCGTGCCGCGCCTGCACCTGCACCAGCCGCCCGTCGATGCGGGCCGCGAGATCCGCCAACCGCCCGGCGACCGACTGATCGCCGAAGCGGGCGGCGGCATGCAGCGCCATCGCCTCGATGGCGTGCTGGTGGGTGCGTGCGGCCAGATCCGCCGCCCCCAGCGCGAGCCGTACGGCCGGCGTCGCGGTCCCCTCGGCGGCCGCCTGCATGGCCCGCACGAGTTCGAGCAGCGGTTCGTAGACGGCACTGTGACGCCCGCCTCGCAAGGTCGCCGCCGCAATGGCTTCCGCCGCTTCGGCGGGCCGTCCGAGCGCCGAGTACGCCTCCGCCAGCCGCAGTTGGGCGGGGAACATCCAGGACGCCGCGCCCTCGGTGGTGAGCGCCGCGAGCGCCTGCTCGAGATTGTCGATGCCCTGCGGGAACTGGCCCTGCGCCACGTCCACGGTGCCCTGCAGGATCTTGGCCATGCCCCAGGCCAGATATTGCCCGGGGGAGGAGAACGGGTAGGGCGTAGTGGCGCATCGGCGCGCGGCTTCCAGCTCGCCGGTGAAGGTGAGGGCCAGCACTTCCGCGTGCGCGGAAATGAATCGGTTCAATCCGTCGATGTGGGACTCCACGGCGTGCGAGCGGGCCGCATACTGCCGGGCCGCTTCACCGCGTCCCATGAGCGCGAGGGCTAATCCGCCACCGAAGGCAGCCCAGAACACCGCCCACGGTGGCGCGTCCGGAGCGGAGATGACCGGCTCGGCGAGGGCGAACGCGTCGTCGATCCGGTTCTCGTTGACTGCGCACGCGGAGGCCAGACCATCCAGTGCCGCAACAATTTTCGGATGTGTGATCCGGTTGCGCACCGATTCCAGCACGGTATCGGCGCGATCCGCGTCGCCCATGGACCAGAGCAGGTTCGACACCCGGGTGCTGCCCCAGCGCGCCAGCTGCACCTCGTTCATCTCGTCCGGATCGAATCCGGCCAGGGTGCGCTCGGCCTCTATGCGATGCCCTTGCCACAACAGCGCGCGGGCCAGCAGGTCGGCGGCCTCCACTCCGCCCTGGCGTTCCACCGCCGCGCGTGCGAACCGTTCGCCCAAAGGCAGATTCGCCAGCGCGATGGCATCCGCGGCCGCGGCCTGGAACAGTTCGAGATCCGCGGATTTATCACTGTCCAGGGCCAATTCGGCCAATCGGATGCGTTCGGACGCGGAGTTGATCGGCCGGTCCCGGAGCGAGGAGTACAGCCGCCCGCGCAGCCGCCGCGCCGACGCGATGCCCAGCCGCCGCCGGATCACCTCACCGAACAGCGGATGGTTGTAGCGCACCAGCAGCTGATGGCTGTTCTCGACAATCCTGATGAGACCGCGTGATTCGGCGGATTCCACCGCCTCCTCGCCCGCGAGTTCGGAGAGCACGTCCAGGTCGATGGGCTCGCAGAAGGTGAGCAGTTCCAGCACCCGCAGCACCGACTCGGGCAGCTGCTCGACCCGATCCTCCAGCAGCGCAGCCAATTCCGAGGTGACGGCCGCGCGTCCGCGCAGTTGCCACACCCCGCTGACCTGCCGCAGCGTCCCGGCCTCCAGCGCGCCCTCGACCAGGTGCCGCAGGAAAAGCGCGTTTCCGCCGGAGGATTCCCACATCAGGTTGGCGGTGAAGCCCTCCAGCTGCCCGCCCAGCATGGATTCCACCAGTTCCACGCTCTGCCGCTGGGTGAACGGCTTCAGGTCGATGCGCAGCAGATGCCCGTCCTTCCACAGCGAGGTCACCGCGTCAGGCACCTGCACCCCGCTGCGTACGGTGCACACGATGTGGGCGGCCTTGTCGAGGGCCAGCTGCAGCAGCAGGGTGGCCGAGAGCTGGTCGAGCAGATGGGCGTCGTCGACGCCGATGATGGTGTGCCCGTCGGCGAGCAGCGCCTCGCGCGCGGCCGCCATGAAGGTCACCGGATCGTGGGCGGTGTACACCCCCACCATGTGCGCGAAGACCCCGAGCGGAATGCTGCGGGCGGATTCGGTGCCCGCGACCCAGCGGATATTGCCGCCGACGGCGGCGGTGGCCTGCCGCGCCAGCGTGGTCTTGCCGACCCCCGCGTCACCGGTGAGCACCGCCCCGACGAACTCGTCGCCGGTGAGTGCCGACCTGATCGACTCGAGTTCTTTCACCCGCTCGACCATCGGCCAATTCCGAGCCATGGCTCAACTGTAGATGGCCCGACCCGCCCCGGCAGCGGGAACGAAACCCCCGGAACCTGCGGTTTTATTCGTTGACCAGCCGTAATCCGGGCGTACGGGCCTGGCGGCGGTCGACCAGCCAGACCATGACGGTCTGGTCGGCGGCCGGATCCAGGGTCTCGACCTCCACCTCGACCGCACCCCGGGCCGGGTGCTGAATCTTCAGCACGAGGGATCGGAAGTCGGTGAGCCGGTGCTCGCGCCAGCGTCGCTCGAACTCCGGGTAGCTGTTCAGGGCGGTGACGACGGCCTCGACCGACGGGTCGTCGGGGAACCGGGTGGCGGCGGCGCGCAGGGACGAGGCGGCCATATCGGCGGCGTCGGACCAGTTCAGGAAGGTCTGCTGGGCGGCCGGATGGGCGAAGACGTAGATGGCGAAGTTGCCGTGCGCCTCCGCGTCGAACATGCCGAGGGGTTCGGCGAAGGCGCGGAAGGAGGGGTTTCCGGCGAGCAGGTTCAGCCAGCGCCCGAGCACCAGCGCGGGCGTCGGCTGCAGGGCGTCGATAACCGCCTGAATGGTCTCGGAGACCTGTTCCCGGGCCTGCCCGGAGGCAGGGCAGGAAGCCTTCTGTTCCAGCCCGAGGGCCAGCTTGCCGAAGTGGTGTTTCTCGATCTCGTTGAGCCGCAACGCCTCCGCGAGGGCGGCCAGCACGGCGGTGGAGGGGTTGGTGTCGCGTCCCTGCTCCAGGCGGGCCAGGTAGTCTGCGCTGACACCGGCGAGCGCGGCCACCTCCTCGCGGCGCAGGCCGGGTGTGCGCCGTCGCCGGCCGGCGGGCAGTCCGACGTCCTCGGGCTGCAGTTGTGCGCGGCGGGCGATCAGGAACTCGGCGAATTCGGAACGGGACACCCTTTCCATACTGCCTGGTCCTGGTTCCGTTATCCGCGCCCTGGCAGTCCCCGGATAACCACGGTGTGGATAAGCGGACCGGAGTCCACTTAGAGTGGTTGACATGACGACTTCCGAGCAGACCACCCTCGCCCCCGGCTCCTGGACCCTGGACGCCGCTCACTCCTCGGTCAACTTCACCGTGAAGCACCTGGGCATCTCCAAGGTCCGCGGCCGCTTCAACCGCTTCGAGACCGGCTTCGTGGTCAACGAGGCCGGCGAGGCCGCCATCGAGGCCACCATCTACTTCGATTCCTTCGACACCGGCAACGAGATGCGCGACGGCCACGTCCGCAGCGCCGACATCCTCGATGTCGCCAACCGCCCGCACCTGACCTTCCGCGTCCCCGAGCCCGTCGCCCTGAGCGCGGAGTTCGAGGTCACCGGTGAGGCCACCATCGGCGGCATCACCAAGCCCGTCACCCTCGAGGTCGAGTGGGGCGGCGTGCAGGTCTTCCCGCAGGACAACAAGGAGCACGCCGGCTTCACCGCCGCCGGCACCATCAAGCGCAGCGAGTTCGACGTCGCCCCGGGCATGCCCAACGCCATGCTGAGCGACAAGATCGCCATCGAGCTCGACATCCAGCTCGTCGCCCCGTAAGTCCGGGAGCTACCCGCCGCATCGGAAAAGTCAACGCCCCCGGTGGAATTCCACAGGGGGCGTTCGGCCGTGCGCGGAAGGTCAGTCCGCCCAGACGGTTTCGATCGGGGTGCCCTCGTTCGGCGGCGGGGTCGGGATGCCCGCCGGCGTGCGCGAGAAGCGCGGGGCCGGGGCGTGCTGCACGACGCCGTCGATATCGATCAGGCCGGTGCGGGCCTGGATGTGCGGATTCTGTTCGGCCTCGGTGAAAGTCAGGACCGGGGTGGTGCAGGCGTCGGTGTGCTCGAAGATCGCCCACCACTCGTCGCGGGTCTTGGTCTTGAACTTCTCGGTGAACAGCTTGCGCAGCTGGTCCTGGCCGTTGGGGTCGAGCTGGTTGGGCAGGCCCTCGGGCGAGATCTCCAGGCCCTGCAGCAGTTCCGCGTAGAACTGGGGCTCGATGCAGCCCACGGCCATGTACTTGCCGTCGGAGGTCTCGTAGGTGTCGTAGAAGGCCATGCCGGTGTCGAGCAGGTTGGTGCCGCGCTCGTCGGACCACAGGCCGACGCCCTTCATGCCCCAGATCATGTGTGAGAGCGCGAGTGCGCCATCGATCATGGCGGCGTCGATGACCTGGCCCTTGCCGGAGTTCTGGCGTTCCACCAGCGCGGCCAGAATGCCGAAGACCAGGAACATGGAACCGCCGCCGAAGTCGCCGACCATGTTCAGCGGCGGCACGGGGCGCTCGCCCTTGCGGCCGATGGCGTTCAGCACGCCGGTGAGCGAGATGTAGTTGATGTCGTGTCCGGCGCGGTCGGCCATCGGGCCGTACTGGCCCCAGCCGGTCATGCGGCCGTAGACCAGGCGCGGATTGCGTTCCAGCGCCGCGTCGGGGCCCAGTCCCATGCGCTCGGTGACGCCGGGCCGGAAGCCCTCGAGCAGCACGTCGGCCTTCTCGATGAGCCCGAGCACCTGCTCGATGTCGGCGGGATCCTTCAGGTTCGCCTCGACGATGGTGCGGCCGCGCCACTGTGGACGCTCCATGAAGCCGGGCAGCATGCCGGGCCGCTGCACCCGCACCACGTCGGCGCCGAGGTCGGCGAGCAGCAGTGCCGCGTGCGGACCGGGGCCGATGCCGGCCAGTTCAACAACCCGGATGCCCGCGAGCGGGCCCTGCTTGGCGGTGGATGGAGTGCTCACGCCCTACCTCGGTTCGTCGTCGAATCCTGCGCACCGGCTCACACACCGGTGTTGACGGTATGACAATAACGCGAAGTCTCCGCGGCCCTCACGGGGTGGCCCGTTGCCGTTAGCGATCGATGATCGGCAGCGGCAGGGTGGGCGGGGGCGGGGGTCCGGGAAGCTCCGACCGCGGCAGCCGCAGGGTGGGCGCTTCGCCCGCGGCCCGGCGCATGGTCGGGTTCAGGTCCTCGAACAGGCGTTCCTTGGCGGGCAGCCCGTAGAACGCGCGGGCATTGTCCTCGAGCACCCGGTGCAGATCGGTGCCCACGGCGTCGGCGAGCAGCGAGATGTCGGCGTCGCGGAACGGCCGTCCGGCCCGGGTGCCGGGCAGGTCGGTGCCGAACATCAGGGCCTCGGGGTTGACGGTGTGGATCTTGCGCAGCGCCGAGCCCACATTCATCGCCACCCGCCCGAAGCCGGAGGCCTTCACCTTGGCCCCGCGGTCGACCAGGTTCAGCAGGTAGGGCAGGCAGTCGTCGGACATGCCCAGATGGTCGATCGACAGCTTGGGCAGCTTGGTGATGACCGGTTCCAGCGAGCCCAGCATGGACCCGTCGATGTAGAGCTCCACATGCCAGCCGGCCAGTTCGTAGGCACGCAGCGCCAGCATGGTGAGCCCGACGATGTCGCCGCCCGCGCGCTTGAGATTGAACCGGATGGCCCGCACTCCGGCCCGGTTCAGCTCGAGGATCTCGTCGTCGGTGGCGTCCACGTGCAGATTGGTGACACCGACCCAGCCCTCGCCGAGTTCGGCGAGGGCGGCCAGCAGATAGCTCTGATCGGTGCCCTGGAACGACCCGCTGACCAGGGCGCCACCGTCGATATCGAAGCGGGACATGCGCTTGCGATAAGCGGCGATGGTGTACGGGTCGGGCAGGTAGCCCTCGTTCTCGACCAGCGGGAACCGCGGATCGAAGATGTGGAGATGGGCATCGAACACGTGATCAGCATGCCTCAGAACGGTGACATGTGTGGACAACCTTGTCCGGCAGCCGGATTGGCGCTGGTCAGGAAACCTTGCCGGGTTCGGAGGCGGCGAGCATCTCGTCGCGCTCGACGACCTTGACCCGCTCGCGGCCCTGCGGCTCGCCCAGGGCGCGCTCGTGCGCGTCGAGGCGGTACCAGCCGGCCCAGGTGGTGAACGGGATGCCCTTGTGCTCGAGGAATTCGGTGACCGCCTCCAGCTCCGGCCGCGCGGCCGGGGTGAAGTTCGCGGCGTCGTCGAGCAGGCAGGCGATGGTCTCGTTGGCGTCGCCCTTGGTGTGGCCGATGAGGCCGACCGGGCCGCGCTTGATCCAGCCGGTCACGTAGGTAGCGGGCATGTAGCGAGCCGCGCCGTCGGCGTCCTCGTCGACGAGCACGCGCCCGGCCTCGTTGGGCACGGTGCCGGCCTGGTCGTCGAAGGGCAGCAGCGGGATGTTCTGCGACAGGTAGCCGACCGCGCGGTACACGGCCTGGATGTCCCAGTCCTTGAATTCGCCGGTGCCCTTGCAGTTTCCGGTGCCGTCGAGCTGGGTGCGCTCGGTGCGCAGGCCCACGACCTTGCCGTCGGCGCCGATAATCTCCGACGGGTTCTCGAAGAAGTGCAGGAACAGCTTGTGCGGGCGGTCGCCGACATCGCGGATGGCCCACTGCTCCAACGTATTGCAGATCATGTCGACCTGCTTGGAGTGGCGGCGCGCGGCCTCGGAGCCCTCGTCGTAGTCGATGTCCTCGGGGTCGACGATGACCTCGATGGTCGGGGAGTGGTCGAGTTCGCGCAGTTCGAGCGGGGTGAACTTGGCCTGGGCGGGCCCGCGGCGGCCGAAGACGTGGACCTCGAGGGCCTTGTTGTCCTGCAGGCCCTCGTAGACGTTCGGCGGGATCTCGGTGGGCAGCAGTTCGTCGCCGGTCTTGGCGAGCACGCGGGCCACGTCGAGGGCGACGTTGCCGACGCCGAGGACGGCGACCTTCTCCGCGTCCAGCGGCCAGGTGCGCGGCACGTCCGGGTGGCCGTCGTACCAGGACACGAAGTCGGCGGCGCCGTAGGAGCCGTCGAGGTCGATGCCCGGCACCTCGAGGGCGCGGTCGGCGTTGGCGCCGGTGGAGAAGATGACCGCGTCGTAGAACTGACGCAGGTCCTCGAGGGTGATGTCGACGCCGTAGTCGATATTGCCCAGCAGGCGGACCTGCGGCTTGTCGAGGACCTTGTGCAGGGCGGTGATGATGCCCTTGATGCGCGGGTGGTCGGGCGCGACGCCGTAGCGGATGAGGCCGAAGGGCGCGGGCATGCGCTCGTAGAGGTCGATGCTCACCTCGGCATCGGACTTCATCAAGGCATCGGCGGCGTAAATACCGGCCGGGCCTGCGCCCACGATCGCAATGCGTAGCGGGCGGGTCGCTGCACTCTGTTCGGTCATTCTTCCGCGCACCCTTTGGGTCGAAACTAACTTGTCGTCAAAACTCAGCCGTCGTTCTTAGCTTAGGCTAAGTTGACGCCCTGGCTTCGGTGACCGCCGTTGGCCCCCGACGCTGCAGCGTTGCTGCGTAGTCTTGCTATTCCCGCGCCTGGGGCGGAAATTCTGCTGATTCTATCGATGGCGCACGAGGCCCTTCACGCGCAGGGCCGTGAACTGTGGGAATGCCGAGGCCCGAACCGTGGGAACGCCGTGCCGGGCGCACGGCGGCGACCAGGCATGATCTACCCATGAGCGACGCCGAGGAGACAGCCGGGGAGACATCGGTTCCGATCGATCGGAACGAGGCCCGCAGCATGTGGCCGTTCCTGGTCGCGGCGAGCGTCATCGCGGTCGTGATCCTGGGCATTGTGATCGCGACGCTGGTCTCGCCGGTTGAGAAGAATGTCACAGATTCCGATCGGCTCGCGGTGGCCGCGGGCAAGTTCATCGAGGCCCGTAGCGAGACCGGCAAGTACGATCCGACCCTGTCCTGCAAGGGATTCGACGAGAATGCCTCGCCGCTCAAGGACGCGGCCGCGACCGGGGCGACCATCACGTTCGACAAGCTGGCCGACCCTGCCATCGACGGCGAGAAGGCCACGGCGCAGGTCACTTTCACGGTCTCCGGCGCCCAGACCACCTCGACCTGGCACTTCACCCGGGAGAATTCCCGCTGGTTGGTCTGCAATTCCTGACAACGGCCGAAGTCGCGGCCGGGGTTTGACAGTGGGGCCGTTTTTTCGGCACTCTCAACCCAGGTCATGAGTACCAGCGTCAAGCCCCGGCTGGCTGGTCGGCAACCCTCCTCCGCGGCGGGGTGCTCCGGGTGACGACCTGGCCTCGCATCGGACAGCGGTGCGGCAAGTGCGGATTCACAGGAGGTACAAGTGAGCTACGCGGGTGACATCACGTCGAAGCAGGCGTGGGAACTGTTGCGGGACAACCCCGATGCGGTGCTGGTGGATGTGCGCACCGAAGCCGAGTGGCGGTTCGTCGGGGTGCCCGACACCAGCGGCATCGGCCGGCCGACCGCGCTGATCGAGTGGGTGGACGTCTCCGGCACGCCCAATGCCCGTTTCACCGATCAGCTGAAGCAGGCGCTCGGCGATCGCGGCCAGGACTCGGTCGCGCCGGTCATCTTCATCTGCCGCTCCGGCCAGCGCTCCATCGGCGCGGCCACCGCCGCCACCACCCTCGGTATCGCCCCGGCCTTCAATGTGGTCGACGGCTTCGAGGGTGCGCTCGACGGTCAGGGGCATCGCGGCGGCACCGGCTGGCGGGCCGACGGCCTGCCCTGGCGTCAGTCATGAGTTTCGTGTCCGGCCGGATCGCAGGGAGGCAATCATGATCACCGGTGGTTCCTTCGACAAACCGCTCCCCGAGGGCGTCGGCCCCGCTACACAGGCCGTGCGCGGCGGCACTCGGCGCTCGGGCTTCGACGAGACCTCCGAGGCGCTGTTCCTCAATTCGGGTTTCGTCTACGAGAGCGCCGAGGCGGCCGAGGCGTCCTTCACCGGCGATATCGAGCACTTCGTCTACTCCCGCTACGGCAACCCGACGGTCGCCATGTTCGAGGAGCGGCTGCGCCTGATCGACGGCGCGGAGGCATGTTTCGCGACGGCCTCCGGCATGTCGGCGGTGTTCACTGCGCTGGGCGCGCTGCTCGCCGCGGGTGACCGCCTGGTGGCGGCACGCAGCCTGTTCGGCTCCTGCTTCGTGGTGGCCAACGAGATCCTGCCGCGCTGGGGCGTGGAGACCGTCTTCGTCGACGGCGAAGATCTGGACCAGTGGGAGCAGGCGCTGTCGGTGCCGACCCAGGCCGTCTTCTTCGAGACCCCCTCCAACCCCATGCAGACCCTCACCGATGTGCGCGCGGTCTCCGATCTCGCGCACGCGGCGGGCGCGAAGGTGGTGCTGGACAACGTCTTCGCCACCCCGCTGCTG
This sequence comes from Nocardia sp. NPDC004123, assembly GCF_053603795.1. Taxonomy (NCBI): domain Bacteria; kingdom Bacillati; phylum Actinomycetota; class Actinomycetes; order Mycobacteriales; family Nocardiaceae; genus Nocardia; species Nocardia sp. NPDC004123. The sequence goes on from NZ_JBSGGG010000023.1 coordinate 82,205, forward strand.
CAGCGCGGCTTCGACCTGGGCGCGGACATCACCGTGTACTCGGGCACCAAGCACATCGACGGGCAGGGCCGCGTCCTCGGCGGCGCGATCCTCGGACCGCAGGACTACATCGACGGCCCGGTGAAGAACCTGATGCGCCACACCGGTCCGGCGCTGAGCCCCTTCAATGCGTGGACGCTGCTCAAGGGCCTGGAGACCATGCCGCTGCGCCTGCGCCAGTCGGTGGACTCCGCGCTGAAGATCGCCGGGTTCCTGGAGACCCATCCCGCGGTGGCGTGGGTGAAGTACCCGTTCCTGTCCTCGCACCCGCAGTACGAGCTGGCCAAGCGTCAGATGTCCGGCGGCGGCACGGTGATCACCTTCGAGCTGAAGGCGTCGGAGAACGAGGCCAAGAAGCGCGCTTTCGAGGTGCTCAACCGCCTGCGCATCGTCGACATCTCCAACAACCTCGGCGATGCGAAGACGCTGATCACGCATCCGGCCACCACCACCCACCGGGCGATGGGCCCGGTAGGTCGTGCGGCCGTGGGGATCACCGATGGCGTGCTCCGCATCTCGATCGGACTCGAGGATGTGGAGGACCTGCTCAATGACCTGGACCAGGCCCTGAGCTGATCCGACGAGTATTCGAAAGGGCCGGAACCCACTGGGTTCCGGCCCTTTTCGTGCTCAGAGGCCGGAAGCAGCCCTGAGAGTCGTCGAATCTTGTTTGACAGCATGCTGTCAAACATGACAGCATGCTGTCATGTTGAAAACAGTCCACATGGCCGTGTACGACACCTTCTCGGACTGGGAGGTCGGGCATGCGACCGCACACATCAATCGCGAACTCTGGCACCGCGAGCCGGGAACCTGGCAGGTGAAGACGGTCGCCCTCGGCGCCGCGCCGATCACCTCGATGGGCGGCATGCGGGTCCTGCCCGATCTGGTTCTCGATGAGCTGAAGCCCGCCGACAGCGCCATGCTGATCCTGCCGGGACTCGAAACCGAGCAGCATCCCGAGACGCCGGCGGCCTTCGCGCGCAAGGCCAGGGAGTTTCTGGCGGCCGGGGTGCCGGTGGCGGCGATCTGCGGCGCGACCTTCGGGCTGGCGCAGGAGGGCCTGCTGGACGATCGGCGGCACACCAGCAATGACGCGGGATATCTTGCCTACAGCGGATATTCGGGTGGCGAGCACTATGTGCAGGCGACCGCGGTCACCGACGGTGACCTGATCACCGCGACCGGCACCCGACCGGTCGATTTCGCCCGCGAGATCTTCGCGCGCCTGGGTATCTACGAGCCGCACGTGCTGGAGTCCTGGTACCGGCTGTACGGAGACAATGATCCCGCGGGCTTCTACGCGTTGTTCGAGTACGAGCAGCAGCGCGCGGCGGCCGCGCAATGACCCGCACCGCGCAGCAGCTGTTCGGGGCCGCGGCCGTCACCTCGTTCAAGCTGAACGGCCAATTCCTCTCGATCGCAGAGGAATTGGCCGAGCCGTCCGGGATCACGGTCGCGTGGTGGCAGGTGCTCGGCGCGATTCTGCACGAACCGCTCCCGGTGGCCGGTATCGCCCGCGAAATGGGTATCACCCGCCAGAGCGTGCAGCGCATCGCGGATGTGCTGGCGGACAAGGGATTCGTGGAATACCGCCCCAATCCGGCGCATCGGCGCGCGAAGCTGGTGGCCATCACCGAGGCGGGTCACGACGCGGTGCGGCGGATCGACCCACAGCACGCGGCCATGGCGAAACGGCTTGTGGCGCAGCTGGGTATCGAGCAGCTCGCCCACATCGTGGACGCGCTGACGACCCTGTCGGGCGCCCTCGACGCGCTCGAGGGCGACGCGACGGGCATGGCCTGACTACAGCGCGAACGGGTCTTTGGTCTTGCCGACCAGGGCGGCCACCGACGGCAGGATGGTGGTCGGGCGGTACGGGAACTGCTCGACCAGGGCCGGGGTGGAGATGCCGGTGGTGACCAGGATGGTCCGCATGCCCGCCTCCAGGCCCGAGATGACGTCGGTGTCCATCCGGTCGCCGATCATGACGGTGGACTGGGAGTGGGCACCGATGCGGCGCAACGCCGATCGCATCATCAGTGGGTTGGGTTTACCGACGTAGTAGGGCTTGCGGCCGGTGGCCTCGGTGATGAGGGCGGCGACGGAGCCGGTGGCCGGAAGGATGCCTTCGCGGGACGGGCCGGTGGCGTCCGGGTTGGTGGCGATGAAGCGCGCGCCCGCGGAGATCAGCCGGATGGCGGTGGTGATGGCTTCGAAAGAGTAGGTGCGGGTTTCACCGAGCACCACGTAGTCCGGGTCGGAATCGGTGAGAACGTAACCGATTTCGTGCAGCGCGGTCGTGAGGCCGGATTCGCCGACCACGTAGGCGGTGCCGCCTGGGCGCTGGTCGTTGAGGAAGGTCGCGGTGGCGAGGGCGGAGGTCCAGATGGACTCGACCGGAATATCGAGGCCGGTGTGCCTGAGCCGGGCCTGCAGGTCGCGCGCGGTGTAGATCGAGTTGTTGGTGAGCACCAGGAACGGAATGTCGTTGTCGCGCAGTTCGGCGAGGAACTGATCGGCCCCGGGCACCATGTGATTCTCGTGCACGAGGACGCCGTCCATGTCGGTCAGATAGGAGAGGATCGGTTCAGCGCTCGAGTTGGTCACGCGCACATTCTCCGCTATCCCGGAACCGAACGCTCATATATTCCTGCTCTTGCCGACCGCCCGACCGGTTTCATCCCCGGAATACCGTCCGCCCACCCGGGGTTCGATCCCTTGGGTGTGACCCCTGCCGCACCGCGTTTCACCGCTGACCTATCGTGCGAAGTAGGACCGTTCGCGATGCCCGGTGTCGCGGCGGTCGTGCGGGAGGTTGGCCCGCACAGCTCGAGCGCAGCAAGGCGACAGGAGTGCCCAGGTGAAAGACCTCAAGCTCGGTTACAAGGCGTCCGCGGAACAGTTCGGCCCGCGCGAACTGGTGGAGCTCGCGGTGGAAGCGGAGGCGCACGGCCTCGACAGCGCCACCGTCTCCGACCATTTCCAGCCGTGGCGGCACAATGGCGGGCACGCCCCGTTCTCGCTGGCCTTCCTGGCCGCGGTGGGCGAGCGCACCAAGCGCATTCAGCTCGGCACCTCGGTGCTGACCCCGACTTTCCGCTACAACCCCGCGGTCATCGCGCAGGCGTTCGCCACCATGGGCTGCCTGTACCCGGATCGCATCATGCTCGGCGTCGGCTCGGGTGAGGCGCTGAACGAGATCGCCACCGGATTCCAGGGCGAATGGCCTGAGTTCAAGGAGCGTTTCGCGCGCCTGCGCGAGTCCGTGGATCTCATGCGCGCCCTGTGGACGGGCGAGCGGGTCGACTTCGACGGCCAGTACTACAAGACCGTCGGCGCCTCGATCTACGACGTGCCCAAGGGCGGCATCCCGGTCTACATCGCCGCGGGCGGCCCGCTGGTGGCCCGCTATGCCGGCCGCGCCGGTGACGGTTTCATCTGCACCTCCGGCAAGGGCATGGATCTCTACACCGAGAAGCTGATGCCCGCCGTCGCGGAGGGCGCCGCCAAGGCCGGCCGCTCCGTCGACGACATCGACCGCATGATCGAGATCAAGATCTCCTACGACACCGATCCCGTTCTGGCACTGGAGAACACCCGCTTCTGGGCCCCGCTCTCGCTGACCGCGGAGCAGAAGCACTCCATCACCGATCCCATCGAGATGGAAGCGGCCGCCGACGCGCTGCCGATCGAGCAGATCGCCAAGCGCTGGATCGTGGCCAGCGATCCGGACCAGGCGGTCGAGCAGATCAAGCCGTACCTGGACGCGGGCCTGAACCACCTGGTCTTCCACGCGCCCGGTCATGATCAGCGCCGGTTCCTGGATCTGTTCCAGCGCGATCTGGCGCCCCGCCTGCGTGCCCTCTGAGTCGGTTCACGCGGTGACCTACGGGGACGGGCGACCCTCGCGGGCGTCCGTCCCCGAATATTCGCGGCCGGGTAACCGGGTACGCGCGGAAATCAGCCCATAACGGTCGGTAGGCTTTCGCCCATGGCTGCCACACCGGTTTCCAGTGTGTACATCGCGTCCCCCGAGGGCGACACCGGCAAGTCGACGGTGGCGCTCGGTGTCCTGCAGGCCCTCGCGGCCACCACGCCGCGAGTGGGCGTGTTCCGGCCGATCACCAGGTCCGCGACCGGGCGCGACTACATTCTCGAGCTGCTGCTCGAGCACTCCACCTCCGACGTCGACTACGACCAGGCCATCGGCGTCACCTACGAACAGGTGCACGAGGATCCCGACGCGGCGATCAGCGAGATCGTCATGCGGTACCACGCGGTCGCCAAGCAGTGCGACGCCGTGCTCGTCATCGGCTCGGACTACACCGATGTCGCCAGCCCCAGCGAACTGCGCTACAACGCCCGCATCGCGGTGAACCTCGGTGCGCCCGTACTGCTGGTGGTGCGCGGAATGGGCCGCACCCCCGAGGAATTGGGCCAGCTGGTGGAGCTGTGCCGCGCCGAGCTGGCGGCCGAGCACGCCAAGCTGGTGGCGGTGATCGCCAACCGGTGCGAGCCCGGGCAGCTGGAAGCCGACGCCGCCGCCCTGAAGCAGGTCTGCACCGTGCCGTCCTGGGCGCTGCCCGAGGTACCGCTGCTGCAGGCGCCCACCATGGAGGAGCTGCGCGAGGCGATCGGCGGCGAACTCTACAGCGGCGACCCGGAACTCATGCAGCGCGAGGCGCTCGAGGTGATCGTCGGCGGCATGACCGCCGAGCACATTCTGGAACGCCTCGCCGACGGCGTCGCCGTCATCACCCCCGGTGACCGCTCCGACGTGCTGCTCGCGCTGGTGAACGCCCATGAGGCGGAGGGCTTTCCGTCGCTGGCCGGCATCATCATGAACGGCAGCATGCTGCCCGAGCCGTCCATCGCGCGACTGATGGCGGGCCTCAAACCCAAGCTGCCCATCGTCGCCACCGACCTCGGCACCTTCGAGACCGCCAAGGCCACCGCGCTCACCCGCGGCCGCGTCTCGCTGTCCAGTATCCGCAAGGTGGACACCGCGCTGGCCCTCATGGAGCAGCGGGTCGATCCGCGGGAACTGCTGCGGCAGATCGAGATTCCCATCCCGAACATCGTCACCCCGCAGATGTTCGAGTACCAGCTCATCGACCGCGCCCGCAACGACCGCAAGCGCATCGTGCTGCCCGAGGGCGACGACGACCGCATTCTGCGCGCGGCCGGCCGGGTGCTGCAGCGCAAGATCGCCGACCTGACCATCCTCGGCGACGAGGCGGCGGTGCGCGGCCGTGCCGCCGAGCTCGGCGTGGACATCGAGGCCGCCGAGGTGCTCGATCCCAAGACCTGCCCGCTGCGCGACGAATTCGCCGAGGAGTACGCCCGCCTGCGTGCCCACAAGGGCATGACGGTGGACCGCGCCCGCGAATTCATGAGCGACATCTCGTATTTCGGCACCATGATGGTGCACATGGGGGTCGCCGACGGCATGGTGTCGGGCGCGGCGCACACCACCGCGCACACCATCCGCCCGTCCTTCGAGATCATCAAGACCGAGCCGGGCGTGTCCACCGTGTCCAGCGTCTTCCTCATGTGCCTGGCCGACCGGGTGCTGGTGTACGGCGACTGCGCCGTGGTGCCGGACCCGACCTCCGACCAGCTGGCCGATATCGCCATCTCCTCCGCCCGCACCGCCGTCCAGTTCGGCATCGATCCGCGCGTGGCCATGCTCTCCTATTCCACGGGCGAGTCGGGGTCCGGCGCGGACGTCGACAAGGTGCGCGCCGGCACCAAGCTGGTGCACGAGCGGGCGCCGGAACTGCTGGTGGAGGGGCCGATTCAATACGATGCCGCGATCGAGCCCACGGTGGCCAAGACCAAGCTGCCGAATTCCGAAGTGGCGGGCCAGGCGACGGTCTTCATCTTCCCGGACCTCAATACCGGCAACAACACCTACAAGGCGGTGCAGCGCAGCGCCGGGGCCGTCGCCATCGGCCCGGTGCTGCAGGGTCTGCGCAAGCCGGTCAACGATCTGTCGCGGGGCGCGCTGGTCGCGGACATCGTGAACACCGTCGCGATCACCGCGATTCAGGCTCAGCAGGAGGCGTGATGAAGGTTCTGGTGATCAATTCCGGATCCTCGTCCATCAAATATCAGCTGCTCGATCCGGCGACCGCCGATGTGTGCGCGCAGGGCGTGGTGCAGCGCATCGGCGAGGCGGTCGAGCCGGATGGGGTGACCGTCGAACACACCTCGGGCGAGAAGACCTTCGAATATCAGGGGCCCATCGCCGATCACGCGCAGGGCCTGCGGGTGGTGTTCGATCTGTTCAGCGCGAGCGGCCAGGATCTGGCGCACGCGGATCTGGCCGCGGTCGGGCATCGGGTGGTGCACGGCGGTGAGGTCTTCTACCAGCCGACGCTCATCACCGACGCGGTGGTGCAGGCCATCGCCGACCTGTCCTCCCTTGCGCCGCTGCACAATCCGCCCAATGTCATCGGCATCGAGTCGGCGCGCGCGCTGCTGCCGGAGGTGCCGCAGGTCGCGGTGTTCGACACCGCCTTCTTCCACAATCTGCCCGCCGCGGCGAAGACCTACGCTATCGACGCGGAAATCGCGGCGGCGCACGGTGTTCGCAAGTACGGTTTCCACGGCACCTCGCACGATTACGTGTCCGGCCAGGCCGCGGCCTTCCTCGGAAAGGACAGAACCGAGCTCAACCAGATCGTGCTGCACCTCGGCAACGGCGCGTCGGCCTCGGCCATTCGGGCCGGGCAGGCGGTGGACACCTCCATGGGCCTGACCCCGCTGGAGGGCCTGGTCATGGGAACCCGGTCCGGGGATCTGGATCCGGGGATCATCTTCCACCTCATCCGCACGGCGGACATGGATGTGAACGATGTGGACGCCCTGCTCAACCGGAACTCCGGGATCAAGGGCATCTCCGGTGTCAATGACTTCCGGGAGCTCGGCCGCCTCATCGAAACCGGCCATCCGACCGCGAAATTGGCGTTCGACGTCTACATCCACCGGCTGCGGCGCTACATCGGCGCCTACCTGATCGAGCTGGGGAAGGTGGACGCCATCACCTTCACCGCCGGTGTCGGCGAGAACGACGCCAAGGTGCGCGCCGAGTCGCTGGCGGGACTGGAGCGGTACGGGATTCGCATCGACGCCGATCGGAACACCGCGAAAGACCGTACGGCCCGGCGCATCTCGACCGACGACTCGGACGTGTCGGTGCTGGTGGTCCCGACCAACGAGGAACTCGCCATCGCCCGCGCCGCCGCCGATCTGGTCGGCTGAACGCCACGGCGCCCACACAGCGATTCGGACTTCACGAAAACATCATGATCGGCCTGGCATGGTGGTCACCGGATCCGGTTCGCCCGGTCCACCGGAACCCGTGTCGCACCACGCACAACCGTGGTAGGGGCCGAAATTCCCTCGCCGGCCCCGTGGTTCGCAGACTGCCTCTGTGACCGCCGCGGGCGACACGGGACTCTTCCGGTTTTTCAGAACCAGGATTTGGCGCGCACCGCGTTGGCCAGATCCACCAGCGCGTACCGGTGGGTGCGTTCGGGCGCGGAGCGGGCCAGGCCGCGCAGGCCGGTCTCGATGCCGCGCCGGAGATCCCGCTCGGTGAACGGTGACCCGAACAGCTTGGAGCCGACCGATTTCGGCAGCTTCCCGGCCTGCACCCAGCCCAGCGCGACCCCCAGGGTGAGAATCCGCAGCTGGGCCGCGCGTCCTTCGCCGGGCGGCAGATCCTGCACCCGCGCCGCCGCCACCCGCAGCGTCGACTCGTCCAGTTCCGCGGCGGGCGCGCAGGTCAGCAGCATGAGAATGGCCGTCATCCGGGCCTCCGCGTAATGCCGTGAGGCGGGCGGCACCTGATCCAGCGCGTGCACGGCGGCGGTGATGTTCCCGGCCGCGGCCAGCTGGCGGGCCAGGCCGAAGGCCGCGCTCACCACGCCCCGATCGGTGCGCCACACGGTGGCGTAGTAGTTCTCGGCGTACGACCGCCATTCCTCGGGATCGGGCGAATCCCAGTGCTGGAGAATGAGTTCCGCGGTAGCGGCCAGCGCCAGCTTGGGCGCGATCTCGCCGGGCAGCGCCTCCAGCACGGCGTCGAAGCGGGCGAAAGCGCGCTCGTACTCCAGTTCCAGCAGCTCGGTCAGGCCCAGGTACCAGTCGATGCGCCAGTCCGGGGCCGGCGGCAGCGGTTCGTCGGTGAGCCGGGCCAGCAGCATGCGGGCGGCCGCGGGCTCGTCGAGGTCCAGGTGGGCGCGGGCCTCGGCCAGCGTCACCTCCAGTTCGAAGGTCTCGGGCGCACCGCCGGGTTCGGCCGACGCGCGCTGGCGGGCGTGCCGCAGTTCGTCGAGAGAGTGCCGGGGTTCGGGATGCGCGGCCCCGGCCAGCAGCGGCGCGGACGGGTCGCCCGGATCGATGATGGGCACCGGCAGCGCCGCCACCACATCGCGGGGCTGCAGCAGGGTGTCGCGGGGGACGCCGTCGATGATGCCGTCGGTCTGCGCGATGAGCTCGCCGGTGCCGAAGCTGGTGCGCGGCGGGCTGAACAGGGTGGACAGCTGCGGATGCTCGGTGCCGGTCTCGACGGCCAGGATCTCCCGCAGCACGCCAGTGAGCTGCGTGGCCAGCAGCCGCGCGGAGGGGAAGCGGCGCTCCGGGTCCGGGTGGGTGGCGCGCAACAGCAGCCGGTAGAGGAACGGGTGCCGGGCCAGCACCGGCTGCTCCTTCGGATCCGGGATGCCGTCGACGTAGGCGCCGCGCTCCATCGGCAGGTGCAGGGTGAGCACGGCCAGCGTACGGCCCACGGTGTAGATGTCGGAGGCCACCGTCGGCCCGGTGTGCGCGATCTCGGGCGCCTGGAATCCCCTGGTGCCGTACAGGTTTCCGTATGCCTCGAACTGGGTGACCGCGCCCAGGTCGATGAGTTCCACCCGGTCGGTGGTGATCATGATGTTGTCGGGCTTGAGGTCGTTGTAGGCCAGCCCCACCGAATGCAGATAGTCCAGGGCCGGAAGGATTTCCAGCAGGTAGGCGATGGCCTCGGCGACCGGCATGCGGTCGGGCGCATGGTGATCGAGCAGATCGCGCAGCGAATGCCCGCCCACGTACTCCATGACGATGTAGCCGATCGGCGTCCCGTCCGACCCCGGGTGCTCCACGAAGTTGTGGATCTTCACGATGCTCGGGTGCGCGACCTCGGCCAGGAACTGCCGCTCCGCCAGCGCGACCGCCTGCGCCTCGGCGTCACCGGCGTGCAACAGGCCCTTGAGCACCACCCAGCGGTCGCTCACATTGCGATCGATGGCCAGGTAGATCCAGCCCAGACCGCCGTGCGCGATACAGCCCTGGATCTCGTACTGGCCCGTCACCCGGTCGCCGGGATACAGCGAGGGCCGGAAATCGTAAGGCGCGCCGCAGGTCTGGCAGCTGCCCGCGGTGGTGGACACCCGGGTCGGGGTGGCCCGCCCGACCGGTTTGCCGCACCGCCAGCAGAACCGCCGCCCCTCGGCCACCACCGGATCGTCGAGCACGGCGGCTTCCGGATCCACCGGCTCCACCGCCGGGATCGGCACCAGTCCGGCCCCGAGCCGCCGCACCGCGGGGCGCGGGCGGGTCATGCGAGCGGTGCGCTGGGAGGGCCGGGTCGGGGTGCGCGGCTCGCCCTCGGCGCTCGAAACACCCGGCGCCACCGGGATTTCCGGTTCCACGGCGGTCGGCTCCGTGCCGGGGGATTCCGCGCGCGGCGTCGGCTCGGTGCGCTCGGCGGGCCGGGTGCCCGCGCCGTCGTCGCCGGCCGGTGCGTGCCGCGTGGTCAGCTCGGTCCGGGCGGGCCAGTACGGCCCCACGGTCAACTCGGTGCGCGCGACCGCCTGCGTCCCCTCGGGCTGCTCGGGTGTGGTCATCGTCAGTCCTGATACCTCGGGGGCGGCGGAATGGCGGCGTCGCCGAGCTCGGTCACCAGCCAGCGGCGATAGAGCCGGTTCCAGGTCCCGTCCGCGCGAATGCGTTCCAGGGTGCCGTTGACGAAGCGGACCAGATCGTCCGCGCCCTTGGAGATGCCGATCCCGTACTGCTCGGTGCTCAGGTTGGGCCCCACCACCTCGGTGGCCGGATCCTGCTCGGCCAGCCCGGCCAGCACGGTGTCGTCGGTGCTCACCGCGTCGACCTGCCGCTGCTGCAGCACCACCAGGCAGTCGGCCCAGGTGGGCACGGTGAGGATGGACGCGGCGGGCTGCGAACGCCGGATCAGGTCCAGGGAGGTGGTGCCGTTGACCAGGCACAGCCGTTTGCCCGCCAGATCGGTCAGTCCGTTGATGCCGGAGTTGCGCACGGCCAGCACGCGCTGATGCGCCTGCAGATACGAGGTGGAGAAGGTAACCGTCTGCCGCCGTTCACAATTGATGGTCATGGTCTTCACCACCACGTCCACGGTGTGCTCCTGCAGCGCCCGCTCGCGGTCGGCGGAGCCGAGGATCCGGAACTCCAGCGCCCCCGGATCGCCCAGCAGGTCCCGGGCCACCTCGCGGGCGATCTCCACATCGAATCCGGCGAGCGTGCCGCTGGCCGGGTCCCGGAAGCTGAACAGATTGCTGCCCGGGTCCAGGCCCACCAGCAGCCGCCCCCGTGCCCGGATGGCGTCGATGTCCGGCCCGCTCCTGGTGCCATTGGGCCGCAGGCTCGCGGTCGGGTCACCGCAGTCGGTCACCTCCGGCGGCGGCGCGCTCTGGGTCTGTGCCGCAACGGCTCCCGACGGCAGTGGCGGCTCGACATAGCTGGGCACCCGGGTCGAGGGCGCGGGCGGCGGGGGACTGGTGTCCCCGCAGGCGGCCGTGCAGGCCACGGCCGCGGCCAGGGCCGCGAGAGTCAGGGAGCGGACGGGTCTTCGGGTCATCGGTACTCCCGCAGTCGGGGCCAGAGCCCGGCCGCGATCAGCACGGCGGCGGCGGTGCTCAGCACCAGCGCCCCGGGTCCGAGCAGGTCCAGCGTGCGGGCGGCGTGCGAGGTGTCGGTGCGCAGCATGTCCCGGGTGTCGGCGATGCCGTCGCCGAGCGCGCGGTCCAGCGCGTCGGTCTGAGCGGCGGCCTCGTTGGCGCCCGGCCCGGTGGCGACCGCGGCCGCGCCGATGAAGTCGCCCTTGGACAATGCGTCGTTCATGCGCTGGTGCGCGGCCCGCCAGCGGTCCAGGGCGGCCGCCGCGGTCTGCACGTCGCTCGCGCCGGGCGCGTCGGTTCGATAGCCGGACAGGATGTTTCGCAGTTTGTCGATGGCCTGGTCGTAGGCCTTGTCGTAGTCCGCGCTGGTGTCGCGGCGCACCAGCTTGAGGGTCTCCGCGGTGCGAGCCTGCTGGGCCAGGATGCGGCTCTGGGTGAGCGCCGTGGTGGGGGTGCTGCCCTGGTCGCGGGCGTGGGTGGTGTCCACCGCGGAGATGATGCCCGCGATCACCGTCCAGGCCAGCAGCACCACCATGGTCCCGGTGGCCAGCAGCAGCCCGAGATTGAGCACCCGGTGCCAGCGCCGGTACAGGAACAGCTGTGCCGCGATCAGCGCCGCCACCACCAGCAGCGGCAGCAGGATGGCGGGCCAGGGCGGGCGCACGTGGGTGTGCTGGGTGGCGGTGATGGCGGTGGACCGGTGCTCCTGCAGTTCCTGCGCCATCGGCAGCAGCGTTCCCTGCATGAGGTTGGACGCCTCGCTCAGATAGGCCGCGCCCACCGGCTCCCCGGCGCGGTTGTCGACCCGCGCGGTCTCGATGACGCCGGTGTACACCGGCAGCCCGGTGGCGATGCCGCTGCGCAGCTGCGTATCCGTGTCCCCGTCACTGCGATTGGACTGGATCACCAGTTCGGCCGCGGCCTCGCCGATCGCCTGGTTGTACCGGTCACGCACCGGCTTCGGTTCCAGCCCACCGGAAATGAAGGCGGCACCGGCCGCGGCGTCGGCCACCGACAGCGAGGTGTAGAGCCGCTGCGCCGAATAGGCATCGGGCTCCGACTGATCCAGCAGGACGTCCAGGGCGTGTTGCCGGTTGGTCACCGCGGTGTCGGTCACGAGGCCGGCCGCCACGCACAGGCTCAGCAGGACCAGCCCGATGGCGATCAGTTTGGCCGGGGAGGACCGGGCGAAACTGCGCAGTTCGGTGGTCGCGAAGCGTTCGCGCCAGGCCGCCGCGGCAGTGCGCGGGGACAGCTCCGCGAGCCGCAATTCCTCGGTGCGAGCCATCCTCACCTCCTACTGACCGATATCGAACGACCGACTTGTTGCTGCCGGATGAGCTTATTGTGGACGTACCGCCGCTGTGACGCGGGAATCCCCGCGGTCTGCTCCGCTGAGCGGGGGCTGTGCACGGCAGTGCGGTCGGACGATGGGATTGCGAAGATGCGTGGTGATGGGGACGGGTGGGCGGAGAGTCCGGATGGCACCCGCCAGTGGGGTCGTTTCGGCGCTGCCGGACTGTTGCTGCGCGCCCCGCTGGCCGGCGGCGGATCTGCAGTCCTGCTGCATCATCGGGCCGCCTGGACCCATCAGGGCGGCACCTGGGCGCTGCCCGGCGGAGCCCGCGACTCCCACGAGACCAGCGTGCACGCGGCCGTCCGCGAGGCCGAGGAGGAGGCGGGCATCGCGCCCGGCTCGATCCGGGTGCGCGGATCCCGCGTGACCGCGACCGCGCCCAGTGGCTGGACCTACACCACCGTCATCGCCGATGCCGCCGATCAGCTGCGCACCCGCGGCAACCAGGAGAGTCAGAACCTGATCTGGGTGCCCGAGGACGAGGTCGAGGACCGGCCGCTGCACCCCGGCTTCGCCGCGGCCTGGCCCGCCCTGCGCGCCACGCCCACCCTGATCAGTCTCGAGGGAATCGCCGATACCGGCGCGGTGGCGGCCGCGTTGCCGCGCACCCTGGATCTGGCCGGTCAGGGATTCCTCTGGCTGCATTCGAATGGCGGCGGGATCGGCCGCACCGCCCGCATCGGCGCGCCCGAATCGGTCACGGAACAGACCGATTTGGCCGGAAATGTGTTGTTCCTCACTCTGGACCAGGTGTTGTCTTGAGGCGTGACAACGCGCGAGGTCCCCACCTACTGCCGGATCTGTGAGCCCCTCTGCGGGCTGATCGCCACCGTCGAGGACGGGAAGCTGGTGCGCCTGCGCGCCGACAAGGACCATCCGCTCTCCCGCGGCAACGCCTGCCCCAAGGGCATCGCCTTCACCGAGATCCAGAACGATCCCGACCGGGTGTTGTATCCCTTGCGGCGCACGGCCGCCGGCGCGTTCGAACGGGTCTCCTGGGACACGGCGCTGGACGAGATCGGCGCACGCCTGCGCGGGCTCATCCGCGAGCACGGAATCGAGAGTCTCGGCTGGTATTTCGGCAATCCGTCCTCCTTCTCCTATTCACACACCCTGTGGATGGTGGGTTTCCAGCTGGCCGCCGGGTTGAAGCACGTGTATTCGGCCGGTTCCCAGGACATCAACAACCGCTTCGTGGCCAGCGAGCTGCTCTACGGCTCCCTCACCACCGTGCCGGTGCCCGATCTGGACCGCACCGATTTCCTGCTCATGCTGGGCGCGAATCCCCTTGTCTCACACGGCAGTGTGCTGAGCGCGCCGCGTATCCGCGAGAAGCTGACCGCCATCACGAAGCGGGGCGGGCGGGTGGTGGTGGTCGACCCGCGAAACACCGAGACCGCCAAGCTGTTCGAGCACGTCGGCGTGCGACCGGACGGTGACGCCTGGCTGCTGGCCGCCCTGTTGCAGGTGATCTTCGACGAGGGTCTGGAAGACACCGGGGCACTGCGCCGCCAGGCCGGCGGCGCAGGTGAATTACGGGCTGCCGTAGCGCGTTTCACGCCCGAATACACCGCCGAGGTCACCGGCCTCGACCCCGATCGGGTGCGCGCCCTGGCCCGCGATCTGGCCCGTGCCGAATCCGCCGCGGTCTACGGCCGCACCGGCACCTGCCTGGGCAGGCACGCGACCCTGGTGGCCTTCCTCATCGACGTCCTGTCCCTGGTGACCGGAAACCTCGACCGGCCGGGCGGTTCGGTCTTCGGCAAGGAACTGGTGGCGGTCTCCGAACTGAGCGCCCGCCTCGGTTTCGCCGGATACGGCAAGAACCGTTCCCGCATCGGCGGATTCCCGGACGTGCTGGGCACCTTCCCGGCCGCCATCATGGCCAAGGAGATCACCACGCCCGGCCCGGGGCAGCTGCGTGCCCTGTTCACCTCGGCGGGCAATCCGGTTTCCTCGGTGCCCAACGGCCGCGAACTGGCCGCCGCGCTCACCGAACTGGACCTGTTCGTTTCCATGGACATATATGTCAACGACACCAACCGGATCGCCGACTACATCCTCCCGGCGACCACCTTCCTTGAGCGCGACGACATTCCATTGCCGTTCACCGCGTTCTCCCCGACGCCGTACACCCAGTACACCGAGCGGGTCGTCGAACCGTACGGGGAGGCTCGCGAGGAATGGCGGATCATCGACGCCATCGCGACCCGGATCGGCGTGCAGCCCTTCGCCGTCGGCCCGGCCCGCCCGGCCGGTCGCCTGCTGAGCGTCCTGCGCCGCCGCGTCCCGGGCCTCGGCTCCGCCCGCCCCACCCCGACCCTGCTGGCCGACCTGGCCCTGCGCACCGGCCCCTACGGCGACCGATTCGGCCTGCGCCGCAATGGCCTCAGCCTGCGCATGCTGCGCCGTCACCCGCACGGGGTGGTGCTCGCCGACAGCATCGCCACCGGGGTGCTGCGGAACGTGGTGCGGCACCAGGGGGGCCGCGTGCGGCTGGATCCGGACGAGATCATCGGCGAACTGCGCACCCTCAGCGCGCGGCCGGCCGATCCGGCCTATCCGCTGCGTGTCATCGGCCTGCGCGAACTGAAATCCCACAACTCGTGGATGCACAATGCCGAGCCGCTCATGCGCGGCGACCGCGAGCACGCCGCCCGCATCAATCCCAAAGACGCGGCGGTGGCGGGCATTTCCGACGGCGACCGCTGCCGGGTCACCTCCGCGCACGGCGCCATCGAGGTGACCGCCCGGCTCACCGAGGACATGACCGAGGGCACCGTGGCCATTCCACACGGCTGGGGGCACGACGGCGGCTGGCAGCGCGCCAATGCCGCCGGGGGCGCGAACGTGAACGACCTGATGTCCACCGATCTCGCCGATGTGGAACGCCTCGCCGGCATGTCCAACCTGAACGGCGTCCCGATCCGCCTCGACCCGGTCGGCTAGCTAGCGGTTGTTTTTCAGGATCTGCTGCTTGATGGCGCGGGCGGCGGCCGCCGGATCGTCGGCCTCGGTAATGGCCCGCACCACCACGATTCGCGTCGCGCCCGCGTCCAGCACCTCGGGCAGGCTGCGGGCGTCGATGCCGCCGATGGCGAACCACGGCCGGTGCGTGTGCGAATCGGCGGTGGACCGGACCAGGTCGATGCCCGCCGGGGTGCGGCCCGGCTTGGTCGGGGTGGCGTACACCGGCCCGGTGCAGAAGTAGTCGATGTGCTCGTCCACCGCGGCCAGTCCGGCCTGCGCGCGATTGTGCGTGGAGCGGCCCAGCACCACCTCGCCGCCCAGGATCTGCCGCGCGTACCAGGGCGGCAGGTCGCCCTGGCCCAGGTGCAGCACGTCCACCCCGGCCGCGAGCGCGATATCGGCGCGGTCGTTGCACGCGACCAGGGCGCCGTGGCGGCGGGCGGCGGCTTTCAGCTCGGCCAGCGCACCCAGTTCGGCCTTGGCCTCGAGCGGGCCGAACTGCTTCTCCCCGGGCGAGCCCTTGTCCCGCAGCTGGATGATGTCGACGCCGCCGGCCAGGGCCGCCTCGGCGAACTCCGCCAGGTCACCCCGGTCCCGGCGGGCGTCGGTGCACAGGTACAGCCGCGCGGTGGCGAGGCGTTCCCGTGGGGTGGCGGGCCGGTTCGGGTGGGAGGGTTGCACAGCCTCGACGGTAGTCGCGCTACGGTGTTCGAGTCGAAACGACCCGAGGGAGCGCACCCGGCGTGCAGCCGCGCGACGCTCCCGCCGAGTCCACTGTTTCGCCCGATATATATGCAGGTCCCGCGGATGCCGGGATGAGTTAGGTGGATTCACATGCGGACTCTGGCCGTCGTCGGCGGCGGTGTGATCGGACTTTCGGTAGCCTGGCGTGCCGCCGGAGCGGGCTGGACCGTCACCCTCTTCGACCCGGCCGTGGGCTCCGGATCCTCCTGGGTGGCGGGCGGCATGCTCGCCCCGCTCTCGGAGGGCTGGCCCGGTGAGGACGCCGCTCTCGCCTTCGGCGCCGCCTCCCTGATCCGCTGGCCCGGTTTCGCCGCCGAGCTGCGGGCCGTCACCGGCACCGATGTCTTCGTCGCCGATCAGACCCTGACCGTCGCCCTGGACGGCGCCGATGCCGCCGACCTGCGCACCATCGCCGACTGGGTGAATGCCCGCGGCCATGAACTGCGCCTGCTGGACCGCGCCGGGGTGCGCGCCGCCGAACCCTGCCTGGGCCGCGGCGTGCGCGCCGGACTGCTCGCCGTCGCCGAACCCGCCGTGGACAATCGCGCCCTGGTGACCGCGCTCCGAACCGCCTGTGCCGCGGCCGGAGTCGAGTTCCGCGCGGAGCCGGTGGAGTCGCCGGCGGCCCTGCCGCACGATCGCATCGTGCTCGCCACCGGCGCCGCGGCCGCCGACCTGTGGCCCGGTCTGCCGGTCCGCCCGGTGAAGGGCGAGATCCTGCGCCTGCGCCGCCGCCCCAGCGCCCCGCCCGTGCCCGCCCGCGTGGTCCGGGCCCGGGTGCACGGCCGGCCCATATATCTTGTGCCGCGGCGTGACGGAATCGTGCTGGGTGCAACACAATACGAAGTCGGGTTCGACAACGCCGTCACCGTCGCCGGTGTCCGCGACCTGGTCACCGATGCCGAGGCCGTGCTGCCGGGTATCGGCGAGTACGAATTCGCCGAGGCCATCGCGGGTTCGCGCCCGGGCTCGCCCGACAATCTGCCGCTGATCGGTTACCTGGACGAGCGGGTGATCGTGGCCGCGGGACACGGCCGCAACGGCATTCTCGACACCCCGGTCACCGCCGACGCCGTCCTGGCGCTGCTCGCCGACACCGAGCTGCCCGAGGCGCGCGCCGCGGACCCGCGCCGGTTCACCACCGCCGCACCGTTTCACCCAGGAGGAGTCCGATGACCGCAATTCCGGTCGGCGTCACCGTCAATGGCGAGGATCATGTTTTCCCCGACGAGCTCACCATCCGGCAGCTGCTGGAACGGCTGAACCTGCCGTGCCAGGGCGTGGCGCTGGCCATCGACGGCGCGGTGTTCCCCAAGTCCCGCTGGGACGAGCCGGTCGGCCGCGGCTGGGAGATCGAGGTACTGACGGCGGTGCAGGGTGGCTAGCGCGATCGAACCGCTGGTCATCGCGGGCCGCGAGTTCGGCTCCCGGCTCATCATGGGCACCGGCGGCGCGGAGAATCTGGCCGTGCTGGAGGAGGCCCTGGTCGCCTCGGGCACCGAGCTGACCACGGTCGCCATGCGCCGGGTGGACGCCGCGGGCGGCACCGGCGTGCTGGACCTGCTCAAGAGGCTGGAGATCGCCCCGCTGCCCAATACCGCCGGCTGCCGCACGGCCGCCGAGGCCGTGCTCACCGCCCAGCTGGCCCGCGAGGCTCTCGAAACCGATTGGGTGAAGCTGGAAGTCATCGCCGACGAGCGCACCCTGCTGCCCGACGCCATCGAATTGGTCGCCGCCGCAGAGCAATTGGTGGACGACGGCTTCACCGTGCTGCCCTACACCACCGACGACCCGGTGCTGGCCAAGCGCCTCGAGGACACCGGCTGTGCTGCGGTCATGCCCCTGGGCTCGCCGATCGGCACCGGTCTGGGTATCGGCAATCCGCACAATATCGAGATGATCGTGGCCGCCGCGGGCGTGCCGGTCATCCTCGACGCGGGCATCGGCACCGCCAGTGATGCCGCGCTGGCGATGGAACTCGGCTGCTCGGCGGTCCTGCTGGCCACCGCGGTCACCCGCGCCCGGCAGCCCGCGCTGATGGCCGCCGCCATGGCCCGCGCCGTCGAGGGCGGATGGCTGGCGCGGCAGGCGGGTCGAATCCCCAAGCGCTTCTGGGCCCAAGCCTCCTCACCCGGATTCTGAAGCGCCGCACTCTGGTTCGCGGCGCGTTTGGTTCTTGACCGAGTGGAGCGGGGGAGCGAAGCGGAGGGAAGAACGAGACCTCCAGCGCCGCGAACCCGCCCGGAGCGAAGCGGAGGGCAAATCGGACACAGTCATCCTCAGGGATGAGCGACGCGCGACCAATTAGCGATAGTGCGCGCTCCGTACATGGGGAAGACTGGTCGCCATGATCGAACTGAGAGGCCTGACCAAGCACTACGGCCAGACCGTCGCGGTGTCGGACCTGTCGTTCACGGTCCGTCCGGGACAGGTGACCGGCTTCCTCGGCCCGAACGGGGCGGGCAAGTCGACCACCATGCGGATGATCCTGGGGTTGGACACGCCGACCTCCGGCACCGCCCTCATCGACGGTAAGCCGTACCACGACCTGAAGCGTCCGCTCGACACCGTCGGCGCGCTGCTGGACGCGAAGTGGGTGCATCCCAATCGTTCCGCGCGCTCGCACCTGCGGTGGATGGCCGCCTCCAATGACATTCCGCAGTCGCGGGTGGAGGAGGTGCTGCGCCTGGTCGGCCTGTCCGAGGTCGCCAACAAGAGCGCCGGTGGTTTCTCCCTCGGCATGTCGCAGCGGCTCGGCCTGGCCGGCGCCCTGCTCGGCGACCCGCAGGTGCTGCTGTTCGACGAACCGGTGAACGGCCTGGATCCCGAGGGCATTCTGTGGATCCGCCGTTTCATGCAGCGGCTGGCGGGCGAGGGCCGCACCGTGCTGGTGTCGAGCCATCTGCTCTCCGAAATGGCGCAGACCGCCGAGCATCTCGTCGTGATCGGCCGGGGCCGGCTCATTGCCGACACCACCACTAAGGATTTCATCGAGAAGGCCTCGGAACAGTCTGTGCGCGTGCGCAGTCCGCAGCTGGATCAACTGCGCAGCCTGCTCACCTCCAACGGCATGACGGTCCGCGAGGATGGTGCCCGGCCGGCCGGTAAAGAACCAACGGAGGCGGACGGCGCGGCCCTGGTGGTCGCGGGCGTCACCAGCGACGCGGTCGGAAAACTGGCCGGCGCCAATGACATCACGCTCTACGAGCTCTCGCCGCAGCGCGCCTCGCTGGAGGAGGCGTTCATGCGCATGACCGGTGGCGCGGTGCAGTACCACGGCGAAGGCTTCGATCAGGTTATGGGAGGTGCGCTCTGATGGGAGTGCTCGCGGCGGAACGAATCAAGCTCACCTCGACCAAGTCCCCGGTCTGGTGCACCGCGCTGCTGGTGGTGTTCGCGCTGGGTATCGCGGCGCTGTTCAGCCTGGCCCTGAACGCGTCCTGGCGGGTCTTCGAGGATCAGCTGGCCCAAGGCAAGATGACCCCGGCCGATGCGCCGTACGCGGAGAACTCGGTGGCGGGCCTCGGTATCACCGGCCTGGCCCAGGGCATTCCGGGTTTCGGCTACCTGATGGTCATGATCCTGGCGGCGCTCGCGGTCACCAGTGAATACCGCTTCGGCACCATCAAGACCACCTTCCTCGCGGTTCCCGGTCGAACCACCGTGCTGCTCACCAAGGCCGGTGTCATCGGGTTTGCTATGGCGTTGCTGAGTGCGGCGCTGACCTTTCTCGGCTTCTTCATCTTCAAGGTCATGGTGAACCACGACGCGGGCAGCCACCTGAGCCTGAGCAGTGGTGATCTGCGGGTCTTCTACGCCGTGCCGCTGTTCATCCTGCTGGTGGTCTTCCTGGCGGTCGGTGTGGGCACGCTGATCCGGCAGTCGGCGGGCGCGCTGTCGCTGCTGATCGTGTGGCCGGTCATCCTCGAGCCCATGGTCGGCGCGTTCGGCAAGATCGGCCGGGAGATCCAGGTGCTGCTGCCGTTCCAGAACGCGGGCCTGTTCCTGGGCACCGTGGATGCCAAGTCGTCGTACTGGCACTGGGGTCCGTGGGGCGGCCTGGTCTACTTCGCGGTCTTTGTTGGATTGATCTTCGCAGCCGCGTTGTTCGTGGTAAATAAGCGCGACGCGTAGAGCGCACACAGACCCTGCCCTAGGGGCCGCCGGCCACTGCCCGGCACGGCGGCGAGCATCGGCCCGATACGGATTCTCCGTATCGGGCCGGTGTCGTAACGGACCAAAAGTGTGTGCCAGCTAACTTTTCCTGTCGGCATGGATCGGTTGGCCGTCGTACTAGACGGTCGGTAGCATCGAAACAGCAACCAAAACACTCAAACCTTCGGCGGGTCCAATGATGTGGCCGCTCGCACCGATCGGGAGGTGTCAGGTGGCAATCATTGATCCATTCCACGACGGAACGCTGAGATACGCTCTGGGCGTGAGCGAACGACCCTCCGACGGCGGTGAACGCGCCTCCGACGCGAACCGTACGGACGGACTGGGAACCGATCGCAACCGGTCCCGCGACGCGCCCCCCAGCCGGGCACGGCAACCCCGCATCGACCCGGATGTGGTCATCCCCCTGATTCCCGCGGAACTGTCCGAGGACCCCGACGAGACCGACGAGTCGCAGGCCGGGCGGCGGCGCGGCCGTTTCCCCGGGCAGCTCTCGGCCATGGTCAATGCCGCCAATCAGCGCGGCGACATCATCGACGCCATCCGTAAGGCGCGCGAGAACCTGCCCGGCGATCCGGCCTTCGGTGATCCGCTCTCGGTCTCCGGACCCGGCGGCGCGCGTGCCGTGGCCCGCGCGGCGGACAAGTTGGTCGGTGATTCCCCCAGTGCCGCACGCGAATTGGGGCTGGGTGCGCTGCAGGTCTGGCAGGCCGTGCTGGAGCGGATCGGCAAGGGCCGCGGCCCGCAGGAGATCACCATCATGTTCACCGATCTGGTGGCCTTCTCCAGTTGGTCCCTGGCCGCGGGGGACGAGGTGACCCTGGACCTGCTGCGGCGGGTGGCCAAGGCCATCGAGCCGCCCATCGTGGATCGCGGCGGCCAGGTGGTCAAGCGCATGGGTGACGGCGTGATGGCCGTGTTCCCGTCCGCGGACCGGGCCGTACGGGCGGCGGTGGCGGCCAAGGAGAACCTGTCGGCGGTATCGGTGGACGGCTATCGCCCGCAGATGCGCCTGGGGCTGCACACCGGCAGTCCGCGCGAGATCGGCGGCGACTGGCTCGGCATCGATGTGAACATCGCGGCCCGCGTCATGGAGGCGGGCGGCAATGGCAACACCATGCTCTCGGGCGTGACCCTGGACTCGCTGCGCCCGGAGACCCTCGAGGAGCTCGGCCTGGGCGTAAAGCCCTATCGCCGTAGCTTTTTCGCGGCTCCCCTGAGCGGCGTCCCGGAAGATCTCCGCATCTTCCGCCTCGAAGCCGAGTGACGGTCCGCCGGCCCGAGAGTCAGTTCGTCATCCAGAGCACCGCGCCCACGGCCGCGAGCACGCCGCAGACGGCGAGCCCGATGGCCAGCGGGCGGGAGGTCTTGAACAGCGAGTACGCCCCGCCGAGCAGGAATCCGGCGAGGGCGAGCAGGACGATCACGGTGACGTCTGAGGACACCTGTTCAGTGTGCCTGAAGGTTGCCGACGTACCGGAGACCGGTCCCGACCTGGGATTCTGGAAAATAACAAGCACGCGGGCTTGATTTTTTCCGGGACCGATGTGACCCTGTAACCGACCGCAGCACCGAGGCTGCGCCGACCGCGCTGTGACAGCGCAGGTGCACAGGGAGGCCCGCCATGAGTCAGCTCGCCGACACTCCGGATCTGATTCGGATCGGCAACTGTTCCGGGTTCTACGGCGATCGCCTCAGCGCCATGCGGGAGATGCTCGAGGGCGGGCAGCTCGACGTGCTCACCGGCGACTATCTGGCCGAGCTCACCATGCTGATCCTGGGACGCGATCGCATGAAGGACGCGAACCTCGGCTACGCCAAAACCTTTGTGAAGCAGCTGGAGGGCAGCCTCGGCCTGGCCCTCGAGTCCGGGGTGAAGATCGTCGCCAATGCGGGCGGGCTGAATCCGGCCGGGCTGGCCCAGCGGGTGCGGGAGGTGGCCGAAAAGCTCGGTCTCGCACCGAAGGTCGCGTACGTGACCGGTGACGATCTGCTGGCGCGGGCCGGAGAGCTGGGGCTGGGCGCGCCGCTCACCGCGAACGCCTACCTGGGCGCGTGGGGCATCGCCGAATGCCTGACCGCGGGCGCGGACATCGTGGTGACCGGGCGGGTCACCGACGCCTCGGTGGTGGTCGGTCCCGCGGCCGCGCATTTCGGCTGGGGCCGAACCGATTACGACGCGCTGGCCGGTGCGGTGGTGGCGGGGCACGTCATCGAGTGCAGCACCCAGGCCACCGGCGGCAATTTCGCCTTCTTCACCGAGATCGCCGATCTGGGGCGGCCGGGCTTCCCGATCGCCGAGGTGCGGCGCGATGGCAGCAGTGTCATCACCAAGCATGCGGGCACCGGCGGCGCGGTCACCGTGGACACGGTGAAAGCCCAGCTCATGTACGAGATCCAGAGCGCGCGCTACGCCGGGCCGGATGTCACCACGCGACTCGACACCCTCGAGGTGAGCCAGGAGGGCCCCGACCGGGTACTGATCAGTGGCGTGACCGGGGAGGCCCCGCCGCCGCAGACCAAGGTGTCGACCAACGCCATCGGCGGATTCCGCAACGAGATGGAGTTCATCCTCACCGGCCTGGATATCGAGGCCAAAGCCGAACTGGCGCAACGGCAGCTGGAGTCGTGGCTGCCGGCGCGGCCCGCCGAGCTGGAGTGGACCCTGGCGCGGCTGGACCGGCCCGACGCCGACACCGAGGAGCAGGCCAGCGCCCTGCTGCGCTGTGTGGTCCGGGACCCGGATCCGAACAAGGTGGGCCGCGCGTTCTCCAGTGTCGCAGTGGAATTGGCTCTGGCCAGCTTCCCCGGCTTCTCGCTGACGGCCCCGCCCGGCAATGGCGGTCCGTACGGGGTGTTCACGCCGGGATACGTGGATTCCAAGGAGATTCCGCATACGGCGGTCCTGGCGGACGGCACCGAGGTGGCGATCGCGCCGGCCGGGGAAACCCTGGAGCTGGCTGCGGTCGCGGAACCGGAACTGCCGCAGCCGCTTCCGGCCGGAGCGACCACTCGCGCCCCGCTGGGCGCGATCGCGCTGGCCCGCAGTGGCGACAAGGGCGGCAATGCCAATATCGGCGTCTGGGTGCGCACCGAGGAGCAGTGGCGCTGGCTGGTGCACACGCTGACCGTCGACGAGCTGCGCCGCCTGCTGCCGGAGACCGCCGCGCTGCCGGTCACCCGGCACGTGCTGCCGAATCTGCGGGCACTGAACTTCATTGTCGAGGGCCTGCTCGGCGCGGGCGTGGCCTATCAGGCCCGCTTCGACCCGCAGGCCAAGGGGCTCGGCGAATGGCTGCGCGCCCGGTACCTCGACATCCCCGCGGAGTTGCTGCCGTGAGGCGGCGCGGCGGACCTGCGCTACGGCCGTGGACCGGCCGGGCCGGCGACAGGCGAGGGTTCGGCCTCGCGGAAGGGAACGAGGCGGTATGAGCGCCGGATATGCAGACCCGTGGCAGACACCCGAACGCCGCGAATTGCGCGCCACCGTGCGCGGTTTCGCGGAGCGGGAGGTGCTGCCGTATCTGGACGAGTGGGAGCGCAACGGCGAGATCCCGCGTGAGCTGCACAAGAAGGCGGGTGCGCTGGGGCTGCTAGGCATCCAGTTCCCGGAATCCGCCGGCGGTTCCGGTGGCGACGGCATCGACGCCGCCATCGTGGCCGAGGAGCTGCACTACGCGGGCTGCTCGGGCGGCCTGTTCGCCTCCCTGTTCACCTGCGGTATCGCGGTGCCGCACCTCATCGCCTCGGGCAATGCCGAGCACATCGAGCGCTGGGTGCGGCCGACGCTGGCGGGCGAGAAGATCGGGTCGCTGGCCATCACCGAACCGGGCGGCGGTTCGGATGTCGGGCATCTGCGGACCACGGCGGTCCGGGACGGCGACGATTTCATCGTGAACGGGTCCAAGACCTTCATCACCTCCGGTGTGCGCGCCGATTTCGTGGTGACCGCGGTGCGTACCGGCGGTCCGGGCGCGGCGGGTGTGTCGCTGCTGGTGGTGGAGAAGGACACGCCCGGGTTCACCGTCAGCCGCAAGCTGGAGAAGATGGGCTGGCTGTGCTCGGACACCGCCGAACTGTCGTATGTCGATGTGCGAGTGCCGGTCTCGAACCTGGTGGGCCCGGAGAACAGCGGATTCGCCCAGATCGCACAGGCTTTCGTGAGCGAGCGGGTGGGGCTGGCCGTGCAGGGGTACGGGCACGCCCAGCGCTGCCTGGACCTGACGCTGCAGTGGTGCCGGGACCGGGAGACCTTCGGCCGCCCGCTGATCAGCCGCCAGGCCGTGCAGAACACGCTGTCGGAGATGGCGCGCCGCATCGATGTCGCGCGCGTGTACACGCACGCGGTGGCCGAGCGCGCCGCCCGCGGTGAGACCGATCTGATCGCCGAGGTGTGCTTCGCCAAGAACACCGCCGTGGAGACCGCGGAATGGGTTGCCCACCAGGCGGTGCAGCTCTTCGGCGGCCTCGGCTACATGCGTGAGTCCGAAGTCGAGCGCCACTACCGCGATGTCCGCATCCTCGGCATCGGCGGCGGCACCAACGAGATCCTGACCAGCCTCGCGGCCAAGCGATTGGGGTTCCAGTCTTGAGTATTCTGCGCACGTCCGTAGACCCGAATTCGGCGGACTATCAGGCCGCCGCCGAGGCCATGACGGCCAAGCTGGCCGAGGTGGAGGCCGAGTACGCCAAGAACATCGCCGGCGGTGGCCCGGACAAGATGGCCCGGCACCGCAAGCGCGGCAAGCTGACCGCGCGTGAGCGCATCGAACTGCTCATCGACGAGGATTCGCCGTTCCTGGAGCTGGCCCCGCTCGCGGCCTGGGGCAGCGACTTCCATGTGGGCGCCAGCGTGATCGCGGGCATCGGCATTGTCGAGGGCGTCGAGTGCATGATCGTGGCGCCGGATCCGACCGTGCGCGGCGGTACGTCGAATCCGTGGACGCTGCGCAAGAACCTGCGCATGAACGACATCGCGCTGGAGAACCGGCTGCCGGTGATCGGCCTGGTCGAGTCCGGCGGCGCGGATCTGCCGACGCAGAAAGAGGTTTTCGTCCCCGGCGGGCGCATGTTCCGGGACCTCACCCGGTTGTCGGCGGCCGGAATCCCCACCATCGCACTGGTTTTCGGCAACTCCACCGCCGGTGGCGCGTACGTCCCGGGCATGTCCGACTACACGGTCATGATCAAGGAGCGCTCCAAGGTGTTCCTGGGCGGTCCGCCGCTGGTGAAGATGGCCACCGGTGAGGAGTCCGACGACGAATCCCTCGGCGGCGCCGAAATGCACGCCCGCATTTCGGGTCTGGCCGACTACCTGGCCGTGGACGAGCAGGACGCGATCCGGCTGGGCCGTTCCATCGTCAAGCGGCTGAACTGGCAGAAGCAGGGTCCGGCCGCGCGCCCGGTCGCCGAGGTGATCGAGCCGATGTACGACTCGGAGGAACTGCTCGGCATCGTGCCGACCGACCTCAAGATCCCGTTCGATCCGCGCGAGGTCATCGCCCGCGTGGTCGACGGCTCCGACTTCGACGAGTTCAAACCGCTCTACGGTTCCAGCCTGGTGACCGGCTGGGCGGAACTGCACGGCTACCCGGTCGGCATTCTCGCCAATGCCCGCGGCGTGCTGTTCTCGGAGGAAGCGCAGAAGGCCACCCAGTTCATCCAGCTGGCCAACCAGTCGAACACGCCACTGCTGTTCCTGCACAACACCACCGGCTACATGGTCGGCAAGGAGTACGAGCAGAAGGGCATCATCAAGCATGGCGCGATGATGATCAACGCGGTGTCGAATTCGAAGGTGCCGCACATCTCGCTGCTCATGGGCGCGTCCTACGGCGCCGGCCACTACGGCATGTGCGGGCGCGCCTACGATCCGCGCTTCGTGTTCGCCTGGCCCAGCGCCAAATCCGCCGTCATGGGCGGCGCGCAGCTGGCCGGCGTCATCTCCATCGTGGGCCGGGCCGCGGCCGAGGCCAAGGGCATGCCCTTCAACGAGGAGGCCGACGCCGGGATGCGCGCCATGATCGAGGCGCAGATCGAGGCCGAATCACTGCCCATGTTCATGTCGGGCCGGCTCTACGACGACGGCGTCATCGACCCGCGTGACACCCGCACGGTGTTGGGAATGGCGTTGTCCGCCATCCACAATTCCCCGATCAAGGGCGCCGAGGGCTTCGGCGTCTTCCGGATGTGAGGCCAGAGATGAGCATTGCGACCCCAATGGGCACAGTGATTACCAACGTTCTGGTCGCCAACCGTGGCGAGATCGCACGGCGGGTGTTCGCCACCTGCCGTCGCATGGGTATCGCGACCACGGCGGTCTATTCCGACGCCGACGCGAACGCTCCCCATGTGGCCGAGGCGGATGCCGCAATTCGCCTGCCGGGCAACACCCCTGGCGAGACCTACCTGCGTGCCGAGCTGATCATCGAGGCTGCCCTGGCCGCCGGTGCCGACGCCATCCACCCCGGCTACGGATTCCTCTCCGAGAACGCCGAATTCGCCAAGGCCGTGCAGGCCGCCGGCCTCGTCTGGATCGGCCCGCCGGTCGCGGCCATCGAGCAGATGGGCTCCAAGGTCGAGTCCAAGAAGATGATGGACGCCGCCGGGGTCCCGGTGCTGAAGCAGCTGGATCCGGCCGAGGTCACCGCCGACATGCTTCCGGTGTTGATCAAGGCGTCCGCCGGCGGTGGCGGTCGCGGCATGCGCGTGGTGCGCGAACTGTCCGAGCTGACCGGTCAGATCGAGGCGGCGCAGCGGGAAGCCCAGTCCGCCTTCGGCGATCCGACCGTTTTCTGCGAGCGCTACCTGGAGACCGGGCGCCACATCGAGGTGCAGGTCATGGCCGACACCCACGGCACCGTGTGGGCGGTCGGCGAGCGCGAGTGCTCGATCCAGCGCCGCCACCAGAAGGTCGTCGAGGAGGCTCCGTCGCCGCTGGTCGAGAAGGTCGACGCCATGCGCGCGTCAGGCTCGGAGGAGCCGCTCCACCTCCCAGCGCTTGCGCAGCGTAACCACGGAGAGCCCGCGCGCATGGCCGATGGGCAGAGCATGCGGGCGCGGTTGTTCGAAGCGGCGCGGCTGGCGTCGGAGGCCATCGGCTACGAGGGTGCGGGCACCGTCGAATTCCTGGCCGACGAGAAGGGCGACTTCTTCTTCCTGGAGATGAATACCCGTCTGCAGGTGGAACATCCGGTCACCGAGCAGGTCACCGGCCTGGACCTGGTGCGCCTGCAGCTGCAGGTGGCCGCCGGTCGCGCGCTGCCCGCGCGGCAGCCGGAGATGCGTGGCCACTCGATCGAGGTGCGCCTGTACGCCGAGGATCCGGCCCACGACTGGCAGCCGCAGTCCGGCCCCGTCCACCAGCTCGACATCCCGGGCACCCTGGGCGAATTCACCGTGCTGACCGAGCCGGGTGTACGCCTGGACACCGGCGTGGTGGACGGCTCGGTGGTGGGCGTGCACTACGACCCCATGCTGTCGAAGGTCATCTCCTTCGCCGAAACCCGGGACGAGGCGGCGCATCTGCTGGCGAGCGCGTTGCAGCGGGCCAAGATCCACGGTCTGGTCACCAACCGCGACCTGCTGGTGCGGGTGCTGCGGCATCCGGCGTTCCTGGCGGGCGACACCGACACGGCGTTCTTCGCGACCCACGATCTCGAGAAGCTTTCGGCGCCACTGGTTTCCGAGGCCGGCGAGCAGCTGTCCATCGTGGCCGCCGCGCTCGCCGACGCCGCCGCCAACCGCCGCGCGGCCCGGGTCGGCAGCGGCCTGCCCAGCGGCTGGCGCAATCTGCCGTCGCAGCCGCAGTCCAAGTCCTACGAGTCGCGCCTGACCGGCAAGCACGAGGTGCGCTACCGCCTGACCCGCACGGGTGTCGAGGTCGAGGGCCACGACGGGCTCGAATTGCTGGAGGCCACACCGGATCTCGTGGTGCTCCAGGTCCCGGGGGAGCGCGGCCCGGTGCGCCGGCGCTTCGAGATCGCCCGCTACGGCGACCTGGTCGCGGTGGATTCCCCGCTCGGCCCGGTGGCCGTACGCCGCCTGCCGCGCTTCGAAGACCCGGCCGACCAGGTAGCCGAGGGCTCGCTGCTGGCCCCGATGCCGGGCGCGGTCATCCGCCTGGGCGCGGCGGTCGGCGACCGGCTCGAGAAGGGCCAGCCCATCCTGTGGCTGGAGGCGATGAAGATGGAGCACACCATTGCCGCACCCACCGCCGGCGTGCTCACCGAATTGAACGTTTCCGCCGGCCAGCAGGTCGAGGTCGGCGCGGTTCTCGCCGTGGTCCACAGCGAAGATCAGGAGTAGGCAATGAGTTTCATCGAGACCGACGAGCAGAAGGCGCTGCGGGCCGCGGTCGCCAAGCTGGCCGCCAAGTACAACTTCCGCGACTACGCCGGCCCCAAGGCTCGCCGCAACGAGCCCTTCGACGAGCTGTGGGACGAGGCCGGCAAGCTCGGCTTCCTGGGCGTGAACCTGCCCGAGGAGTACGGCGGCGGTGGCGCGGGCATCTACGAACTCGCGCTCGTGCAGGAGGAATTGGCGGCGCAGGGCTGCGGCCTGCTGCTCATGGTGGTCTCGCCCGCCATCTGCGGCACCATCATCACCAAGTACGGCACCGAGGCACAGAAGCAGCACTGGCTGACCAAGCTGGCCGATGGCTCGTCGAAGATGGTCTTCGGCATCACCGAGCCGGACGCGGGCTCCAATTCGCACAAGATCACCACCACCGCCCGCCGCGACGGCGAGGACTGGATCCTCAACGGCCGCAAGATCTTCATCTCCGGCGTGGACCAGGCCGAGGCGGTGCTCATCGTGGCCCGCTCCGAGAACGCCAAGACCGGCAACCTGCAGCCCGCCCTGTTCATCGTCCCCACCGACGCCCCCGGCTTCGTGAAGACGAAGCAGGAGATGGACATTCTCGAGCCGGACAACCAGTTCACGCTGTTCCTCGACGATGTGCGGCTGCCCGCCACCGCCCTGGTCGGCCAGGAGGACGCGGCCATCGCGCAGCTGTTCGCGGGCCTGAACCCGGAGCGCATCATGGGCGCGGCCATGGCGGTCGGCATGGGCCGCTACGCCATCGACCGGGCCGTGGCCTATGCCAAGGAGCGCGCGGTGTGGAAGGGCGCGCCGATCGGCGCGCACCAGGGCATCTCGCACCCGCTGGCGCAGGTGAAGATCGAGCTGGAACTGGCCAAGGTCATGATGCAGAAGGCCGCGTTCCTCTACGACTCCGGCGACGACTTCGGCGCCGCCGAGGCCGCCAATATGGCGAAATACGCTGCGGCCGAAGCCAGTATCAAGGCACTCGACCAGGCCATCCAGACCCACGGCGGTTCCGGCCTGACCTCGGACGTGGGCCTGGCGGGCATGCTGGCCGCCGCCCGCATCGCCCGGGTGGCGCCGGTCAGCCGCGAGATGATCCTCAATTTCGTGGCCCAGCACTCGCTGGGTCTGCCCCGGTCCTACTGACCGGGGCGACGAGTGGCGGCGGTGTGCGCGGCCACCGCCACTCGTCCCTCCCGCACCCGAAAGCCACACAGCAGCAGGAGTATTCGATGACCGACACAGCCGGTGCCGCCGCGGACGCGCCGTTCGTGCGCTACGAGGTGCGCGACGGATTCGCGGTACTGACCCTGGACTCCCCGCACAATCGCAACGCCCTGTCCTCCCGGCTGGTCACCGAACTGCTCGCGGGCCTGGCGCGGGCGACCGGGGACGACGCGGTGCGCGGGGTGGTGCTCACCCACACCGGCAACACCTTCTGCGCGGGCGCGGATCTCAAGGAGGCGGTGGACGCCGACCCGGCGGCCGCCGCCGACATCCGCACCCGCTGGATGATCTCGGTACTGCGCGACATCCTCGCCATGCCCAAGCCCGTGGTGGCGCAGGTGGACGGCAACGTGCGGGCGGGCGGCATGGGCATCATCGCCGCCTGCGACCTCGTGGTCGCCGGGCGGAACAGCAGCTTCGCGCTGACCGAGGTGCGGATCGGCCTGGCCCCGTTCATGATCTCGCTGACCCTGCTGCCGCGCATGACCGGCCGATCGGCGGCCCGCTACTTCCAGACCGGCGAGACCTTCGACGCGGCCGAGGCCGAACGCATCGGCCTCATCACCATCGCCGCCGACGACCCCGCGGCCGAGACCGCCCGGCTGCTCGGTGAACTCCGCAAGGGCGCACCGCAGGGCCTGGCCGAAGCCAAACAGCTCGTCAACGCGGACCTGCTCACGGCCTTCGACCGCGGGGCCGAGGACCTGGCCAAACGCTCCGCGAGCTTCTTCGGCACCCCCGAGGTGATCGAGGGCATCACGGCCTTCATGCAGCGCCGCCCACCCAGCTGGGCAGAATAGGCAACCATGGCGACACCCCACGAACCCAAGCAGGACCGCAGCCGGGCCACCCGGCAGCGGCTGCTGGAGGCGACCATCGACTGCCTGGCCCAGACGGGCTGGGCGGCCGCCACGGTCGCGGTGGTGGCCGAACGGGCCGGGGTGTCGCGCGGCGCGGCCCAGCATCACTTCCCCACCCGTGAGGATCTGATCACCGCCGCCCTGGAATACATGTTCGACACCCGGATGGACCAGGCCAAGGCCGACGCCCTCGCGGTCGCCGACGTCGCCGAGGGCGTCGCGCGCACCGAGGCGGTGGTGGCCGGCCTGGTCGAGTCCTACACCAGCCCGCTGTTCAAGGCGGCGCTGCAGGTGTGGACCCACGCGGCCGCCGACCCGGCCCTGCGGGAACGAATCGTCCCCATGGAAGCCCGCTTCGGCCGCATCTCGCATCGGATGGCCGTCGAGGCGCTGGGCGTGGACGACTCGGATCCGGTCGCCCACCACCTGGTGCAGGCCACCCTCGACCTGGCCCGCGGCCTCGGCCTCGCCGATGTCCTCACCGACGACTCCCTGCGCCGCAAGGAAATCGTCCAACAGTGGGCCGCCACCCTCCACACCGCCCTGGCCGCCCGCCACTGACCATCCGCCGACCGCCGCCACTCGAGACCGAGCGCTGAACAGTGGCGATCCGGCTGGTCGGAACGGCGTTGATGGCTAGCGGTCCGGCTGTGCGGGGCGGTCGAGGAGGATCGCGGCGGCGCGGGCGAGGACCTGGGCGCGGGTGCGGCCGGGATGGTCGGCGGCGAGGAACTGGTTTCCGATGGCCAGGCAGAAGGCGAGCAGGCTGCGGGCCTCGATCTCGTCGGGGTCGGAGCAGAAGGTGCCGATGGTCTCGCGTAGCAAGGCCATTCGACGGTCGTCGACGCGGCGCAGCCGGGCGGCGACCGATTCATCGCGGCGGGCCCAGTCCCGGACCGCCAGGTCGATCGCCAGCAAACGGTTGGGGGACAAGGTCAATCGGCCGGCGAGCGTGATCCTGTCCCGCGGGTCGTCTTCGAGCGCAATGGTTTCGAGCACTTCGTCGGTGCTCTCGCGCTCCCAGACATCCAGCATTGCCTCCAACAGGGCGGCGCGGTCGGGGAAGTACCCGTAGAACCCGCCCTTGGTCACGCCCAGCTGCTTGGCCAGGACTTCGATGCGGACCGCTTCCACGCCGCTGTCGACGAGCGTCTGCAAGCCCTGCTCGATCCACGCCTCGCGCGGGGTGCGGGCCACGCCCATATGGTGACTCCTCTCACGCCTCGCCTTCTATACGGCACCGTATATCAGGGCTACTCTCGCTGCTATACGCCACCGTATAACAAGACTGGCGGGGGAACGAGACACGCACCCCCGCAGGAGAAATGGGGAGTTCGGATGATCAAGTGGGCTGGTCGGCTCATCGTATTCTTCGGAGCCGCACACACCGTGGGCGCGTTGACGATCGAGCACGCGGCACGCCACGCCGGAGCGTGGTTCAGCGGGGAGCTGTGGGGTGACGACTTCGCCGCCATGAGCCCGGCGGACAGCGCCTACTGGCTCTCCCTGGACAGCTTCGGCATTCCGCTGATCGTGCTCGGCCTGACCGTGCTCTGGCTCGACAACCGGCACATCACGCCACCGCCCTTCATCGCGTGGATTCTGGGGATTTGGACGGTGATCGGCGCCATCGTCCTCGCGCCCACCCCCTGGCCGATCATGGCGCTCGCGACAATCCTTCTGTTCGTCGGAGCCCGCCGCGCCGCACCCCACGACAGCCCGATAAATGCTGGATCGCGAGGGATCGGGTAGCGCGTATCTCGGTTGGGCGCTCGGTGCTGGTCAGAAGGGGTGGAGCCAGAAGCGGCCTACGGTGATGAACAGGGCCAGGGCCAGGTAGAGCACGTTGGCGATCAAGGCGGCTCGGTCGCCGTGGCGGAGGTGGGTGATCATGGCGCCGATCATCAGGAGGATCCAGCAGATGGCGGTGACCGGGACCATGAACGGGGCTGTGTCCAGGGCTGCGGGGAGGGTGAGGCCCAGGGCGGCCAGGACTTCCAGGGCGCCGAGGGTTTTGACGAATGTGGCGGTGGCGTCGCCGGTCCAGCCGCCGCCGGGGGCGCCGGCCAGCTTCTCCTTGGGAACGACGATCTTCGTGAGGCCGCCGAAGAGGGCTACGGCTGCCAGTAGTCCGGCGCAGATCCACAGGGCGATGTTCATGGTGGCGACTCCTTTTCAGCGATTCGCACACAAGAGTCTGAATCGTCCGGTCTTGTGACATCACCTTCGAATGACCTGCGTCACTGGCGGTGGAGTCGATCGGGGAGTCGCCGCCGATTCGGATGGTCAGGCGTGGTTGTGGGATGGGCCCCACGAGGGGAAGGGGTCGGGGTAGCTGAGCCATTCCTGGTGGCCCGCAGCGAGTTCGGCGTCGGTGAGGAGGGCTGAGGTCAGGAGGTCGTGGACGTGAGGGCGGTCGAGTCTGATGCCGATGAAGACGATTTCCTGGCCGGGCTGCATGTCGAGCGCGTCCCAATAGCCGCCGGCTTCGAAGGTCAGGTTCGGACCGGCCTGGGACCAGATGGCAGCCAGGTGGGGGCGGCTCGCCAGCCAGAAGAAGCCTTTGCTGCGGAGCAGTCTCTGTAACTGGGCGAGGGCGGCGTCGAGGCGTTCGGGGTGGAAGGGACGGTCGGCGGTGAAGGTGAGGCTGCTGATGCCGTATTCCTCGGTTTCGGGGGTGTGGCCGCCCGCCAATTCCTCGTCCCAGCCCTCGAATTGGGCGGCGAGATCGGGGCGGTAGCGGCCGGTGCCGAGGACTTCGGCGAGGTCGACGACGCCGTGCGCGGCGCGCAGGATCCGCGCGCCCGGGTTCAATCGCCGGATCGTGGCCTCCACGGTTCCGACGGCATTCGCGCTCACCAGGTCGGTCTTGTTGAGCACCAGCACATTCGCGAACTCGACCTGATCGACCAGCAGGTCGGCGATGGTGCGCGCATCCCCTTCTCCCGCTTGCAGATTCCGCTCGGCCAGGGCCTGCCCCTTCACCACTTCGGCGAGGAAGGTGGAGCAGTCCACGACCGTCACCATCGTGTCCAGGCGCGCGAGTTCACCGAGCTGAAAGCCGTCCTCGAACTCCCACTCGAAGGTGGCCGCCACCGGCATCGGCTCGGAGATTCCGGTGGATTCGATGACCAGCTGGTCGAAACGCCCCTCCCGCGCCAGCTTTCCCACCGATTCGATGAGGTCCTCGCGCAGCGTGCAGCAGATGCAGCCGTTGGTGAGCTCGACCAGTCTCTCCTCGGTGCGGTCCAGATGCCCCTGCCCCGCGACCAGCGCCGCGTCGATGTTCACCTCGCTCATGTCATTGACGATGACCGCCACCCGGCGGCCCTCCCGATTGGCCAGGATGTGGTTGAGCAGGGTCGTCTTGCCCGCACCGAGGAATCCCGACAGCACGGTCACAGGCAGCTGAGTTGAAGTCACCATTTAATGATAATGATTTTCAATATCCGCGATCGATCGCCCCCAAGGTTCGAGACCTCCAGGGCCGCGAACCCGCCCGGAGCGAAGCGGAGGGCAAGATAAGCGCCGTGCAACTCTTACCGCTTGCCCCGAACGGCACCACCCCGGTCCGCGCCCTCACCATCGCGGGCACCGACTCCGGCGGCGGCGCGGGCATCCAGGCCGACTCCCGCACCATGGCCCTGTGCGGTGTGCACGCGTGCGTGGCGGTCGCCGCGGTGACCGTGCAGAACACCGTCGGCGTCAGCGGTTTCCACGAGATCCCGCCGCAGATCGTGGCCGACCAGGTGCGAACCGTGGTCGGCGACATCGGAATCGGCGCGGCCAAGACCGGCATGCTGGCCTCCACCGCCATCATCGAGGCCGTGGCGGCGGTCTGCCGCGAGGTCGGCATCGGACGCCAGGGCAGCATCCCGCTGGTGGTCGATCCGGTCGCCGCCTCCATGCACGGCGACGCCCTGTTGCACGCCGAGGCCCTGGATGCGGTGCGCCACACCCTGATTCCGCTGGCCACCGTGGTCACCCCCAACCTCGACGAGGTCCGTCTGATCACCGGCATCGACGTGATCGACGACGCTTCCGCCCGCAAGGCCGCCGAGGCGCTCATCGCGCTGGGCCCGCAGTGGGCCATCGTCAAGGGCGGCCACCTGCGCACCTCGGAGCAGTCCACCGATCTGCTCTTCGACGGTGACACCTTCCACGAGCTCCCCGCCCGGCGCCTGGTCACCGGCAATGATCACGGCGGCGGCGACACCCTGGCCGCGTCCATCTGCTGCGCGCTGGCCCACGGCTACTCGGTCCCCGACGCCGTCGCCTTCGCCAAGGAATGGACCTTCCGCTGCCTGGAAGCGTCGTACGACCTGGGTAAAGGACACGGACCGGTCTCCCCGCTGTGGCGGCTGCATCTCGGACCGAGCTAGCACGATCACGGCGGGGCCCGCGCGATCTCGATCCGGGGTCGTGCATCGCACGAAATCGACGCCGAGGCAAGCGGCTCCCAGGAACCTCCCAGGCAGGCCGCAGACTGATGTGAGTCTGGTGATCGAGATTGGTCACCATGAACGACACCGTAACCGCCGTGCGGGCGGCGGAACCCGCAGAAGCAGTGACCGCGCCCGTCGTGGACGTGGTCGTTCCGGTCTACAACGAAGAGGTCGACCTCGGCCCCTGCGTGCGCAGACTGCACGCGTTCCTCACGCTGAACTTCCCCTTCACGGCGCGCATCACCATCGCCGACAACGCCTCCACCGACAACACTCTCGAGGTGGCCCGGCAGCTGGCCGACCAGATGGACGGCGTGCGGGTGGTGCATCTGGACCGCAAGGGCCGCGGCCGCGCGTTGCGCGAGGTCTGGCAGGCCTCCGACGCCCAGGTCGTCGCCTACATGGACGTGGACCTGTCCACCGACCTCAACGCGCTGCTACCGCTGGTCGCGCCGCTGGTGTCCGGGCACTCCGACGTCGCCATCGGCACCCGGCTGGCCTCCTCCTCACGGGTGGTGCGCGGGCCCAAGCGCGAGATCATCTCCCGCTGCTACAACCTGATCCTGCGGGCCTCGCTGCAGGCCAAGTTCTCCGACGCGCAGTGTGGCTTCAAGGCCATGCGCGGCGACGTGGCCAAGCTGGTGCTGCCGCTCGTCGAGGACGGCGAATGGTTCTTCGACACCGAACTGCTGGTGCTGGCCGAGCGCATCGGGCTGCGCATCCACGAGGTGCCGGTGGACTGGATCGACGATCCGGACTCCCGGGTGGACATCATCGACACGGCCCGCAAGGACCTGCTCGGCGTCTGGCGGGTCGGCCGCGCGCTGACCACCGGCCGGCTCCCCATCAACGAGCTGCGCGCCGCCATCGGCCGCGAGCCGCTGGTGGAGGGCGTACCGCTGGGCATGGTCGGGCAGCTGGTCCGCTTCGGCATCGTCGGCGTCACCTCGACCCTGGCCTACCTGCTGCTCTACGTCCTGCTGCAGGGCATCACGGGCGCGCAGGCCGCCAACTTCCTGGCCCTGCTGGTCACCGCGATCGGCAATACCGCAGCCAACCGCGCCTTCACCTTCGGGGTGCGCGGGTCCAGTCAGGCGGTGTCGCACCACTTCCAGGGGCTGGTCATCTTCGGCGTCGGCCTGGCGCTGACCAGTGGTTCGCTCTACACCCTGCACCATTGGGCCCCGGATGCGGCGGTGCACCTGGAGCTGCTGGTGCTGGTGATCGCCAACCTGGTCGCCACCCTGCTGCGCTTCGTCGGCCTGCGCTGGGTCTTCCGCAATGCCGGAAAGCATCCCGTGCCCGAGGCGGTCCGGTGACCACGATCCTCCCTGCGCCACAGGCGCTTCCGAACGACGGCTTCCGCCTGGTGCGAGTGGACTTCCCCGGCCGCTGCCATCCCGAACACGGCGACCTGCCGTACTGGACCACCCCGTCCGACACCCCCACTGATCGAGCTGACCGAGGAGGCGACCGATGACCGCGACTCTGACCGAGCCCCGGCTCGCCCCGTCCCCGGCCGAGCCGCCCGCGGCCCGCACCGGCCGCCGGGAGTACCTGGCGCTGGCGGCCCTGCTGATCGGCACCGCCATCGCCTACCTCTGGAACCTGTCCGCGAACGGCTGGGCCAACTCCTTCTACGCGGCCGCCGTGCAGGCGGGTTCGGTGTCGTGGAAGGCCATGTTCTTCGGCTCCTCCGACGCGGCCAACTCCATCACCGTGGACAAGACGCCACTGTCGTTGTGGCCCATGGAGATCTCGGTGCGGATCTTCGGCCTGCACAGCTGGAGCATGCTGCTGCCGCAGGCCCTGCTCGGCGTGGCCTCGGTGGCGCTGCTGTGGGCCATCGTGCGCCGCAGCTTCGGCGCGAGCGCCGGCCTGCTGGCCGGCCTGGTGCTGGCGCTGACTCCCATTGCCGCCGTGATGTTCCGGTTCAACAACCCGGACGCCATGCTGGTGTTCCTCATGCTGGCCGCGGCCTGGGCCATGACCGGCGCGATCGCCGACGGCCGCTGGCGGTGGGTGCTGCTCACCGGCGCGTTCATCGGACTCGGCTTCCTGGCCAAGCAGCTGCAGGTGCTGCTGGTGGTGCCCGCGCTGGCGCTGACCTACCTGATCGCGGGCCCGCCCAAGCTGGGCAAGCGCATCGCGCAACTGTTCGGCGCGGCCGCGGCCATGGTGGCGGGCGCGGGCTGGTGGGTGCTGCTGGCCGAGCTGTGGCCGGCCTCGGATCGCCCGTACTTCGGCGGCTCGCAGCACAATTCGATCATCGAACTCACCCTCGGCTACAACGGTCTGGGCCGTCTCGACGGCAATGAGCGGGGCAGCGTCGGCGGTTTCGGCGGCGGCGACCAGCTGCCGACCGGCGGTGGCGGCATGTGGGGCACGCCCGGTATCGGGCGGCTGTTCGAACCGGCGCAGGCCGGTCAGATCGCCTGGCTCATCCCGGCCGCCCTGGTGCTGCTGGTGGCGGGAATCGCCCTGCGCGGCAAGCTGACCCGCACCGATCCGCAGCGCGCCACGCTGATCCTGTTCGGCGGCTGGCTGGTGGGCACCGGACTGGTGTTCAGCTTCATGAAGGGCATCTTCCACCCGTACTACACGGTGGCGCTGGCCCCGGCCGTGGCCGCGGTGATCGGCGCGGGCTCGGTGCTCGCCTGGCAGCACCGCGATCGGCTGTGGGTACGTCTGGCCGCCGTGCCGGCGATGGGCCTGACCACGGCCACGGCGTGGATCATTCTGTCCCGCAGCACGTCCTTCGTGCCGTGGCTGCGCTGGGCGGTCCTGGTGGGCGGCATCGTCGCCACCGTCCTCCTGCTGATTCGCCTGCCCCGCAAGGCCGGTCTGGCCGTCGCGGCGGCCGCGGTGCTGGTCGGTCTGGCCGGTCCTACCGCCTACGCCGTGGATGGCATCGCCACCGCACACCAGGGGCCGATGCCCTCGGCCGGACCCGCGGTGCGCGGCGGCTGGGGTCCGGGCGGTCCGCGCGGCGGTGACCACGGCATGCCGAACGGCCGCGCCGGCAACGGCGGACCGGGTGGCATTGCGGGACCCGGCAATGGCATGCCCGGCGGGCAGCCGGGTGGCGGTCAGCACGGCATGGGCATGAACCACGGTGACACCGCGACCGGCGGACCCGGTGGAACCGAGGGCGGTCCAGGCGGATTCGGCGGCGGCGCGGGCAACATGATGATGGCGAGCAACCCGAGTGACAAGGTCACCGCGCTGCTGAAGGCCGACGGCTCCGAGTACACCTGGGTGGCGGCGACGGTCAGCTCCAACTCGGCGGCCGGATTCCAGCTGGCGACCCAGCTGCCGGTCATGCCGATCGGTGGCTTCAACGGCAGCGACCCCTCGCCGACCCTGTCCGAGTTCCAGGAGTACGTGCAGGTCGGCCGGATCCACTACTTCATCAGTGGCAATCAGATGGGCGGCGACCGCGGCGGCGACGGCGGCAACCAGAGCCAGAGCTCGCAGATCACGGCGTGGGTGAAGGAGCACTTCAACTCGCAGGAGGTGGACGGCATCACCCTCTACGACCTGACCTCGCCGAAGACCACCTGACCGGCGGGCTTGCCACCGCCACCGCAGGACTGAGCGCTCGTACCCGATGGGGGACGAGCGCTCAGTTCTTTCCGTCGCACACAAGTGGGTGTGCGACTCGGCCGCAAGTGATCTACCTCGTCGTTAGAATCGATGTGACGGTCGTCACGATCCAGGGAATCCGCCATGAGCACGCCGCATCCCCTCAGCGATGAGCATCGAGAAGCCTTCTGGCGCAGGGCCGGATGGGATCCGTACCTCCCGGATGCCGAGCGCACGGCCATAGAAAGCCGCTGGGACGACGAATCCATCTCCATGGCGGAGGTTTTCGGCTTCTGATCGGCGGCACCGCGGGTCAGTTCGAGATGCCCGGGGCGCGACGGACGTAGGTGCCGTCGGTGAGCTGTGCGACGAGGAAATCGGCGATGTCGGCGCGTGAGATCTTCAGCGACAGACCGGTTTCCGTGGCCGGGAAATCCCGGCGGTAGTTCCCGGTGGCCGGTCCGTCGGTGAAGGCGCTGGGCCGCACGATGGTCCAGTCCAGATCGCTGGCCAGCACGTACTCTTCCTGCCGCACGTGATCGGCGTAGGCCTGCCGCAGCAGCATGCCGAACATGACGTACTTCCAGACGAAGTTCAGATTGCCGCGGCTGTCGCCGACACCCAGCGAGGACTGGCAGATCAGCCGCTTCACCCCGGTCCGAGCCATGGCCTCGATGATGTGGCTGGTGCCCTCGGCGCGCACCACGCCCTTGCGGCCCGCGCCGAGGGTGACGATCACCGCGTCCTGCCCGATCACGGTGCGCTCCACCGCGGCCGGGTCCAGCACATCGCCGACCTCGACGCGCAGCCGCTCGTGGGGTGCGGCGGTCAGGTTGGCGGGATCGCGGGTCAGTGCGGTGACCTGATGCCCGGCCGCGAGGGCACGGGCGACGACGTGGCGACCGACGGTTCCGGTGGCTCCGAAAATGGCGACCTTCATGGCTCTCACCTCGTGTAATTCGTTGTTGCGATGATGAATTCAGTACATCAGCGAGAGCCTCCGGGAACCATCGCCGCGCGTCTCGCGAACATGCGGGAGGATCCAGGCCGGCCCGTGGGATGAACCGGGCCGGCCCTCGAGCGGAACCAGGCGAATCAGCGCAGCCCGGCGAAGAATTCGCGAATATCCGCCACCAGCACGTCGGTCGCCTCGTGCGCGGCGTAGTGTCCCGCCGCATCATTGGCGCTGGTCGAGCCCGAGTTCACGTCGTAGGCGTGCCAGCTCACGATGTTCTTGTGATCCCGCTCGGCGAAGCGGCGGATGGACTGGAAGTCGCCCTTGAACATGGCCAGTCCGGTCGGGGTGGTGGTGGGGCCCTGCGGCACCTCGGAGGCGTGGGCGTCCTCGTAGTAGAAGCGGATCGACGAGGCGGCGGTGCCGGTCAGCCAGTAGAGGGCGACATTGCCGATCACGAAGTCCGGGTCGGCGCTCTCCGGGAACAGCTGGGAATTCCAGCCCAGCAGACCCACCGGTGAATCCGCGAGCGCGAAGGCCAGGGTCTGCGGCTGCTGGCTCTGCAGGGTATTGAAGGCCATCTTGTTGTCGTAGAACCACTTCAGATGGGCCAGCCCCGCCTGGTCCTCGGCGGACAGGTCGGCCATTTCCGCCGGATCGCCGGAGGGGAACGAGAACAGCTGCGTCACATGGACTCCCACCACGCGATCGGGCGCGATCCGGCCGATTTCGGGGGAGATCATGGAACCCGCGTCATTGCCGATGGCGCCGTAGCGTGCATAGCCCAGCCGCTCCATCAGCTCCGCCCAGGCCCGGGCGGTGCGCCACCGGTTCCAGCCGGTGGACCGGGTCGGGCCGGACCAGCCGTAGCCCGGCAGGGACGGGATCACCAGGTGGAAGGCGGGATCGTCCGCGGACTCGGGCTCGGTGAGCGGCTCGATGACGTCGAGGTATTCCAGGACGGAACCGGGCCAGCCGTGGGTCAGGATGACCGGGGTGGCATCCGCGCGGGAGGACCGGATGTGCAGGAAGTGGATGTCCTCGCCGTCGATCTCGGTGGTGAACTGCGGATAGGCGTTGAGCTCGGCTTCCAGTGCCCGCCAATCGAATTCCTTCAGCCAGTACTCGGCGAGGCCGCGGACGCGGTCACCGCTGACGCCGTACGCGTCGCCCACGCTAGGCAGCTCGTTCGGCCACAGCGCCTTGCGCAGCCGCTCGGCCAGGTCGTCCAGCTGGGCCTGGGGGACGTCGATGCGGAAGGGGCGGATGGCGTTCATCATTCTCTCCTAAGTGGAACGGAATGCTTCGTTCTGTTCAAACAGTAACGGAACGGATCATTCCGTTCAAGTGGTAGGCTCGGATTCATGTCGAAGACAGCCGAACCCGCAGCTCAGCGCGCCCTACCCGGCCGTAAGGCGCAGGCCGCGCGCAATGACGAACTCATCCTGGCCGCCGCCCGCGACGTGTTCCTGGCCGAACCCAAGGCGCCGATCTCGGCCGTCGCCGAGCGCGCGGGGGTGGGCATCAGCGCGCTGTACCGCCGCTATCCGAGCAAGGAGGAGCTGCTGCGCACCCTCTGCTACGACGGACTGCGCCGCTACAACGCGGAAGTCGAAGCGGCCCTGGAGAATTCCGACGGCTGGGCGGCGCTGGTCGACTTCCTGCACCGCGTGGTCGACGCCGATGTGCACTCGCTGACCGTGCATCTGGCCGGCACCTTCACCCCGGACGAATCGATTCTCCCGGACGTCCGGCGCTCGGCCGAACTCAATGACGAAATCCTGCGCCGGGCCCGGGAATCGGGGCGGCTGCGTCGCGGGGTCACCGTCGCCGACTTCGGCCTGATCCTCGAAGCCTGCGCGACGATTGCACTGCCCGATCCCGAACGCATCGCCCAGCTGCGCCGCCGGGTCCTGGCCCTGCTGATCGACGGCCTCACCGTCACCGGCGACCTGCCCGGCCCGCCACCGGTGCCGGGCGAATTCGCCCAACGCTGGCAGCGTCGTGACCAGTGAACGGTAGCGTTCGCGGCGGGCGTGCCGGCATTCGTTCCCGAACCATGATGAATTCCGCGGCTCGGCTCCGACTTCCGCAAGAGCACTCGAATCGGAAGGAACTGTCATGAACTGGACACTCGAAGTGGTCATCGTCCCCGTGTCGGACGTGGACCGCGCCAAGGACTTCTACAGCACCAAGCTCGGGTTTCATGTAGACCACGACGTCCGGCCCGCGGAGGGCACGCGGATCTGTCAGCTCACGCCGCCGGGGTCGGGCTGTTCGATCGTCATCGGCGAGGGCGTGGTGCCGAAGATGGAGCCGGGATATCTCAAAGGGCTGCAGCTGGTGGTGCCCGATCTGAAGCGTGCCCACGCTGAACTGGTCGAGCGCGGAGTCGAGGTCAGCGACATCCAGGTGCTGCCGGGGCCGCCGTCCGCGGGCGACCCGCTGGACAACAGCGGATTCATCTTCTTCGACGATCCGGACGGCAACAGCTGGGCCGTCCAGCAGATTTCGAGCCGGGCCTGAGGCGACGAGGCCGGGCCGGAACACGATTCGGGGCGAGCAGCTCGAAAGCCGCCCGCCCCGAATCGGATTCGCCTACCGGATGCGGTCCTAGGACACGACCGGCAGGTACACCTGGTTACCGGTGGAGGCGAACTCGGCGGACTTCTCCGCCATGCCCGCTTCGATGGCGGCGATATCGGTGAGGCCCTGCTTCTCGGCGTAGTCGCGCACGTCCTGCGAGATGCGCATGGAGCAGAACTTCGGACCGCACATGGAGCAGAAGTGCGCGGTCTTGGCCGGCTCGGCCGGGAGGGTCTCGTCGTGGTACTCGCGGGCGGTGTCGGGGTCCAGCGAGAGGTTGAACTGGTCGGTCCAGCGGAACTCGAAGCGCGCCTTGGACAGTGCGTTGTCGCGGTCCTGGGCGCGCGGGTGCTGCTTGGCCAGGTCGGCGGAGTGGGCGGCGATCTTGTAGGTGATCACGCCGACCTTCACGTCGTCCCGGTTGGGCAGACCCAGGTGCTCCTTGGGCGTCACGTAGCAGAGCATGGCGGTGCCCGCCTGCGCGATGATGGCCGCGCCGATGGCCGAGGTGATGTGGTCGTAGGCCGGCGCGATATCGGTGGCCAGCGGGCCGAGCGTGTAGAAGGGGGCCTCCTCGCAGAGCTCCTCCTCCAGCTTCACGTTCTCGACGATCTTGTGCATGGGCACGTGGCCCGGGCCCTCGATCATCACCTGCACGCCATAGGATTTCGCGATCTTGGTGAGCTCACCCAGGGTGCGCAGCTCGGCGAACTGGGCCTCGTCATTGGCGTCCGCGATGGAACCCGGGCGCAGACCGTCACCCAGCGAGAAGGTGATGTCGTACTTGGCCAGGATCTCGCACAGCTCGGCGAAGTTGGTGTACAGGAACGATTCCTGGTGATGCGCCAGGCACCACGCCGCCATGATGGAACCGCCGCGCGACACGATGCCGGTGACCCGCTTGGCGGTCAGCGGCACGTAGCGCAACAGCACGCCGGCGTGCACCGTCATGTAGTCGACGCCCTGCTCGGCCTGCTCGATCACGGTGTCGCGGTAGATCTCCCAGGTGAGCTTGGTGGGATCGCCGTTCACCTTCTCCAGCGCCTGGTAGATCGGCACGGTGCCGACCGGGACGGGGGAGTTGCGCAGAATCCACTCACGGGTCTCGTGAATGTTCTTGCCGGTGGACAGATCCATGATGGTGTCGGCGCCCCAGCGGGTGGCCCACACCATCTTCTCCACCTCCTCGGCGATGGAGGAGCTCACCGCCGAATTGCCGATGTTCGCATTGATCTTGACCGCGAACTTCTTGCCGATGATCATCGGCTCGGACTCGGGGTGGCGGTGGTTGGCCGGGATCACCGCGCGACCGGCGGCCACCTCGTCGCGCACCAGCTCGGGCGCGACACCCTCGCGCGCCGCGATGTAGCGCATCTCGTTGGTGATGATGCCCTGGCGGGCCCAGGCCAGCTGGGTCGGCGGGCCGTCGACCTGCGGCTTGTCCCAGGTGTCGCGGAGCTTGGGCAGCCCCGCCTCGAGATCGATGGCGGCGGTGTCGTCGGTGTACGGACCGGAGGTGTCGTACACGTCGAAGTGCTCGCCATTGGTGAGATTGATGCGCCGCACCGGAACCCGCAGCGTCGTGCCGTCGGCCTCGACCTGCTCGTAGTGCTTGACGCTGCCCTCGATGGGACCGGTTGTCACGGTGTCGACGGGCGCGGAGTTGCTCGGGACACGACTCGATGACATGGGTGAATCCTCCCTACGCCGGCATTACCCGGTCAGGTTCATACGGTCGACGGCCCACTAGCCGTCCT
Source organism: Nocardia sp. NPDC004123 (assembly GCF_053603795.1). NCBI lineage: Bacteria > Bacillati > Actinomycetota > Actinomycetes > Mycobacteriales > Nocardiaceae > Nocardia > Nocardia sp. NPDC004123. The sequence continues at coordinate 126,162 of NZ_JBSGGG010000023.1, forward strand.
CTCAGCCCGCTGGTGCGAGCCCCCGTTGGCATACGTACTTTTCCGCAGTGACCATACCGCGCTGCACGGCACGCACGCTCCGAGACCGCGGAATATACGATTCGGTCTGCTCGGGGGATGGATTCGGCCGGGTGGGGTTCAGCGGGTAGGCGGGTCTCAGCGCTCCTGCGGGCCGATGGGCCAGCCCAGTGCGCCGAACGCGGCGTTCAGCTCGATCTCGGTCTGGGTGGCGAGGGCGTCGAGGCTGCCGAGCATGGTGATCACATCGTCGGTGCGGCAGCCGGACGGGTCGGCCGCGCCCGGGGCGAGGCGGGACTTGATCCAGTTGAAGGCGTCGGCCATGCCGAGGGTGGTCAGGGTCAGGTGCTCGCTGAGATGATCGCGCTTGTAATAGACGGAAGCACCCCCGTCGCACCACCGCTGGACCATGCGGTCGTTGGTGTACCACGGCACGGCCTCGTCGTAGACGCCCTGATAGACCATGGTGGGCGCGGTCGGCGGATTACCGCCCAGCACAGTCGAATCGAAGACCTCCTTGATCTCCGGCAGTGCCAGGTAGTCGGCGATCGGGATGGTCAGCATGCGCTGGTAGTCGGTGAACATCAGGTTCAGCACATTGCGCACCAGGCACTGGTTCGCGGTGCGGTCCATGACCGCGCGGCCCTCGGGTGTCAGGTACTTCTCGGTGGTCTCGGCGAACCTGGGGTACGCATTGCGCAGCGAGGCGATACCCACGCCGATGAGGCTGGCGAACATCGAACCGTTGACGTGCAACAGGGATTCGACATCCGAAACCGGCGCGCCCAGGGCGATGCCCTCGACGTTCAGCTCCGGCGCATAGCGCGGCTGCATCTCCGCCGCCCAGCCGCTGCCCATGCCGCCGCCGGAGTAACCCCACAGGGCCACCGTCGTATTCGCGCCGTCCAGGCCCAACGGCTGGAAGCTCTCGGCGGCGCGCACGCTGTCGAGAATCAGGTACCCGGGCTCCTCGGCGACCGCGAGATGCCCGTTCAGTCCCTCGTAGTCGGGCACATTGATGGCGTACCCCTGGCTGATGGAGGCCGCGAGCTCCAGGTACTCGACGGTGGAGTGCACGCCCTCCAGCGCGGGTAGCCCGCCGCCCTGCTGCAGCACGTAGGACGGCGCGCACGCGGGCGAGGTGCTGTCGTAGAAGAACTGGTGCGAGACCAGCGGCCGACTGTGAGAAGTGTTGGCCCCCTCCGGAATCGCCACCGTGGTGGCCGCGACCGTCGGCTGCCCGAACAGGTCGGTGGTGCGGTACAGCAGTTGCCACGATCGCACGTGCACCGGCAGCACGGTGAGCACCGCCAGCTGCACCTCGCGGCTGCGCAGGATCGTGCCGGGATCGGTGGATTCGAACCCGTCGGGCGCTCGATAGAACGGGTCGACGTTCACCGGGAGTGGTTGCGCGGCAACCGTTCCCGCGGTGACTCCCCCCAGTAGCACGGCCGAGGCGGTCGTCAGTGCCGTCGCGAGCGCGGCCGCGAGCAGCCGCCTCCCACGCCCGCGATCCCCAGTGATTGCCACGTCTCTGTTCCCTTCGCATCGACGTGACAGCGATTACAGCACGGCATCCGATTACCAACAAGATGTCTTTCTGAAACGAGCTTGGCTATCGTCTAGGCATGTCCCGCAGCAAATCTGCCGCGCCGACCGACCGGACCCCCGTGCGGCGTCGCATCCGCGGCCTCGACGCCGACGAGCGCAGCGCGCAGCGCCGCCGTCAGCTGCTCGCCGCCGCCACCGAACTCTTTGCCCGGCAGAGCTATTCGGGCACCTCCATCGAACAGATCTGCCAGCACGCCTACGTCGGCACCAAGGGCTTCTACGACCACTTCGACAGCAAGGAGGCCTGCTACACCGCCCTGCTGGAACAGATCACCACGGGCATCCAGCAACGGGTGGCAGAGGTGGCCGTCGAAACCGCCGACGCGGACTGGGCCACCCGCCGCGCCACCGTCCTGGCCGCCTTCGTCCACGCCATCGCCGACGACCCGCGCCTGGCCAAGGTCACCTTCGGCGAAGCCGGCGGCATCTCGCCCACCGTCGAAGCCATGCGCCGCTCCAACCGCCGCTGGTCCGCCGAATTCCTGAAACACCAATGGCTGCAGGCCGATCCGCGCGACGACCCGCACCTGCTGGCCCTCGCCCTCGCCACCATCGGCGGCATGTTCGAACTGGTCGCCGACTGGCTGCACCACCACGACGACGGCGGCGCACCGGATTCCGTGGACACCCTCGTCGCCGATCTGAACCACTTCGTGGCGGTGGTCGACGCGGGCCGGGTCGCCGCTCGCTGAGTGGGGGCGCTCAGTCGCGCGGGCGGGCGGCGAGCATGATCTCGCGCAGGGTATCGCGGAGCCAGACATGGGCGGGGTCGGCGTCGTTGCGGGGATGCCAGGCCAAAGCGTATGGCAGCGGCGGGGTTTCGATGGGCAGGTCGAACACGGTGAGGCCGAGTTGCTCGGCCATGGGGGCGGCGCAGGCGGGGAGGTTACCGAGCAGATCGCTGTTGCGGAGGAAGAACAGCGAGCCGGTGATGCCGGCGACCGAGGCGGTCACCTCCCGGCGCAGGCCGTGGCGGGCGAGGGCGTCGTCGATCGGACCGGAGCGCCGGCCGCGCCGGGAAGCGGCCAGATGGCGGGCGCGCACGTAGTCCTCGAGCCGGATCGTGGTGCCGCGCAGCAGCGGATGCCCGCGCCGGGCGGCGCCGACCATGCGGTCCTCGAACACCGGCGCGACCTGGATTTCCGGTGCGCGGTCGCCGATGATGCCCAGCTCGAGATCGGCCACACCGTCGCGCAGCATGGGCGCGTCGGTGTGGCCCTCATTGAGGAAGCGCAGCGTGATGCCGGGGGCCTCGGCGGCGGCGCGTTCGACCAGGGCCGGGCCGAATACGGCGGCCATGGTGTAGTGGGCCAGCACGGTGAGATCGCGGTTGACGGTGCGAAGGTCGGTGCTGTGAGCGGCCGAGAAGAGGCGCTGCACCCGCTCGACCAGCTCGCGCACCTCGGGCTCGATGGCCAGCGCGTGCGGGGTCGGAACCATGGCCCGGCCCGCGCGCACCAGGATTGGATCCCCGATGGTCCGCCGGATGCGTCCCAGTGCACGGCTGACCGCCGGCTCGGACAGCCGTAGGCGCTCGGCCGCCCCGGTCACGCTGTGCTCGGTGAGCAGAGCGTCCAAGGCGACGAGCAGGTTCAGGTCCAGGCCGCGCAGGTCGGTGTGTTGCGTCTGGCGCATGTATTCCATGATAAAGATGCATTTGAGTAATGTGTCTGCCCGCCCTACCGTTGAATTCGTTGCGGTGAACGCGGGTGAAAACTCTGAATGTCTTCGCCGATGACCTTGCACCGCAACATATTTCCGGCCAGGGCCCGGCTCGGAAGGTGTACCGGCACCGCTTCGCGACGTCGTCGAGGTGGCGTCGCTTCCCCTTATCCCGATTTCCAGGAGTTCTCGCATGTCCACCGTCGTGTCCGCCGTTCCGGTCGCCGACTCCCGAGCCGCCGGACCGCCGCGCGCGGTCCTGCTTGTCCTGTGCGCCTGCGTCATGGTGGCGCAGAGCATGGTGGCCGCCATCAATCTCGCGATTCCCCTGCTCGCCACGTCTCCGCTGCATCCGAGTTCGTCGGAACTGCTGTGGGCGGTCGACGCCTATGTGATCGTCTTTGCCGCCCTGCTCATCCCGGCCGGCGCGCTCGGCGACCGGTACGGGCGCAAGGGCGCGCTGCTGGCCGGGCTCGGACTGTTCGCGGCGGGTGCGCTCACCAGCGCGCTGGCTCCGCACGCGGCCGTGCTGATCGCGGGCCGGGCGGTCTCGGGTGCGGGCGCGGCGCTCATCATGCCCGCCACCCTGTCGATTGTGGTGCAGCTGTGCCCGGACGCCCGCACCCGCGCGAGTTCGCTGGCCGCGTGGACCCTGTCGCTGGGTCTGGGTGGCGCACTGGGCAATATCGGCGGTGGATTGCTGCAGCAGTATCTGCCGTGGCAGGCCCTGTTCTGGGTGATGGTCCCCGCCGGTCTGGTCTTGCTGGCGGTGGCGGCGGTGGTGACGCCGAAAACCCCACGGCGCGAGGCGGATCAGGATCCACTCGGGGCGACGCTGCTCATGGCCGGATCGACCGCGGTGCTGTACGGCATCATCGAGGGCCCGGCACACGGCTGGGGCGCTGCGGAAGTGCTGGCCGGATTCGGGCTCGGCGCGGTGCTGCTCGCGGTGCTGGTCCGGCATTCGCTGCGTTCGCCGCATCCGCTCATCGATCCACGGGTGTTCCGGTCCCGGCGGTTGAGCGTGGCCGTCCTGGGCACGGGCACAACGTTTTTCGGATTGTTCGCGTTGTTCTTCGTGAACTCGCAGTACCTGCAGTACGTGAAGGACTTCTCGGCGGGCGCGGCGGGACTGGCCATCGTGCCGCTCACCCTCGGCATGATCCTGGTGCCCCGCTACGCGGTCCGGCTGGAAGCCCGGCTGGGCCCGCTGATTCCGGCCGCGGGCGGGCTTGCCGTCATCGGCGCGGGCCTGCTGGCGGTCGCGACCGCGGACGCGGGCACCCCGTATCCGCTGTACGCGGTCTATCTGGTGGTGCTGTCCGTAGGCATGGGGTTCGCCGCACCCGTACTGACGCACGGCGTCATGGCGAACCTGCCGGTCGATCGCGCCGGGATGGGTGCCGGATTGAACTCCGCCGCACGGGAATTCGGTGCCGCCGGCGGCGTCGCCGTGATCGGCACCGTGATGGCCTCACACGCCGGAGACGGCGCCCACCCGGTCGCCTTCGCCGACAGCATGGGCCTCGGTCTCGGCGTCATCGGCGTCCTGGTGCTGCTCGCCGCCGGTGTGGTCGCCCTCGGCTACCGCCGCGGCTGACTCCTCCTCCAGCCCGATCCGCTTGTGCAGCGCCGCAAGCGGTTTCGGTGCCCACCAGTTGCCGGTGGACATCAGGCGCATGAGGGCCGGGGCCAGCAGGCCGCGAATGATGGTGGCGTCGGAGACCACGGCCAGCGCCAGGCCGATGCCGAACAACTTCATGGGTGCGACCTCGGAGGTGGCCACGGCCAGCAGCACCACCGCCATCAAACCCGCTGCGGCGGTGAAGATCCGGCCGGTGCGGGCCACCCCGAGAGCCACCGAGCGGGTATTGGCCGCCCGGCCGCGATCCGAGGCCAGCCATTCCTCGCGAATCCGGGACAGCAGGAAGACCTCGTAGTCCATGGACATGCCGAAGGCCAGGCAGAACATGAGGATCGGCATGAACAGGTCGATGCTGCCGGTCGGGGTGAACCCCAGCAGACCGGACAGGTGGCCCTGCGCGAAGACCCAGATCATGGCGCCGAAGGTGGCGGTCAGCGACAGCATGTTGAGCAGCAGCGCCTTCACCGGGAGCACCACGCTGCCGGTGAACAGGAACAGCAGGATCAGGGTGATGACGGCGATGAGCGCGGCCGCCAAGGGGATCCGGCTGATGACCGAGTCCATGGTGTCCTCGTTCAGGGCCGCCGCGCCGCCGTACCGAACCTCGCCGGGAGCCGGGACCGCCCGCAGTGCCGCGAGCTGCTGTTTGCCCGCGGCGGAGTAGGGCGCGACCTTCGTGCCGACCGAAAGATAGGTCCCGTTCGGGCCGGCCATCTGCGGGAGACCGGCCGCCACCCGTTTGCCGGTCGGCGGAACGCCCTCGGCGGACGGCGACGCCAGGTAGACGCCCTCGCTGGACAGCACCGCCGCGACGCCCGGCACCTCCGACAGGCTCTTGGCATACGCGCCGATGTCCGCTGCGCCGGCGTGGAATCCGGGCAGCACGATCACCGTGCTGGCGGCCATGTCGGCATTGAAGTCCTGCCGCAGCGCGTCACCCACCTGACGGCTGGACGCGAAGGTGCCGATCACGCGATCGTCCGGGGTGCCGAAATGTGCCTTCAGGAACGGGGATCCGAGCGCCAGCAGCACCGCCGCCGCGATCACCGCGACCGGCAGCGCCCGCCGCATGACCGCGGTCACCAGCCGGTACCAGAAGGTGGTCTCGACCGGCTCGGGCGTGGGCTCGCCGCGACCCAGCAGGCGGCGCACCGGTTTCCGCAGATCCCAGGCGTTCCGCTCCGCCTCCCCGCGCTTCCGATCGCCGAGCAGCACCAGCGCGGCGGGCAGCAACAGCACCGACGCGCCCACGGCCGCGGCCACGACCGCGACACCGGCGTAGGCGAAGGACTTGAAGAACGGCTGCGGGAACACCGCCAGCGCCGCCAGGGCCAGGGCGACCGTCAAGCCGGAGAAGACCACGGTGCGGCCCGCGGTCTGCACCGAACGCAGTATGGCCGCCCGGGTATCGCGGCCATTGGCCAGCTCCTCGCGATACCGGCTGACAATGAACAGGCTGTAGTCGATGGCCAGGGCCAGCCCCAGCGCGCTGGTCATGTTCAGCGCGAAGATGGAGACATCCATGACCGTGGTCAGCCCGCGCAGAATGCCCAGCGTCGCGGCGATCGCGAACAGTCCCACGCCGACCGGCAGCAGCGCCGCGACCACGCTGCCGAACACCAGCACCAGCAGCAGCGCCGATACCGGCACCGCGATGGCCTCCGCCAGCAGCAGGTCCTTCTCGACCTGGTGATTGATATCGGCGAAGGAACCGGCCATGCCACCGACCCGGACCTGCACGCCGTCGCTGTCCCCATTGAGCTGGTTCGTCAGCTCGGCGGCCCGGTTCTGCACCTCGGTGTCGGTGCCGGTGACCGTGGCCATGATGAGCCCGTGCTGCCCGTCCTTGCTCTTCAGCGCGGCGGCCAGGTCGGGCCGGGCGGCGAGGCTGGTCCAATACGACTGCACGCCGGTCACCGTCGGGTCCTGGCTCAGCTCGTCGGTGACGCGCTGCGCCTCGCCGCGCACCTGCGGGCTGTTGACGCCCCCGGCACCGCTGACCATGACGATGAGGTTGGGATTGCCGCCGGGGAAGTTCTTCGTGATGAAGTCATTGGCGCGCACCGACTCCAGCGAGTCGGTCAGATAGCCGCCGCCGACCATGTGGGATTTCACGGTGGCGCCGAAGCCGCCGCACACGAGCATCAACAGGAGCGCGGCCACCAGGACCGCGCGCGGGCGTGCCATGGCGAACCGGGCAGTACTGGTCAACATTGGCGCCACCCTCCGAAGTCTTCAGACGTCCGGAACGGTAACGTTCCTGACCTACCGGTCGGTAGGGTCAGTGATGATGTTCATGGTAATGCGATGCGGCTATTACTCGGCCTTCGCGATGCGCCCGCGCACCTCACCCAGCTCCAGGTGACCGCCCCCGATGGCGGGTGCGGTGGCCGTGATGACCACCTCGTCGCCGTCCTGCAGAAAGGTTCGCTGGACCCCGTTCAACTCGATCGGTTCGGTACCGCCCCAGCTCATTTCCATCAGCGACCCACGCTCGCCACGATCGGCCCCCGAGATGGTGCCGGAGGCGAACAGATCGCCGGTGCGGGTCGACGCGCCGTTGACCGTCAGATGCGCGAGCATCTGCGGCCCCGACCAATACATACGCCGGAACGGCGGAGTGGAGATCACCTGGCCGTTCCACTCCACGGTCAGCGTGATGTCCAGTCCCCAGGACGTGTCGTCCCGTAGATACGGCAGCGGCTCCGGATGCTGCGGCGGCAGTGGAATCCGCGCGGCGGCCAAAGCGTCGAGCGGAGTCACGAACGCCGACAGGCTGGTCGCGAAGGACTTGCCGAGGAATGGGCCCAGCGGTTGCCCCTCCCAGGCCTGGATGTCCCGGGCCGACCAGTCGTTCACCAGCGCCACCCCGAAAACGTGCTCGGCGAACTCGCCGGTCCCGACGGGCGTACCGAGCCGCGAGCCCGCGCCCACCACGAAGCCCAGTTCGGCCTCGATATCGAGGCGACGGCTCGGCCCGAAATCCGGTGTGCCGGAATCGGTCCGGCGCTGCCCGTGCGGCCGGACGACATCCGTGCCCGACACCACCACCGTGCCCGCGCGCCCGTGATACCCCACCGGCAGATGCCGCCAATTCGGCAGCAGCGGTTCACTGGCCGGCCGCAGCATCCGGCCCATGGCGGTGGCGTGATCGAGGCTGGCGTAGAAGTCGACGTAGTCGCCGATCTCCACCGGCAGGTCCAGCCGCACCGCCCGCACCGAATGCACCGCCGCCGCGGGCAGTTCCGCCTCGGCCGCCGCACCCACCCGCTCGCGCACCTCCCGCCAGCACTGCGGGCCCTGGGTCATGAATGCATTCAGGCTGGGCTGCGCGAACATCGGATCATCCAGCGCCACCGCCAGATCGATGATCGAATCGCCCAGCCGCGCCCCCACCCGCGGGTCCCCGCCCAGCGGGCGGAACACGCAGTACGGCAGGTGTTCCGGCCCGAATCCGGAACCCGCGGGCACCTCGATCCGCACCCGGCTGCTCATTTCCCCACCACCCGATCCCATGTCACCAACCCCTGCACCGTCGCACCACTCGGACTCAGATCCACTCGGACGGCCCTCGCCCAGACCAGGTCCAGGCATACCGCGCGTCCTCGCACGCCAGCGCGCCCTCACCCAGCTGCAGCGGGTGGAAGGTGTCCACCATGACCGCCAGCTCGTCGAAGAAATCGATGCCGATGCTGCGCTCGTAGGCCCCCGGCTGCGGCCCGTGCGCGTACCCGCCCGGATGCACCGACACCGAACCCTGCCCGATCCCGGATCCCTTGCGCGCCTCGTAGTTTCCGCCGCAGTAGAAGAGGATCTCGTCGGAGTCGACATTCGAGTGGTAGTAGGGGACCGGTATCGACAGCGGGTGGTAGTCCACCTTGCGCGGCACGAAATTGCAGATCACGAAGTTCTGCCCCTCGAAAGCCTGGTGCACCGGCGGCGGCTGATGCACGCGGCCGGTGATCGGTTCGAAGTCGGCGATATCGAAGGTGAACGGGTACAGACAGCCGTCCCAGCCCACCACGTCGAAGGGGTGGTGGGCGTACACCATGCTGGTGCCGACGATCTCACCGGCGGGACGGTGCTTGACCAGCACCTCCACGTCCTCACCGTCGACCTGCATCAACTCTGTGGGCCCGTGCAGATCCCGCTCGCAGTAGGGCGAGTTCTCCAGGAACTGGCCGTATTTCGAGAGATACCGCTTGGGCGGGGTGATGTGGCCGGTGCCCTCGATGACATAGGCGCGCAAGGGTTCGGGGCCGTCGGGAATCCAGCGATGCGTGGTGGCGCGCGGCAGCAGCACCTGATGCCCCTGCCGCACCGGCAGCGGCCCGAAGACGGTTTCCACCCGCCCCGAACCGGATTCGATGTAGACGAGTTCGTCGCCGACGGCATTGCGGTACAGCGCCGATTCCCGCAGCGCCGCCACGTAGGAGATGCGCACATCGGCATTGCCCAGCAGCAGCCGCCGCCCGGTCACCACATCGCTGTCGGCCGGCTTGTCGCCCAGGAACAGTTCGTGCAGCTTCAGATGCCGGTGCCGCAGTGGATGATTCGGGTACAGCCGCTGCTCGGGCAGTATCCACACCGACGAATCCACAATGGCCGGAGGCAATCCCCGGTGATAGAGCAGCGAGGAATCACCGGAGAAGCCCTCTTCGCCCATCAGCTCTTCGTAATAGAGCGTGCCCCGCTCGTCCCGATGCTGCGTGTGCCGCTTGGGCGGCACCGAACCAACCTGCCGATAGAACGTCATGGCGGCCTCCCGCTGACCGATGGTCCCTTTCCCATCGTAGCCACCGGATAACGGCAGGACCCCGGATTCTCAAGCGTGGCGCAGGGCCCGATACACCGCCGCGCCGACGAACTCACCCAGTGTGTCCGGGGTCCACTCGCCCGGATCGGTGAGCAGGGTGCGCACCGCGCCCTCACCGGCCGAGACCCACAGCTCCACCAGGGCCGGCAGCTTGCGTTCGGCCTGCGCGGTGCCCCAGGCCTTCAGGGTCGGGCGCAGCCGCCGGGTGCAGCGCTCCACGGCCAGCAGCCGGCCCTTGCCGAACGAATCCGCCACGGCCGGATCGGGATTGCCGTACAGCAGGCGCCAGGTGTCGGGCCGCTGGGACACCGTGTGCAGCAGGGCGCGGAAGCCCTCCACGAAGACCGCCTCGTCGGCTTCGACCCGGCGGCGCGGCAGCGTGTCCATGACGCCCTGCACCAGGTAGTCCTCCTCGCGGCGGATGAGCGCCTCGAGGAGTTCCACCCGATCGGCGAAGCAGGCGTAGACGACCGGGCGGGTGACCTTCATGCGGTCGGCCACGGCGGCGATGGTCACCGCTGCGATGCCGTCGGCGACGGCGATCTCGAGGGCGGTGTCGAGAACTTGCGGGCGACGTCGTTCGGGACCCAGATGCCGCGCGCGCTGGCGTGGTCGTATCGCCGAATCGATGCCCATGCGCACCGACGATAGCAGTGCGCGCGCAGTGTGGACCCGCTGGTCCGAGCCGGTAACAAGATCGTTTCCTACAGCGGTGCACGAAAATGCTACATTCACGAAGGAAACCACTCGGAGGAGCCGGGGACGCCCCCCGGACCGGAGGAGACGAATTCCGATGAATCAGACCCTGTTCAATCCGAAGACCTGTGAATTCGCCGAATTCGACGCCGAGACCAGGCGACTGCTGCGCGCCACCGTCGACTACTTCGAGACCTTCGGCAAGACCCGGCTGCTCGCCGAGAGCCGGGACCGGGTCTGGTACGCGGATTTCCTGGACTTCATCAAGCGCGAACGGGTCTTCGCGACCTTCCTGACCCCGGCCGCGCAGGCCGGCGGCGACCCGAACAAGCGCTGGGACACCGCGCGTATCGCCATGATGAGCAAGATCCTCGGCTTCTACGGCATGCAGTACTGGTACGTGTGGCAGGTCACCATCCTCGGCCTCGGCCCGATCTGGCAGAGCGCCAATGCCGAGGCCAAGGCCCGCGCCGCCGCGCTGCTGGAATCCGGCGAGATCTTCGCCTTCGGCCTCTCCGAGCAGGAGCACGGCGCCGACATCTACTCGACCGACATGGTGCTGGAACCGAAACCGGGCGGCGGCTACACCGCCACCGGAAGCAAGCACTACATCGGCAACGGCAATCTCGCGGGCATGGTGTCGGTCTTCGGCCGCCGCGCCGACAAGCCGATCATCGACTCCTCGGACTTCCTGCGGAAGATGACCGACGAGGAGTACTCGGGCTATCTGTTCTTCGCCGCCGACTCCCGGCACAAGAACTACAAGCTGCGCAAGAACGTCGTCGACTCCCAGATGTACGTCGCCGCTTTCGATCTCGACCAGTACCCGGTCGCCGAATCCGACATCCTGCACACCGGGCGCGCGGCCTTCGACGCCGCCATGAACACGGTCAATGTCGGCAAGTTCAATCTCGGCTTCGGTGCGGTCGGCGCGTGTGAGCACGCCATGTTCGAGGCGGTCGGCCACGCGTACAACCGAATCCTGTTCGGGCACCGGGTGACCGAGTTCCCGCAGGTGAAATCGCTGTTGGCGGACAGCTACGCCCGCCTGATCGGCATGAAGCTCTACAGCGAGCGAGCCATCGACTACCTGCGCTCGGCCAATGAGAGCGACCGGCGCTACCTGCTTTTCAACGCCATCGAGAAGATGTCGGTCACCCGGCACGGCCAGCGGCTGTACGAGGACCTCGCCGACGTCATCGCGGCGCGCGGCTTCGAGAACGACATGTACTTCCCGATGGCCATGGTCGGCATGTTCGGCCTGCCGCGGCTCGAGGGCACCGTCCACGTGAACATGGCCCTGTCGCTGAAGTTCATGCCCAACTTCATGTTTCACCCCGCCGACGCCGGACTGGCCGCGCTGCGCTACCTGCCGGGCGCGGGCGTCGCGCCCAAGGGCGCGGTGCGCGCGGTGTCCGGCGCGCTGAGCTGGACCAGCCGTCGTGCCAGCGGCCCGGCCGCCAAGGCGGTGCCCGCGCTGAAGAGCGAATTCGCCCGGGCCGCACACGCTCCCGTGTCCACCCGCCGCGACGCCGCCGACGACGAATTCCTGTTCCGCCAGGGCCCGAGCAGCGGCCTCGGCAAGATCCGCTTCACCGACTGGCGACCGGTCTTCGAGAAGTTCGCCCACATCCCGAATGTCGCGGTCTTCCTGGAACAGGCCCTCGCCTTCCAAACCTTGCTCGCCGCCGCCACCCCGACCGCCGCACAGCAGCAGGACGTCGACTTCCTCTTCGCCCTCGGCGAGCTGTTCACCACGCTCCCGTACGCCCAGCTCATCCTCGAGCAGGCCGAGATCGCCGGCGCCGACGAGTCGGTGCTCGACCAGCTCTTCGACCTGTTCGTCCGCGAGTTCTCCAAGCACGCCCTGACCCTGCACACCAAGCCGACCGCCACCAAGGCCCAGCAGATCCGCGCCCTGGATCTGGTCCGCCGCCCGATCTCGGACCAGTCCCGCTTCGACCGCGTATCGGCTCAGGTCGAAGCCCTGGCCGGGGTCTACGAAATGAATCCCTGACGTTGTTCCCTGCGGCCCGGCCGGCCCGGGCCGCAAATGCCACATTTGCCGGCCGTCTGCTCGGGAGCACATGCGAGCCGCGGTTTCCACGAATCCCGTGACCGTCACTCCGCAGCAGGCCAAGGGGCTGTATGCCCGCGGGTCCCGGTCCAGCGCATAACGGCGGGGTTAACTTTTTGGGATTCTTCCCGGTCGAACGGGGCTTTCCGGGTAAAGAGGCGTACCTACGCTTGCGTAACAGGACAGGCGTACGGCAACCTCGCCTTGATCTTCGAGATGCTCGACCAGATCTTTCGACATCGCTCCACCAGTTCAGACTCAGCCGAGGAGGCCCTTCCGTGTCCCATTACAAGGCGAACCTACGAGACATCGAGTTCAACTTGTTCGAAGTACTGGGTATCGGGGAACTGCTGGACCAGGGCGCCTACGGCGACCTGGACGCCGACACCGCGCGGGAGATGCTCGCCGAGGCGAAGCGCCTGGCGGAGGGGCCGATCGCGGAATCGTTCGTCGAGGCCGATCGCAACCCGGTCGAGTTCATTCCGGACCAGCACACCATCACCGTGCCGGAATCGCTGAAGAAGACCGTGGCCGCGGTCAACGAGGCCGGGTACTCCGGTCTGGGCATGGCCGAGGAGATGGGCGGCGTGCCCGCCCCCAACGCCCTCATCTGGGGCATCCAGGAAATGCTGGTCGCCGCGAACAACTCGGCCTCGTTCTTCAACATGGGTCCGCTCATGCACAAGGTGCTCTTCGACGAGGGCACCGAGCAGCAGCGGAAGTGGGCCACCCACGCGTGGGAGAACCGCTGGGGCGGCACCATGGTGCTCACCGAGCCGGACGCCGGCTCCGATGTCGGCATGGGCCGCACCAAGGCGATCCAGCAGGCCGACGGCACCTGGCACATCGAGGGCGTGAAGCGCTTCATCTCCGGTGGCGACGTGGGCGACACCGCCGACAACATCTTCCACCTGGTGCTGGCCCGACCCGAGGGCGCCGGCCCGGGCACCAAGGGCTTGTCGCTGTTCGTGGTGCCGCGTTTCCTGTTCGACACCGAGACCATGGAACTCGGCGCCAAGAACGGCGCGCTGGTCACCGGCGTCGAGCACAAGATGGGCATCAAGTCCTCGCCCACCTGTGAGATCACCTTCGGCGGTGACATTCCGGCCGTCGGCTACCTGGTCGGTGACCAGCACAATGGCATCGCGCAGATGTTCAAGGTCATCGAGAATGCGCGAATGATGGTGGGTACCAAGGCCACCGGCGCGCTGTCCACCGGGTACCTGAACGCTCTGGAGTACGCCAAGCAGCGCGTGCAGGGCGCGGATCTGACCCAGATGGCCGACAAGGGCGCGCCGCGCGTCACCATCACCCACCACCCGGACGTGCGTCGTTCGCTGGCCACCCAGAAGGCGTACGCCGAGGGTCTGCGCGGGCTGTACATGTACTGCGCCTCGTACCAGAACGCCGATGTGGCGCAGGCCAATTACGGGGTGGATGCCGAGCTGGCGGAGAAGGTCAACGACCTGCTGCTGCCGATCGTCAAGGGCTGCGGTTCGGACCGGGCGTACGAGAGCCTGACCGAATCGCTGCAGACCCTGGGTGGTTCCGGCTACCTGCAGGACTACCCGATCGAGCAGTACATCCGCGACTGCAAGATCGACTCGCTGTACGAGGGCACCACCGCCATCCAGGCGCAGGACTTCTTCTTCCGCAAGATCATTCGCGACAAGGGCGTGGCGCTCGCGCACGTCGCCGGCCTGATGCAGCAGTTCATCGACGGCGGCCCGGACCAGTTCAAGATCGAGCGCGGGCTGCTCGGCGCGGCGCTGGCCGACGTGCAGGCCATGGCGGCCACCCTCACCGGCTACCTGATGGCCGCGCAGCAGCAGATCGACGAGATCTACAAGGTCGGTCTGGGTTCGGTCCGATTCCTGTACGCCGTGGGCGATCTCGTCATCTCCTGGCGACTGCTGGAGCAGGCCGCCATCGCCCAGGCGGCGCTGGACGCCGGTGCGGCCGACAAGGACAAGAACTTCTACACCGGCAAGGTCGGCGTGGCGTCCTGGTTCGCGAAGAACAAGCTGCCGCTCATCAGCGGCGTGCGCTCGGTCGTCGAGAACATCGACAACGACATCATGAAGCTGGACGAGGCCGCTTTCTGACCCACCGGCATCCCCCGGCCCCGCACCTGTCCGGTGCGGGGCCGGTTTGCTTCACGCCACCCGGCTCGCTGGTCCCCGATCGGCGGGATCACGACGTCGGTGCCGTCCGCCCGCGGCGCTGGCGACCACAGGATTGGGAAGCACGATGGTCGGTGCGTCCAGCACGGCGTGTAGGTGGGCGCTGAAGGCGTCGAGGCTGCCGTAGCGCGTGAGGATCTCGTCGAGTACCTGGTGCGCACTCGAGCCTGTCGGATTGTTCATCTCGCCCCTCCGAGGTCCGCCACCGGCCGGGGCCGGGTGTTGACCGGCATTCTGCACGAGATATTCGAACGCGTAGCAACTTTGGGGATAACTGTGACCTTCCGTGCCTCGAGCACTCTCGATTCGTGCCATCGGCGTGGATCTGGGCCGCTCCAGCACCAGATTGCCCTATTGTCCGGTACGGGTGACCGGAGTGGGGAACGGTGGCGGGGCTCGGGAATGGTTATCTCGCCGCACCCCTGGTCCGGATCACTCTGTCGCGGTGCCCACGCTTCATCAAACCCGGGTGGTGCACCGTGCGCGGAAAGTTGCTCGACGGCCGGGTGGGTCGGCCCGCAGACTCCCCGATCCACCCGGCCCCGAACGAGTTCCTGTGTGTCGTGTCGGCGAGGCGCGACTCGCCGATGTGACACGCACATTCGATGTGTGACGGCGCCGTGAAGTGTCGTCCCCAGCGGGTACAACTACGGCATGGTCTTCCCGGTTACCTTCGGCTGGATCCAAATGCTGCTGCTGGTACTCGGCATCGCGGCGATCGGATTGCTCGTCACGGCTGTTCTCAGAGCGCGCAAGGTGGGGTGGCGGGCGCTGGCCGGCCGGGGCGCGGGTGCGGCCGGGCTGGTGCTCGTCGCGGTCGTGATCCTGTGGATCACCACGCTGCTGCAGACCTTCCTCGGGCTCACCGGGGAGGTGAAGGCGGCGCACATCGAGGCCAAACCCGTTGCGGGGCAAGAGCACACGATGAACGTGGAGCTGACCCTCTACGGCGACAAGGACCACGGCGACCAGCACAAGACCTATCAGGTCGAGGGCGACCTGTGGGTACTGCAGGCCAATATCGTGGAACTCGAACCGTGGGTGAACGCGCTCGGCTTCAACTCCGGCTACAAGGTGACCCGGCTCTACGGCCAGCGGCTGGACGGCATCGCCACCAAGCAGAATCAGATCTTCCTCAATGGCAGCGACGCCGACTTCTTCCAGGACATGAAGAATCAGTCCTGGTACACAAGGCCTTTCGTGCGCTCGGCCTACGGCAACGCGGTCATCGCGGCCGCGGGCAGCTACGACGTCTTCATCTCCCGCGACGCCATCAAGAGCCGGTCCGTCTAGTCGGCGAGTTCGGCCACCACGGGCGCATGATCGCTGGCGCCCTTGCCCTTTCGCTCCTCGCGGTCCACGTTCGCCTCGGTGACCCGGGCCGACAGGGCGGGGGAGCCGAGGATGAAATCGATGCGCATGCCCTCTTTCCGGGGGAAGCGCAGCTGCGTGTAATCCCAGTAGGTGTAGACGCCCGGGCCCGGGTGGAAGGGCCGCATCACGTCGCTGAAGCCCACCTCGCCGAAGGCGTCGAAGGCGTCGCGTTCCCGGTCGGACACATGCGTCTTGCCCTCGAAGAATTCCGGCGACCACACATCCAGATCGGTCGGCGCGATATTCCAGTCACCCACCAGCGCGATCTGCGCGTCCGGATCCTCCGACAGCCACTTGCTACCCGCACTGCGCAGGGCGGCAAGCCATTCCAGCTTGTAGGTGTAGTGCGGATCGTCCAGCGCGCGGCCATTGGGCACGTACAGGCTCCACACCCGCACCCCGCCGCAGGTCGCGCCGATCGCGCGGGCCTCCACCACCGGAGCGCTGAGCAGCGATTCCCCGGCGTCCTTGTCGAATCCGGGCTGATCCGGGAAGCCGATCGCGACATCCTCGATCCCGACCCGGGAGGCGATGGCCACACCGTTCCACTGGCTGTAGCCGACGTGCGCGACCTCGTACCCGGCCGCCTCGAAGGCCTCGAACGGGAACTGCTCGTCCTTGCACTTGGTTTCCTGCATGGCCAGCACGTCGATATCGGCGCGGTCCAGCCACGCCAGCACCCGATCCTGCCGGGTACGAATCGAATTCACGTTCCAGGTAGCGATGCGCACGAGTGGTGAACCTTTCAGAACTAGTGTCTTGCGAAAGCGAGTGGCACGCAATCAGGGCGCGGCGTACCGGTAGCGGTGGTGTTCGACGAACCCCATCTCCTGGTACAGCGCCAGCGCCGCGTCATTCTCGTCCGACACCTGCACGTACGCGTGCGTGGCCCCGTGCGAATGCCCCCAGCGGATCATCTCCGCGCACACCAGCGCGCCCAGCCCGTGCCGCCGATGCCCGTTCGCCACGGCGACGCAGGTCAGACCCGCCCAGCAGCGGCCGTCCGGGGCCGTGGTGACCGCGACCCGGCCGATGGCCAGCGGCGACTGCAACCCCAGCGTGGCGAAGGCGACCTGACCGTCACGCACCGCCGTCAGTACCTCCACCACCGGGGTCGACCCGAGTTCGGCGTCCCCGCCGCGATGCCGGTGCATGGACAGCCAGGCCCCGTCCGGATCCGCGGTGAAGCGCACCATCGGCGGCCCGGACGGCAGCGCCATGGTCGCGATATCGACCGCCAGCACCTGGGTTTCGTTCCACCTGCGCCAGTCCGCGGGCACGGTGGCCAGCCGGTCGGGCAGCTGGAACTGTGCGGGCAGGCCGTGCGCGGTGTACCACTCGGCGATCCGATGCAGGGTCTCGGTGTCCATCAGGGCGGGTCCGTCCGTACCGCCCAGCGGTACCGCGGAATTCGCGCGATTGGTGTATCCGTCCCCGGCGCGCAACAGCCAGCCACCGATCCAGGACCGCCGCAGGCCCGGCCAGCCGTCGGCCGCGGCGGCCTCCAGGGCGCGGATCTCGCTGGTCCGAATGGGCCTGGGCCCGAGCGGTTTCCAGGCCACCACCCGATCCCAGGCGATCGACACCACCTGGCCGTCGGCGGTGCGCACGGTCAGTGGATCGGTCTCGGTGAGTTCACCGATCACATCCGTCAGCGGTTGCGGATAGCCCGCGGGCAGGCGGTAGCGAACCACCACCCGCTTACCGATCGGCGGGAGTTCGGAATCGGTCATACCCGATCAGTCGTCGAGATCGTCGTCGTCGTGTCCGAAGGGATCCGGCACGGTGCCCGGCACCCAGCTCAAACCCGGCTTGCCCCAGCCGTTTCGCTTGATGGACTTCTTCGCCGCCCGGGCATTGCGCCCGATCAGCATGTCGACGTAGAGGAAGCCGTCCAGGTGCCCGGTCTCGTGCTGCAGCATGCGGGCGAAGAAGCCGCGGCCCTCGATCTCGACCGGTTCGCCGTGCTCGTCGGTGCCGGTGACCTTCGCCCAGTCGGCGCGGCCGGTGGGGAACTGCTCGCCGGGCACCGACAGGCAGCCCTCCTCGTCATCATCGGGATCCGGCATGGTTTCCGGGATCTCCGAGGTCTGCAGCACGGGATTCACGACGCAGCCGCGGCGGCGGACCATCGTCGCGCCGTCGGTGTCGTCCGGGCAGTCGTAGACGAAGATGCGGGGCGAGACCTCGTCCTCGTCCTTGATGATGACCTGATTGGCGGCCAGGCCCACGCCATTGGCGGCGTCCATGGTCTCGTACATGTCCGCGATCAGCTCGGCCAGCTCCTCCGGGGTCTGCGTGACCGGAGTGGTCGCGCGGTGCAGAACCGGGTCGCCGACAATGCGAATCGGGAGAATAGCCATGCTGAGCAGCCTACTGGGCTGCCATTTTGTAGGAGATCACCCCCTGGACACCGCCCGCAGGTTCGCGGCCGTCTCGATTCTGGACTGCGGCTGGAATAGACCTCCGCCTTGGAGCGGGGGAGCGGAGGAGGGAAGAATCGAGACCTCAGGGCCGCGAACCCCGCCCCGGAGCGAAGCGGAGGGGCAGAACAAGCACGACACGCCGGAGGGGCGTCGCAGAACACGCCGATCGGTACGCATCGGGACGACTCCGCCGCGTGGTTGAATGATCGGCGACGCACAAGCACCATATTCGTCTGGTGACCACTCGGCGAGGGAGCACTATGGACAGCGCAGCGGCACGCGACATCCCCGCAAGCGAGGACGGCCCTTCCGGCGAGGATGGCGCACACGGGCTTTCCCGCCGCGAGCTCGACATTCTCGACTTCGAGCGCAAGTGGTGGAAGTACGCCGGTGCGAAGGAAGAAGCCATCCGTGAGCTCTTCGACCTCTCACCCACCCGCTACTACCAGGTCCTGAACGCGGTCGTCGACAAGCCGGAGGCGCTGGCCGCCGACCCCATGCTGGTCAAACGCCTGCGCCGGCTGCGCGCCAGCCGCCAGAAGACCAGGGCGGCACGCCGTCTCGGTTTCCAGGTGTGAACCACGCCCGGAATGTGCCGCAGCTTCCAACACCGCGTGCGTACGCGCTTGATCCCGCGCGGGCGCCCCATCACCCATTAGGCTCGACGCCGTGAGCAACCCGAATTCGCCGGCCGGCGGCCCGCCGCTGCGGGCCCTGGCGATGGTCCTGATCGCGCTGGCCATCGTGTTCGCCGGGCTGGGCGCGATGTCGCTGTCGAGTTCGGACTCCTCGAGCAGCAGCGCCGACTCGACCTCGCAGTCGAGCACCGCCGCGGCCGCCAGCACTGCGGCACAGCAGAATTCGGCCCAGGCCACCACCACCCCACCGGTCGCGCCCAGTACCACGGCGGCGCTGCCCACGACCACCACCGCGACCACCACCGCGGCCGCGGGCGTCGACAAGACCCTTCCCGTACGGGTTTACAACAACGGCACCGTGCCCGGCCTGGCCAAGAAGACCGGCGACCAGCTCACCTCCGACGGGTACAACGTCGCCGAGGTGGGCAACTACGCGAACGGCGTCATTCCGAAAACCACCGTGTACTACGGCAGTTCGCCCAAGGAGCAGGCGCTGGCCCAGGCCATCGCCGCGCAACTGGGCTGCTCGGCAGAACCCCGATTCCCCGGAATCTCGGACTCGCCCACCGGTGTCATCGTCATCGTCACCGGTAACTGAATCGCTGTTGACAAGGCACTGAATCGCTGGCGGTAAGGCACTGTCGGGTCGCTCGAAAGAAACCGTCCGGCCCCTCCACGGCACACACGCACGTCTCTGGCATCATCTTGTCCGGTACGAAGTATGTCCACCCTGCTTTCCCGATAAACTCGGACTCGTAAAGGAGTTCCCCGATGGCCTCGTCCACAACTCGTCGCCCGTCCTGGTGGACTGCTGCTCCGGTGCTCGCGGTCGCAGCCCTCGGTCTCACCGCCTGCTCCAACAGCCAGGAGTCGAGCGACGTCAAGGGGACGACCCCGCCGGTGTTCACCAGCTCGCAGGCCCCTGCCGGCACGCAGGGGACCGAGGGCGGCAATGCTCCGGAGGACTCGTCCAGCGTCACGCTCAAGGACCCCAGCGGCGGCACCGTCGGGACCGCCACCATCGCGAAGGTGGGCAACCACCTCCAGATCACCGTCGAGGCGCACGGGCTGAAGCCCGGCTTCCACGGCCTGCACGTCCACCAGGTCGGCAAGTGCGAGCCCAACTCCACCGCGCCGGCGGGCGGCGCGCCCGGCGACTTTCTCTCCGCCGGTGGCCACCTGCAGGTCGGCGACCAGAACACCCACCCGGCCAGCGGTGATCTGACCTCGCTCGAGGTGCTCAAGGACGGCACCGCCAAGCTGGTGACCACCACCGACGCCTTCACCCTGGACGAGGTCAAGGGCAAGGCGCTGATCATCCACGCCGGCGCCGACAACTTCGGCAACATTCCCACCCGGTACGCGCCCGCACCGGATGCGGACACCCTCGCGACCGGCGACGCGGGTGCACGGGTCGCCTGCGGCGTCGTCGCCTGAACCCTCTCGAGGTGAGCCATGGCCGGGGCAGGCAGAACGAAGGTCCCCTTCAACTCATCGCCCCGGCACACGCTCGGCGTGGAATGGGAGGTCGCGCTCGTCGACAAGCGCACGCGCGACCTGTCCAACACCGCCGCAGCGGTTTTCGAAGCCTGCGGTGATCTGCGCGCCTGGGACGGCACCCCGCAGATCACCAAGGAACTGCTGAAGAACACCGTCGAACTCGTCTCCGGCAAGCACGACACCGTGAGCGAGGTGGTCGACGAACTGCGCGCCACCCAGGACGTCGTGCGCCGCGCCGCCGACCAGGTCGGCGTC
This sequence comes from Nocardia sp. NPDC004123, assembly GCF_053603795.1. Lineage (NCBI taxonomy): Bacteria > Bacillati > Actinomycetota > Actinomycetes > Mycobacteriales > Nocardiaceae > Nocardia > Nocardia sp. NPDC004123. The sequence continues at coordinate 147,063 of NZ_JBSGGG010000023.1, forward strand.
GACCTGTTCTGCGCCGGCACCCATCCCTTCGCGCAGTGGTCCACCCAACAGCTCACGCGCAGTGCGCATTACGACGAACTCATCGAGCGCACCCAGTGGTGGGGCCGCCAGATGCTCATCTGGGGCGTGCACGTGCACGTCGGAATCTCCCACCCGGACAAGGTCTTCCCCATCCTCAACGGGCTGCTGCCGTCCTATCCGCATCTGCTGGCGCTGTCGGCCTCCTCGCCCATGTGGGCGGGCGTCGACACCGGATACGCCAGCAACCGGGCGCTCATGTTCCAACAGCTGCCCACCGCCGGACTGCCCTTCCAGTTCGAGAACTGGGACCAGTTCGAGGGTTTCGTGCACGACCAGATGAAAACCGGTGTGATCGAACAACTCGGCGGCATGCACTGGGACATCCGGCCCGCGCCCAAATGGGGCACCATCGAGGTCCGCGTCTGCGACGGCACCCCCACCAAGGCCGAACTGGCGGCCATCGTGGCGCTGATCCACTGCCTGGTGGTGGATCTCGACCGCCGAGTGGAATCCGGCGAGACCATGCCGGCCATCCTGCCGCCCTGGCACGTGCAGGAAAACAAGTGGCGCGCAGCGCGATACGGGCTCGACGCCATCGTCATCACCGACGCCGACAGCAATGAGCGACTGGTCACCGACGACCTGATGGAACTGCTCAACCGGCTGGAGCCGACCGCCAAGAGCCTCGGCTGCGAGAACGAGCTCGCCATGGTCGCCGACATCCCGAAGAAGGGCGCGTCCTATCAGCGTCAGCGCCGGGTGGCCGCGACCGCGCAGGGCGATCTGGTCGCGGTCGTCGATTCGCTGGTTCACGAACTCGAGTACTGAGGTCCACGAACTCGCGCACCGCGGAACCGTCTTGCACGGTTGTGATTTCGATTACGACCGGATCCGTACGGTGTACGCGTGGCCAGGAGTGATGCCGCGCTGACCGGGGCCTGTTCATCTGGTGAGATGGGCGGCGTTCAACTACTCACCGAGCTGGCGTTCATGCGGCGTTTACTATGGCTGGATGCTGCTCGACGATCCGTACTCCCGAATCGGCGGCGAGACACGCCGAACCGGGTTACGGATGTTGTCGCCGCGCGCCGGCCTGACGGCCGCGCTATCGGTGGGGGCGGCGCTGCTCATCGTCCTGCAGATCGTGGCCTCGCACCACCACTTCACCGGCCCGCTGGAAAGCATCTGGGCCGACTTCGCGGGTAATGCCAAATCCTTCACCGTGCCGTGGGCCGGGCTCGGGCTCGCGCTCATCGGGCTGAGCTGGCGGCGGCGGTTCCTGGCGGTCGGCGCGGCGCTCGGCATCGACCTTGTGTACCAATCGATTCGGACGCTGTCCGGTGGACCACTGGCCATGGGCAACGGCCCCGTCCTCGTGCTGCTCGCCCTCATCGGGCTCGCGTGCTGGAAGTGGCAGGGCAAGGACCGCACCAATGCGCTGCACGCCGCCGCGCTCGGCATCCTGCTGGTGCTGTCCAGCAAGGTCGCCGACGTCTGGCTGGGCATCACCGTGCTGGCCGGGCCCCGAGTGCTCGACGAACACATCGTGCTGGTGGACCACGCCCTGGGCGACCCCTCCTGGCTGATGGGGCAGCTGCTGGACTGGCTGGGGCCGATCGCCTCCGCCGTGCTGCACTGGGTCTACATCGAACTGCCCGTCGGCGCGATGATCGTGACCATCTGGCAGCTGCGCACTGTGGTCACGACGGGGGACTGGCCCAAGCACTACCTGGTGCGCACCTTCCTGGTGCTCGGCCTCATCGGCCCGGTCTTCTATGTCGTATTCCCCGTCGTCGGGCCGATGTTCGCGTTCGGCGCGGACGGGCACGTCTTCTCCCTGGGTAGCTACTGGCCGAATGTCGTGCCGCCGGTGGACCTCTCGCCGGGTTCGATCGCCTTCGACCACTACACCCCGCGCAACTGCATGCCGTCATTGCACACCGCGTGGGCGCTGTCGATCTTCATCCACTCGCGCCGCGACCCCTTCACGGGTGCGCCCGCGCCGGTCTGGCTGCGCTGGGGCGGGACCTTCTGGCTCGTCGCCACCCTGTCGGCCACCCTGGGCTTCGGCTACCACTACGGCGCCGATCTGGTGGCCGGCGCGGTGCTGTGCCTGACCATCGAATCCGCCCTGCGCGCACCGGAACGCGGCTGGGATCGCACCCGCCTGCAACTGGTGTCGGCCGGCGCCGCGCTCTTCGCCGGGCTGCTGCTGTCCTACCGGTACCTGTCGACCGGCTTCGCCGAACACCCGGTGCCCGCGGGCATCGTCGTGTTCGGCCTGCTGGCCGGTTACGTGACGGCCTTCTACCGCACCTGGTTCGGCGACGCCGTCACCACGGCCCCCGCGCTCGAATCCGTGGTGCGCGCCTGACCGTTCGCCGGTCACAGCACGGTCAGCCGGAGGTGGCCGCGCCGTTCGGAGATTCGGGCGCGGTGTCGGTCGTCGCCGGGATTCGCGGGCGACTGCGCCGCAGCAGGTAGATCCCGGCCAGACAGCCCCCGGCGACCAGCGCCGACGTCCAGCCCGGGGCCGCGGTGCTGCTGGAGCTCACCGCGCACATCGACGCGCTGTCGGCGGATTGCGTGGCGTAGTGGCCCCGCGAGACATAATCGCGCATGCCCAGCACCGCCGACGGGACGAACAGCACCAGGGTGCCCAGCACCCGGCTCGGCACATAGTGCGGCCGGGTGGACAGCAGGGCGAAACCGATGAGCCAGGACACGAGCGCCGCACTGCCCACGATCAGCCAGGCCCGGGTCGCATCGGCCGTGAACGCCGTGAGCACCCCGAGCGCCATGCCCGCGGCCAGGGAGACCGCAGGACCCCCGCCCCTGCTGCCCACCCACATGCCGACCGCCGACACCGCCGCCAGCAGCGGGATCGACCAGGCCGGCATCTCGGCCGCCACGGTCGCCGCACCCACCGCGCCCAGGCCCACCGCCAGCAGCACGATCTCGCCGTCCCGGCCCGGCAACAGCATGGCCGCGACAATGGCGGTCCCCACCGCGGTCGCCACCGCGAGGACGATGCCCGCTTGGCTGTCGCCGTGCCGGGCCAGCCATTCCGCACTGGCCAGCGTCACCAGCACCAGCACCACGCCCGCCAGGATGGGGGCCAGCGGCAGCTCCGCCGAGAGCCGTTCCTCCGCCTCGCGCTTCCGATGGGTCAGGAACCCGAAGCCGACCAGGACCAGCGCCAGCAGGAGCATCCAGATGGGCAGCACATCGCCGGCGTGCCAGTGATCGCTCGCCGTCGCGTCGATGCCGCCGCCGATCCGCGACACCGGATTCACCGAACCGAGCAGCAGGCTGATCAGAACGCCCAGGGTCCAGCCGAAGGCGGGTAGCCGGCGGTGCAGCACCGCCGCCCCCAGCGCGCCCAGGATCAGGCCGCCGGCCAGGGAATCGATGAAGTTCATGGTGGGCAGCGACGAATTCGGTTCGCCGGCATGGCCGAACACGTGATTGGCCAGCAGCACCAGCAGCCCGCCCAGCGTGGTCGCCCACGCTGCCACGGGGCTGCCCAGCGTGGTGATGAGCACCGCCGCGATCATGGCGATGAGCGCGCCCGCCGACACGGCGCGGGGCAGGGTGTAGGCCAGCAGGTCGCGCTGCAGGGCCGACGTCTCCGAGGTCCAGCCGAAGTCGATGGGCAGGGCCAGCGCCAGGCCGGCAACCGTTGCTGCGACCAGCGCCGTGATCGTCTCCGCGGCTACCTGATGCGACCTCACCAGGGCAAAATTACCGGTGATAGGCGGACCGATTGGTACGACTCGCCTACTTTGTACAGATTCGGCGCGCTACCGGCGCGCATGGCGAACGCGCCGCGAAACCATTGACACAGCAGACTAATCGGTCTCGTATGCCCTGGTGGGGAGCGTTCAGACGTAGCCGGACACGTTGCCGGGCGGAGTCGGCGATTCGCGCTGGGCGGCATACAGCCGCAGGGCCTCCACCTGGACCGGATCCAGCGAGGGCCGCACCGCCTTGCGCGCGGCCCCCACATCCGCGGCCGTCACCTCCCCGGCCTCGACATCGCGGCGCATGGCGGCGAGGGCGGCCTCGCGCAGCAGCGCCGAGCAGTCCGCCGCCGAGTAGCCCTCCAGCTCACGCGCCAGCCGCCGCAGATTGACGTCCTTGGCCAGCGGCACGGATTTGGCGGCGGTGCCCAGGATTTCGGCGCGGGCATCGGCATCCGGCGGCGGCACGAACACCAGGCGCTCCAGGCGCCCGGGACGGGTCAGGGCCGGATCGATGAGCTCGGGCCGGTTCGTCGCGCCGATCACGACCACATCCCGCAGCGGCTCGACACCGTCGAGTTCGGTCAGGAGCGCGGCGACAATGCGATCCGATACGCCCGAATCGCTGGACTGCCCGCGCCGCGGCGCCAGCGCGTCCACCTCGTCCAGGAAGATCAGCGACGGCGCGGAATCCCTTGCGCGCTGGAACAATTCGCGCACCGCCCGCTCCGAGGAGCCGACCCACTTGTCCATCAGCTCCGCGCCCTTCACGGCGTGCACACTCAACTGCCCCGATCCCGCCAGCGCCCGCACCAGGAAGGTCTTGCCGCATCCCGGCGGCCCGTAGAGCAGCACTCCGCGCGGTGGCTCGATACCCAGCCGCTGGAACGAATCCGGATGCTTCAGCGGCCACAGCACGGCCTCGGTGAGGGCCTGCTTGGTCTCCGCCATGTCACCGACGTCGGCGAGGCTCAAACTGCCGATGGCCAGTTCCTCGGACCCGGAACGCGACAGCGGACGGATCACCTCCAGCGCTCCGGCCAGATCCTCCTGCAGCAGCATCGGGTCCGACTGCTCGCGACTGGCCCGCGCGGCCGCGCGCAGGGCCGCCTCGCGCACCAGCGCTGTCAGGTCCGCCGCGACGAAACCCGGTGTCCGCGAGGAAATCTCATCGAGCTTCAGCACATCGGTGGGGACATTGCGCAGCAGTTGCTCCAGCAGCGCCGCGCGCACCCCCGACGTGGGTAGCGGCAGCGACACCTCCCGATCGCACAGCTCCGGAGCACGCAGCCGCGGGTCGATACCCGCCGCATTCGACGTCGTGGCCAGCACCGCGACCGTCTCCTGTGCCACGGCCGCGCGCAACTGGTCGAGAATCAGCGTGGCCACCGGTTCGGCCGGCGTCGGCAGCAGCGCGTCGATATCGGTGATCAGCAGCACTCCGCCTGCGCCGGAACAGATTTCGGCCACTTTGTCGGACACGTCGCGCAGCCTGGGTCCGATGTCGGTCGCACCGACCGCCGGGCCGTCCAGCTCGACCAGCCGCCGCGATCCCGTCACGGCCCGCGCGAGTGTCGCCTTCCCGACCCCGGCCGGACCGGTGATCAGGACCCCCAGATGCGAGGACGCTCCGAGTTTCTTCAGCAGGTCCGGCTCGTCCAGTGCCAGGCTCAGCCACTCCCGCAGCTTCGCGGCCTGGGTCTGGACCCCGGCCAGATCGGCCACCGCCACCACCGACGGCGGTGGCGACGCCGGAGCGCTGACCCGGAGGTCGGTGCGGGTATCCGTGTCGTCCAGGGGAGCCGCGGGCAGGTCCGTCTCGGCGACGCCGAAACCCCAGCCCACCGCGCTGTTGGTACTGACGACCACCGGGCCGGGCTGCGGATCGACGGCCGTCACCCGCAGCAGCTCCGAGGTCCAGGCGATATTGAGGGCTCTCGAAAGCTGCTGGGCCACACCGGATCGGCTGGCCCCGGGTTTGAGATCCATCGGGCGCAGCGAGACGGCGTCCTGGATCGACACCACCTTGCCCTGCAGGGCATGCCGCAGTGTCGTCTCGTCGATGGCGCGCATGACGTCCGGCGAGCCCGTGACCGAAATCCGGGTGGCCCGGCGCGGAATCACCTTCGCGATGGTCACTTTCGAGCCCGCCGCGATGTGCGCGTTCGACATCGTCACCTCGTCGAGCAGCGCCTCGCCGCGCCCGACGGGTTTGCCCTTCAGCGGTGTCGCCACCAACGCCGAGGTCTGTCTGCCGCCGGCGATCGAGATCACGTCCCACGGATTCACGCCCAGCAGCGCCAGCGAGTCCGGATGCAATCGGACCACCCCCCGCCGATCGTCGGCGGGGGAGGTGTTCAGGCGAGCGGTGAACTGGAAACCCGGCTGTGAGTCGGTCACGCCGTCAATTCTGCCCGGGCCGGCCGGCCGCCGACGGCAGCGTCGGCGAATCGCGGCCCGGCCGTTGGTTTCAGCGCCCGGGGCGGTTCGACACCCGGTCGCGCTGACCCGGGCGGCGCAGGCGCAGCCGTGCCGTGGACACCGACACCCGCGGCACCCGCCCGGCCAGCGGGCGCTGGCGGCGCTGCGCCTTGCGCTGGGCGCGGCGCTCGGCCGGCTTGTGGTTCCAGGTCTCGGGCCGGGCCGCCACCCAGCGCGCGGAGTGCACCGCGAACGGGATGTGGCCGAGGTACAGCACGACCAGCGCCATCATCAGGATGAGCGGGTAGGTGACCAGCAGCGCGGCGGCCAGCGCGACCAGCACCAGCAGGATGGGCGCGGTGCGCGGGGGCACCGACACCGACTTGACGGCCAGGGTGGGCAGCGTGCTCACGCACAACAGGCCGGTCAGCACCGTCCACACCGCCACCACCGGGAAGCTCACCCACCAGCCGTCGCCGAACTGCTCGGACAGCGCGATGGGCGTCAGCACGATGAGCGCGCCCGCCGGGGCGGGCACGCCGGTGAAGTACTCACGCTGCCAGTCCGGGCGGTTGTCGTCGTCCATCAGGGTGTTGAAGCGGGCCAGCCGCAACACCATGCAGACGGCGAACATCAGCGCCAGGATCCAGCCGATGCTGTCGGCGTGCAGGAAGGTCACGTACAGCACCAGGGCGGGCGTGACGCCGAACGCGATGGCGTCCGACAGCGAATCCAGCTCCGCGCCCATCTTGGTGGTGGCATCCAGCATGCGGGCGATGCGCCCGTCCAGCATGTCGAAGACCGCGGCCGCGCCGACCAGCGCCAGCGCGATCCCCAGCTTGCCTTCCATGCCGAACTTCACCGCGGACAGGCCCGAGCACAGTCCCAGGATGGTCACCATGCTCGGCAGCAGTCGGATGGTGCGGTTACGGCGACGCCCGTTCGGTTCGGGCGCGAGTTGTTCCATCATGAATCCAGTTCGGCCAGCACCGTTTCCGCACCGATGGTGCGCTGCCCCGGGGTGACCAGCAGCCTGGTCCCGGCCGGGAAGTAGGTATCCACGCGCGAACCGAACCGGATCAGGCCGTAGGTGTCACCGATGTTCAGCTTGTCGCCGGCCTCGGCCTCGCAGATGATGCGGCGCGCCAGCAGCCCGGCGATCTGCACCACCACCACGCGCTGCCCGGAGGCGGTCTCGATGACCATGCTGTTGCGCTCGTTGCGGTCGCTGGCCTCGGGCAGATCGGCGGAGACGAACTTGCCCTTCTGGTAGGCGACCTGTTCCACCAGGCCACTCACCGGCACCCGCTGCACGTGCACGTCCAGCACCGACAGGAAGATGCTCACCCGCGGCAGCGGTGCGTCGCCCAGGCCGAGTTCGGCCGGCGGCACCGCGGTGTCGACCAGGGCGACCTCGCCGTCGGCGGGGGCCACCACGACGCCGGGGCGGTTCGGCGGCACCCGGTGCGGGTGCCGGAAGAATCCGGCGCAGGCCGCGGCCGCCAGCAAACCGGTGCGGCGCAGCCACTTCCGCCGATAGCCGAGGGTGGCCACCGCCAGCGGTGCGGCCACGAACGGCAGACCTGCCGGATGCAGCGGCGGAACGGCTTTGCGGACCAGGTCGGCGACGTGGCCGAGGCCGGTCTGTTCCGGAGTGCCGGGCGGGGTGGGTCGGCGGGCCACAGGCTCCTCTTTCATGCGCGGATAGATACGGTCAGGGACCGCGATCACACGATACGTGAAGTGGGTTCGACGCTCGCGTTCTCGGTGACCGAACACCCGCGGCCGGCCTCCCGGATCGGAGGTGCGCCGCCCGGCATTGACCCCTCGATTGTGATCAGTAGCACTGGCATGAGAGGCTATCGCGATTAAGATGAGGGAGCCTCATGTCTGCGGCATTGTGGGTCCGCGGGGGGTGAGGAACCCGATGAAGGTCACGTTCGACGCGCGGTACGCAGTACATAGGAGAGAACCAATGTCTGCTCGAATTGCTTCGATCAACGGGGCAGAGCACACGGCCATGCTCGGGCTCGGTGTGTACCGGCCGGAGCGAATCGTCACCAATGACGAGGTGGCGGGGCCGATAGATTCCAGTGACGAGTGGATCCGGACACGTTCCGGCATCCGCAACAGACGCTTCGCCTCTCCCGAGGAGACGATCGTCAGCATGAGCGCCGCGGCTGCCCGCGACGCCATCGAAGCAGCGGAGATCGACGCGGATCAGATCGATTGCGTCATCGTCGCAACGTCCACCTGGCTACTGCTCACGCCCGCCGCGGGCCCGCAGATCGCCACTGCGCTCGGTCTGAACAATGTGGCCGCCTTCGATGTCTCGGCCGGTTGCGCCGGCTTCTGCCACGGGGTCGCCATGGCGTCGGATCTGGTGAAGGGCGGCACCGCCCGGCACGTGCTGGTCATCGGCGTGGAAAAGCTCACGGACACGGTCAATCCGAGGGATCGTGGCACCGCCTTCCTCTTCGCCGACGGCGCCGGCGCGGTGGTGATCGGCCCCTCCAGCGAACCGGGCATCGGCCCGACCGTCTGGGGATCGGACGGCACCCAGCACCACGCCATCCGCCAGGACAAGGACTGGCTGCAGTTCTTCAACGAGATCGACGAGAAGGGCCTCGATGCTGTCCGGCCCTACCTCGCCATGGAAGGAACAGCTGTCTTCCGTTGGGCCGCACACTCTTTGGAGCAGGTGTGCCGCGAGGCCATCGAGCGGGCGGGCCTGACCACGGACGATCTGGACGCGATGGTCCCGCATCAGGCCAACGGTCGCATCATCGAGATCATGGCGCGGGTGCTGAAGCTCCCCGAGCGGTGCGCCCTGGCCAATGACATCGAGGAGGCCGGCAATACCTCGGCGGCTTCGATCCCGCTGGCCATGGAGGCCATGATGCGCGCGGGCGACGCCAAACCCGGCGGCACCGCACTGCTCATCGCCTTCGGTGCGGGGTTGTCCTGGGCGGCGCAGGTGGCCCAGCTGCCGAACTGGAAGTGAGCGCCGCTGCGCGCCGCTACCCGGCGGCGCGCAGCGGACGAGCTATCCCATATCCCAGGCGACGGTCACGGTGAATGTGACCGTCTGCTGGCCTGGTTCGAGGGTGATGTTGGGTGCCGCGCCCGGGGCGGTGTCCCGGTACTTCGGCGTCGGCGTTGTGCCGCTGCCGTTTTCGCTGATGGTCTTGACCGTCTTCAGTTTCAGCCCGGACAGGCCGGCGTACTGCTCGGCGCGGCTCTTGGCGTCGTCGAAGGCTCGCGCGCGGGCGTCGGACAGCAGCTTGGTGTTGTCCTCCAGCCCGAAGGCCACCGAGTTGATGCGGGTGTCGTTGCCGCCCGCCTGCACCGCCGCCGACAGGATGCCCGAGGCCTTCGGCAGGTCCCGCACGGCCACGTGCATGGTGTTGGTGGCGCGATAGCCGGTGATGTTGTGGCCGTCGGTGCCGTAGGTGGGCTGCACGGACAGGTCGCTGGTCTTGATGTCCTCGCGCTTGGCCCCGGCCGTGACCATGGCGTCGGTGATCGCCTTGGCCTTGTCGCCGGCCTGGTTCACGGCAGCGGACACGTCGGCCGCGCTCACCTCGGTGCCCAGATCGGCATTGAGCACATCCGGTGTGCCCTGGACCTTTCCGGTACCGGTGACGGTGACCGTGCGGTCGCCGGAGGAGTCGGAGCTGCCGCAGCCGGTGAGTACGAGCGCCACACCGGCCGTGGCGGCGCAGAGCGCTGTCAGTCGTCGCATAGGCCGAACCTACGCTCAGCGCTCCACGGTTTGCTTGATCTTCCCGAGGGTCACCTGCATGCCGTCCTCGAGCGCGCCTTCGAAGGGCTGCTCACCGCCGAAGACGTTGTCGATGGTGAACTGCAGCCACCGGGGCAGCTTGCCGCTGGGGACGTCGCGCCGCTGGACCAGCTTGGTGCCGCCGTCGGCGGTGGGCTCGAGGGTGTAGCTCCAGATGGTCCGGTTCTCGTTCATGCGGAAGGCGATCGCGCGATTCGGCTCGAATCGCACCACCCGGGAGGTGGTCGGGTAGATGTAGCCCTTGGCCTTGTTGAGGTTCACCGTCCAGGTGCCGGTGTGCACTACGCGACCCAGCGGCTGCATGCGCAGGGTCTGCGGGCTGAACTCGGGAATGCGCTTGAGGTCGGCGACAACGCTCCAGACCCGCTCGGGTGCTGCCGCGATATCGATGCTGGCTTCGAGAGTTTTCGGCAACGCTGCCTCCGGGGACGTAACGATCGGTACCACGCATCCTAGTTCGGGTGGCGTGGATCACCTCGGCTCCGTGGTGTGGATCACCACACCCACCTGCACGTATGGGCATGTGCCGCCGGTTCATTCCGCGATTGAAAATCAACTAGATCACATTCTGGAGGTGTTGATGTCCGAAATGTAATGCTCGGCGCACAATGTCGATAGACGAAGCAACAGACACTGCCACCAGCTTTCCGATTGGGAAACGTGAGGTGATCGGCCGTGAACCTGCGTTCGCTCCTGCATCTCGAGACCAAGACGGTCCCACTCCTCCCCGCTGAAGAGTCCGGTACCGATGCGGAGTCCCCGACGCTCGACAAATCGACGAAACGCTTCCGCCGCAAGGCCAACGGCGACCTCGAAGAGCGACTCGAGCGATTGCTCACCCCTACCGAGATGGATTTCATTGAGCATCACCGGATTTGAATCGGTGTGCCCAGGATGTTCGAGCAAGGACGCAGGTCTGTTCCGCCTGACGCGAACATGGCACGGTCTGGCCTTCGCGGTCTTGCCTCGTCAGCCCATACTCGTTAGGTGACTTCACCAGCTGCCGCGAAGCCGGCCATCCTCAGCGTCGACGACGATCCTGGCGTCTCGCGCGCGGTCGTGCGGGACCTGCGCCGCCGGTATGGGGCGGACTACCGGATTCTGCGGGCGGAGTCCGGCGCCGATGCGCTCGAGGCCCTTCGCGAGATGAAACTGCGCGGCCACCCGGTCGCGGTGATCATCGCCGACTACCGGATGCCCGGGATGAACGGCGTCGAATTCCTCGAGCAGGCCATGGACCTGCACCCGTACGCGCGCCGCGTGCTGCTGACCGCCTACGCGGACACCAATGCCGCCATCGAGGCCATCAATGTGGTCGACCTGGACCACTACCTGCTCAAGCCGTGGGATCCGCCGGAGGAGAAGCTCTACCCGGTCGTCGACGCCCTGCTGGAGGCCTGGCGCGGGGACGAGCACAAGCCGGTGACCGAGACCAAGGTGGTGGGCCACCGCTGGTCGGCCCGCTGCTCGGAGGTGCGGGAGTTCCTGGCGCGCAACCAGTTGCCGTATCGCTGGTACCAGGTGGACGAGCCGGAGGGGGCGCGGCTGCTGACCGCGGCCAATGCCACCGAGGACCAGTGTCCGGTCATCATCAATCCCAGCGGCGAAGTGCTGATCATGCCCACCGACGCGCAATTGGCCGAGGGCGTGGGCCTGAACACCGACGCCTCCAGCGACTTCTACGACCTGATCGTGGTCGGCGGCGGCCCGGCCGGTCTCGGCGCGGCGGTTTACGGCGCGTCGGAGGGTCTGCGCACCGTGCTGGTGGAACGCACCGCCACCGGCGGCCAGGCCGGGCAGAGTTCCCGCATCGAGAACTACCTGGGCTTCCCCGACGGCCTTTCCGGCGCGCAGCTGGCCGACCGGGCTCGCCGGCAGGCCGTGAAATTCGGGGCCGAGTTGATCACCGCGCGGGAGGTGGTGGCCCTCGAGGCCTGCGGTTCCGCGCGCGTGGTGCGGTTCGCCGACGGTGGCAGCATCGCGGCGCACTCGGTGCTCATCGCCACCGGCGTCAACTACCGCCACCACCCGGCCCCCGGCGTGGACGACTTCACCGGCCGCGGCGTCTACTACGGCTCGGCCATGACCGAGGCCAGCGACTGCGCCGACAAGGACGTCTACATCGTCGGTGGCGCGAACTCGGCGGGCCAGGCGGCGGTGTTCCTGTCCCGGCGGGCCCGGACCGTGCACCTCGTGGTGCGCGGGCCGTCGCTGGAATCGTCCATGTCGCACTACCTGATTCAGCAGATCGCGCAGATCCCGAACATCAAGGTGCACACCCGTACCGAGGTGGTGTCCGCCGATGGCGACGACCACCTGGAATGGATCGTGCTGCGCAACAACGAGGCCGGCACGGAAGAAAAGGTGGACGCCGAGCGTTTGTTCTTGTTCATCGGTGCGGCGCCGGAAACCGACTGGCTCGAAGGCACCGTCAAGCGCGACGACAAGGGCTATGTGCTGGCCGGACCGGACCTCATGGTCGAGGGCGAACGGCCCGGGGGCTGGGAGCTACCTCGTCCCCCCCAGCATCTGGAGACCAGCGTGCCCGGCGTGTTCGTGGCCGGCGACGTTCGGTCGGAATCGGCGAAGCGGGTGGCCTCCGCGGTCGGCGAGGGCGCGATGGCCGTCATGCTGGTGCACCGCTGGCTCGCGAAACAGTAGGAGTAGGTGAATGGGTAACACCCGATTGATCTGCGACCCGAACGAACTGCGGCAGCTGTTCCTGTTCGAGAAGCTCGACGACGATCAGCTGGCCTGGCTGTGCAAGGACGGCCGGGTCGAAATGTTCGAGCCCGGAATGGTTTTCCGCGAGGGCGACCCGGCCACCTGCTTCTACGTCCTGATGGACGGCGAGGTGCGGCTGACCAAGATGTCGGGCGGCGAGGAGATCGAACTCGTCCGCACCGAGCACGTCGGCTCCTACTCGGGCGCGTGGACGGCCTACATGGGCGACAAGGTCGAACAGACCTATACCGCGTCGTTCTACGTGACCCGGCCGTCGAAGTTCTTCGTACTGGACGCCGGCACCTTCGCGAAGATGATGCAGGAATGGTTCCCGATGGCGCTGCACCTGCTGGAGGGCGTCTTCTTCGGCAACCGCAATGCCAATGAGCGCATCGGCCAGCGGGAACGGCTGCTGGCGCTGGGTTCCCTCTCGGCGGGCCTCACCCACGAGCTGAACAACCCGGCCGCCGCCGCGGTGCGCGCCACCTCCTCGTTGCGCGAGCGGGTAGCGGGCATGCGGCACAAGCTGAAGATGATGGCGCACGGCAAGTTCAACTCCGAGACCCTGGAGGCGCTGGCCCAGCTGCAGGAGGAGGCGGCCGCCCAGGTCGCCAAGGCCCCGACCCTGACGCCGCTGGAGGCCGCCGACCGCGAGGACGAGCTGGGCGACTGGCTCGAGGACCACGGCGTCGCCAACGGCTGGGACATCGCGCCGAACTTCGTGCAGGCGGGATTCGACATCGACTGGATGGAGAAGGTGCACGGCACCCTGTCCGGTTGTGGCGCCGATGTTTTCGAGGCGGCCATGCGCTGGCTCAACTACACGGTCGAGACCGAGCTGCTGATGAACGAGATCACCGACTCGACCAACCGCATCTCCTCGCTGGTGAACGCGGCCAAGCAGTACTCGCAGATGGACCGGGCCCCGTTCCAGGTGGTGGACCTGCACGAACTGCTGGACAGCACGCTGGTCATGCTGGCCCGCAAGATCGGCGACGATATCGTGGTGGTCAAGGAATACGATCCGGCGCTGCCGCCGGTGCCGTGCTACGCCGCCGAGCTCAACCAGGTGTGGACCAATCTGATCGACAACGCGGTCTCCGCCATGTCCGGGCGCGGCACCCTCACCGTTCGCACCTATCGTGAGAACGACTGCGCCGCAGTGGAAATCGGCGATACCGGGCCCGGCATCCCGGAGGAGATCCGCACCCGCATCTTCGAACCGTTCTTCACCACCAAACCGGTCGGCGAGGGCACCGGACTCGGGCTGGACATCTCGTTCCGGATCGTGGTGAACAAGCACCACGGCGACATCCGGGTCGAATCCGAGCCCGGGAATACGCGTTTCATCGTCCGACTGCCGCTCGAGGCAGCCGCTCCCGACGCAGCGCAGTCCACTCTCGAAGCAGCGCAGTAAACGACGGAAGGCAACTGATGACCGAACAGATCGAAGGCATCGACCCCAGCATCGCGCCCAGCGGATCCGGTTGCGTCGAATGCGATGCCGCCGGCGGCTGGTGGGTGCACCTGCGCCGGTGCGCGCAGTGCGGGCACATCGGCTGCTGCGATATGTCGCCGAACCAGCACGGCACCAAGCACTTCGAGAGCACCGGGCACCCCTTCATCCAGAGCTTCGAGCCGGGTGAGGACTGGTACTACAACTTCGAGAACAAGGAGATGTACGAGGGCGGCCCGGAACTCGCGCCGCCGCACGCGCATCCGCTGGACCAGCCGGTGCCCGGCCCGCGCGGCCGGGTGCCCGCGGACTGGCAGCAGCATCTGCACTGACGAAAATCGCGGGCCGGAACTTTTTCTACCGGGAGTCGCCGGGGCCGGGTACGCTGCTGCGAGCGCCGGGCCGGTCCGGTGCTGGCACTCTCGGAAAGTTCGGAAAGCAGGGTATGAAGCGTCTTTCGATCGTCGCCCTCGCCGCCGGTGCGATGGCGTTGACTCTCGCCGGTTGTGGTTCGGACAAATCCAGTGATACGAACGGCCTGAAGCAGGCCGGGACCACCACTGCGGCCAGAACCACCAGCGCGGGCGCTTCCACCACCACCACCACCGTCGCCGCCCCGGTGCAACCGCCCGCCGAGGCGCCCACCAGCGCCACCGCGGCCAAGAAGACGGCCGCGCCCGCCGGCGCCCAGACCACCTGCGGTGACTTCCGCGACCTCACCGAGGACGTCGAGAAGCAGGTGATCGACCAGGTCCTGGCCGCCAATCCGGGGTCGTTCCTGGACGGCAGCCCGAACGTGGCGCTGGGTACCGCCAAACTGGCCTGCCTGGCCTCGGCGTATGCGAATACGCCGGTCGCGGTGGCGATCCGGGTGGCGCCCAAGTAGTTTCGCGCCGATTCCCGGCCGGGCGGCCGTTGCCTCCTCGGCGGGCGCGGACCGCACCCCGGTGACGGGTGGTCACCGCGGTGGCCCGCGGCGGCAGGCGTATCGTCCTCAAACGATTGCGTAGGACGAGAACTGGGGCACCGATGGACGCGAACGGGCTGGCCGAATTCGAACGGCATCGGCCGCGCCTGTTCGCGCTCGCCTACCGGATGCTCGGCTCCGCCGCCGAAGCCGAGGACGCCGTGCAGGAGACCTACCTGCGCTGGGACGGCACCGATCGCGCCGGAATCCGCTCCCCCGAGGCCTGGTTGACCACCATCCTGGTGAACCTCTGCCGCACCTGGCTGGATTCGGCCCGCGCCCGCCGCGAGACCTACGTCGGCCCCTGGCTGCCCGAACCGGTCCCGACCGGGCACGGCGAACTCGGTCCTCTGGAATCGGCGGAACAGCGCGAACTGGTGTCGATCGCCTTCCTGACGCTGGCGGAGCGGCTCAGCCCCACCGAGCGCGCCGTCTTCGTCCTGCGCGAGGCCTTCGGCTACGCGCACCGCGAGATCGCCGACATGCTCGAACTCACCGAGGCCAATGCACAGCAGGTGTACCGCCGCGCCACCCACCGCGTGCACGAGGAGCGCCCGCGTTTCGAACCCGCCCCGGCGCATGCGCGCGACCTGGTCGAAAAGTTCCTCAGCGCAGCGCAATCCGGTGATCTGGCCGCGCTCGAGGCCATGTTCACCGCCGATATCGTCGCCGTCGCCGATGGCGGCGCGAAGGTCCACGCGGCCAAGCGGCCCATCCTCGGCGCCGCGAACGTGGCCCGCTACCTGGTGGGTCTGTTCAAGAAGATGCCGGGTCTCACCTTCGCGGTCGAGGAGATCAATGCCGCGCCGGCGTTCGTGGCCCGGCTGGCGGGGACCGTGATGGGTACCGTGTCCGCCGAGTTCGACGGCCCTTCGATCGCCTCGCTCCAGCTCGTGGTGAACCCGGACAAGCTGGCCTATCTCGTGCGTGCCGAGCAGCGACTCGCCGGCGAAACCGCCGGATAACGGCTATTTCCGCGCCGCGAATTCGCGGGTGACGCAGGACACACCCGGAATCTGTCAGGGATCGCGGGACTGTCCGGTCTAGAGGGTGTCGGCCACCGAGCGGGGGCCGGGTAAGGAGCACTCTCATGACCGGGCAGCATCGAATCGTCGTACTGGGCGCGGGTTATGCGGGGCTGGCCGCGGCACGGCAGGCGGTGAAGGCGAAGGGCGCGCGGGTCACCGTGATCGACCTGCACACCGAATTCGTCGACCGGGTGCGGCTGCATCAGGTCGCCGCCGGTCAGGACGTGCCGCGCTGGGAACTGCGGAAGACCCTGGAGGCCAAGGGCATCGAGTTCGTCGCCGGTCGCGCGGAACGGATCGACACCGCGGCCCGCCGCGTCGAACTGGCCTCCGGCGGAGTCGTCGAATACGACTCGCTGATCTACGCCCTCGGCAGCCGGGCCGACCTGGGCATGGTGCCCGGCGCCGCCGAATTCGCCCACACCGTGGCTACTTCCGAGGATGTGCGCCGGATCCCCGCGCTCGCCGGCCGGGTCGCCGTGGTGGGTGGCGGCCCCACCGGCATCGAGACCGCCACCGAACTCGCCGAATCCCGGCCCGACCTCGAGGTCCTGCTGGTGAGCGCCGACGAACCGGGAGGCTGGCTGATCCCCAAGGCGGCCGCGCACATTCGCGCCGTCCTGGACCGCCTCGGTGTCCGCGTGCACGTCGCCAAGGTGGCGGCGGTGACCGCGGCCGGACTCGAGCTGGTCGACGGCGAGCGCATCGACGCCGAAACCGTGCTCTGGACAACGGGTTTCACCGTGCCGGAGGTGGCGGCCCGCTCCGGCCTGCCGGTGGACGCGCGCGACCGCGTCGTGGTCGACGAGCAGCTGCGGGTGCAGGGCATCCCGGAGGTGTACGCGGTCGGTGACGCGGCGGTCATGCTCGGGCACAACGGCCGCGAGGCGCGGATGTCCTGCCAGGCCGCGCAGCCCGCGGGCAAGTACATCGGTGCGGCGGTGGCCGCCCGGGTGCGCGGGAAGACGCCGGCGCCCTATCGGGTCCGTTTCGTGCTGACCTGCGTCAGCCTGGGTCGTCGCGACGGTGTCGTCCAGTTCATGCACGCCGACGACTCGAATGGCCGCACGGTGCTGACCGGTCGCACGGCGGCCTGGATCAAGGAGCAGATCGTGCGGGCCGTGGGCCGGGCGGCGAAGCTCTGAGCCCACGCCCGGACTAGCGTCAACTTAGGGTTGACCATTGCGGAGTGGTCAACCTACAGTTGACGCATGACGAACTCCATCCGCCTCGACGATCTGATCGACGGCATCAAGAAGGCCCGGCCCGGCGACGTCCTCGAACAGCTCTCCGACGCCGTGGTCCTCGGCAACCACATCGGCGAGGTGGCCGACCATCTGATCGGCCACTTCGTCGACCAGGCCCGCCGCTCCGGCGCGTCCTGGACCGATATCGGCCAGAGCATGGGCGTGACCAAGCAGGCCGCTCAGAAGCGCTTCGTCCCCAAGGCGCCCGCCGACCCGGGCCAGGTCGCCGCCCTCGACCCCAATGCCGGGTTCGCCCGCTTCACCCAGCGCGCCCGCCACGTGGTGATGGCCGCCCAGGAGGAGGCCCGGGCCGTCGGCAATCTCGAAACCCGTCCCGAGCATCTGATCCTGGGCCTGCTGGCCGAGCCGGAATCCCTCGCGGTGAAGGTCATCGAGGCCAAGGGCGTCTCGGGCGACGCCGTCCGCCGGGTGGCCACGGCCGCCCTCCCCGCCGCCACCGGCGAACCGGTGCCCGCGCTCATCCCGTTCGACGCAAAGGCCCGCAAGGCCCTCGAGCTGACCTTCCGTGAGGCCTTGCGACTGGGTCACAACTACATCGGCACCGAGCACCTGCTGCTCGCCCTGCTGGACCAGGAGAACGGCGCGGGCATCCTGTCCGGCCTGGGTCTGGACAAGGACTCGGTGCAGGCCGATATCGCGGACCTGCTGAGCTCGCTGCCGGTGCCCGGCGTCACGGCACCCGCCCCCGACACGCAGTAGTCGGCGTGTCGCTCCACCATGCTGCCGACCTGGTGATGTAGGGCTCGCGATCATCCCCGCGTCACCGGGTCCTCTGGTGTGCATGATGCGGCAGATACGATTGTGGAATGGCGGGCGACGAGGGTTCCGACCTAGTTGCGGGGGAAAAGCGCGCCGATCTGCTGCGCGCGCTCAGTTATGTCTCCACCGAGGACACGCCGGACGGCGGCTACATCGTGAACGGAGACCTCCCACCCGAGGTCGCGCCACCGTTCATCCGGGCCATCATGCGAATCGAAGCCGAACTCCTCCTCCAGGATGCCGAACTCGTCACCGTCGAACACGGCGAGCCGCGGACTCCGGAGGAACGTCGTACCGACGCCCTGATCGCCCTGCTGCTGCGCGTAGACGACCGCTCCCACTTCTCGTAGTCCTCGTGGGATCCGGGCCGCCGAGAGGACTCGTGCGGCCATCTCCCCAACCTTGCACTCGTCTATGGCGAGTGCTAAAAAGGGATTTGGCACTCCGCACCTGCGAGTGCTAGGTCGGAAACGGTGAGACCGGGCTGTATTTGACCAAATGAGCCGGGTCGTCCGTCGCGGGCACCGAACCTGACCAGATCATGCCAATCCCCTGATCTGGAGGATCTCAACGCAATGGCCAAGACAATTGCGTACGACGAAGAGGCTCGCCGCGGACTCGAGCGTGGCCTGAACAGCCTCGCCGACGCTGTCAAGGTGACCCTGGGCCCCAAGGGCCGCAACGTGGTGCTGGAGAAGAAGTGGGGCGCCCCCACCATCACCAACGACGGTGTCTCCATCGCCAAGGAAATCGAGCTCGAGGACCCGTACGAGAAGATCGGCGCGGAGCTCGTCAAGGAAGTTGCGAAGAAGACCGACGACGTCGCGGGTGACGGCACCACCACCGCCACCGTGCTGGCCCAGGCGCTGGTCCGTGAGGGCCTGCGCAACGTGGCCGCCGGCGCCAACCCGCTCGGCCTGAAGCGCGGCATCGAGAAGGCCGTCGAGGCCGTCACCGCCAAGCTGCTCGACACCGCCAAGGAGGTCGAGACCAAGGAGCAGATCGCTGCCACCGCCGGTATCTCGGCGGGCGACTCGTCCATCGGTGAGCTGATCGCCGAGGCCATGGACAAGGTCGGCAAGGAAGGCGTCATCACCGTCGAGGAGAGCAACACCTTCGGCCTCCAGCTGGAGCTGACCGAGGGCATGCGCTTCGACAAGGGCTACATCTCCGGTTACTTCGTGACCGACCCGGAGCGTCAGGAAGCGGTCCTCGAGGACCCGTACATCCTGCTCGTCGGCTCGAAGATCTCGACCGTCAAGGACCTGCTGCCGCTGCTGGAGAAGGTCATCCAGGCCGGCAAGCCGCTGCTGATCATTGCCGAGGACGTCGAGGGCGAGGCCCTGTCGACCCTGGTCGTCAACAAGATCCGTGGCACCTTCAAGTCCATCGCCGTCAAGGCCCCGGGCTTCGGTGACCGCCGCAAGGCCATGCTGGCCGACATCGCCATCCTGACCGGTGGCGAGGTCATCAGCGAAGAGGTCGGCCTCTCCCTGGAGACCGCCGGTCTGGAGCTGCTGGGCACCGCCCGCAAGGTCGTCATCACCAAGGACGAGACCACCATCGTCGAGGGCGCGGGCGACCCGGAGGCCATCAAGGGCCGTGTCGCGCAGATCCGCACCGAGATCGAGAACTCGGACTCGGACTACGACCGTGAGAAGCTGCAGGAGCGCCTGGCCAAGCTGGCCGGCGGTGTTGCCGTGATCAAGGCCGGCGCCGCGACCGAGGTCGAGCTCAAGGAGCGCAAGCACCGCATCGAGGACGCCGTCCGCAACGCGAAGGCTGCCGTCGAAGAGGGCATCGTCGCCGGTGGTGGCGTGGCGCTGCTGCAGGCCGCCCCGGCCCTGGACGCCCTGTCCCTGTCGGGTGACGAGGCCACCGGCGCGAACATCGTCCGCGTCGCGCTGTCCGCCCCGCTGAAGCAGATCGCCTTCAACGCCGGCCTGGAGCCGGGCGTTGTCGCCGAGAAGGTCTCGAACCTCCCGGCGGGCCACGGCCTGAACGCCGAGTCCGGCGAGTACGTCGACCTGCTGGCCGCCGGCGTTGCCGACCCGGTCAAGGTCACCCGCTCGGCCCTGCAGAACGCGGCCTCCATCGCGGCCCTGTTCCTGACCACCGAGGCCGTCGTCGCCGACAAGCCGGAGAAGGCCGCCCCCGCGGGCGACCCGACCGGCGGCATGGGCGGCATGGACTTCTGAGTCCTGCCTTCCGGCAACACATCTGAAGAACGAGGGCCCGGCCACCGGACGGTGGCCGGGCCCTCGGCCATGTGCGGGGAAGGGGGCAGCGATCGGCACGCGGTGGCCGGCCCAGGCGTGTGATGGTGGCGCACAGGCCGATTCGCTTGTGCCGGATCAGCTTTCGGCGGGGAGGCCGACGAGGTCGGCCATGAGGTTCATGTGGTGGGTGAAGTAGTCGGCGACGGCTTCGATGGTGCCGTCGAGGCGGCCGAAGATCTCGAAGGTGATCAGGCCGAAAAGCTGTGTCCAGGCCAGGAATACGCGGTCGAGGACTTCTTCGGGGAGGTCGGACGACTGCTCTTCGATGAGGGTGCGCAGGTCCGCGCGTACCGGGGCGGGGAGGGGAGTGGGCAGGGGTGCGGGGTGGAGGCGGTCGGCGGTCGCGGCGTGGGCGGCGATGCCGGCGAGCAGCATGACGACGGTGGCGGCGGGGCCGACGGTGTCCTTGGGAGCGTCGTAGCCGGGGATGGGGCTGCCGTAGAGGAGCCCGTATTCGGTGGGGTTGGCGACGGCCCAGTCCCGGACCGATGCGCACACCGAAAGCCATTGTGCGCGTTCGTTGTTCGCGGGGACGTTGGCCTGGGCCGCGGTGGCGGCCGCGCCTAGGGATCGGTAGCTGTCCAGGATGAGGGCGGTCAGCAGGTCGTCGCGGCTGGGGAAGTAGCGATAGAGCGCGGAGGCGACGATCCCCATGTCGCGGGCGACGCCGCGCAGGGACAGGTTCGCGCCGTCGGTGGCCAGCCGCTTGCGCGCGGTGGCCTTGATCTCCTCGATCATTTCGGTGCGGACGCGGGCGCGCAGGGATCCGGCGGACATATCCGCAGTGTAGAGAACAGGCAACCGTTCGGAGAACGGCAGGCGACTGAGAGAACAGTGTTCTTGACGGGAAACGGTGTTCACTTCTACCGTCGACAGGGCGAGAACAGTGTTCTCGACTTATCCACATCCGACAGGATCGAGGACCCCATGTCCCTGCACGTCGTCATCGGAGCGGGCCCGGTGGGCACGGCCACCGCGCGACTGCTCGCCGCGCGAGGTGACCATGTCCGCATCGTCACCCGTGGCGGCTCCGGCCCCGGCCACCCGAATATCGAGCGCATCGCCGCCGACGCCGCCGACCCGGCAGCCCTGCTGACCCACTGCGCGGACGCCACCGCCCTGTACCAGTGCGCCCAGCCCGCGTATCACCGCTGGCCACAGGATTTCCCACCCCTGCATCGCGCCGTCCTGACCGCCGCCGAGCTTTCCGGCGCGGCCCTGATCACCGTCGGAAACCTGTACGGCTACGGCGAATTCGACGGTCCGGTCACCGAATCGCATCCGCTGCGGCCGAATTCGGTGAAGGGCCGGGTGCGCGCGGACATGTGGTCCGAGCAGCTCGCCGCCCACCGGGCCGGTCGCATTCGCACCGCCGAGGTGCGCGGCTCGGACTACCTCGGCCCGAACGCGACCTCGGCCTTCAGCGTGCTGGTGCTGCCCGCGGTGCTCGCGGGCAAGCGCGCCCTGGTCCCGGCGGACCCGGACGCCCCGCACAGCTGGACCGCCACCGAGGACGTGGCCCGCCTGCTGGTCGCCGTCGCGGATGACGAAACCGCCTGGGGTCGAGCCTGGCACGTCCCGACGCCGCCACCGCTGTCGGTCCGCGCCCTGGCCGACCTGACCGCGTCGCTGGCCGGCGCGCCGTCGGCCCGGGTCGGCCGCATGCCCGCCGCCCTGCTCTGGGCGGTCGGCCTGTTCGTACCCGATGCCCGCGAAATGCGGGAACTGCGTTACCAATTCGACCGCCCCTTCGTCCTGGACTCCAGCGCCGCGACCACGCACTTCGGCCTCGACCCGACGCCGCTCGCGGATGCCGTCCGCGCCACCCTGGACGCCCAGCCCGCCGTGCACCGGTGAAGGAGCCCCGTCATGTCCACCCTCACGAAATCCTCCACCGGCAGGACGACGCTGCTGCCGCGGGTTCCGATCGTCGTGGCAGTCGTGTGCATGAATGCCGGGTTCGCCGGTTTGGGCGCGGTATTCGACTATCCGCGTGTCCTGTCCCGTCCGAGCGCGGAGGTGCTGGCGTTGTTCCGGGCGCACGAGTCCGTGGTGGTCGCGTGGTTCTCCGTGCTCGCGTTCGGCGCGCTGCTGCTCGTTCCGATCGCGCTGCTGGCAGGCCGCCGCGATGATTCGGCGCGCATGCGCTGGGCGGTGCGTGCCGGGGTCGCGGCGGGCGTGGTGCAGGCCGCCGGCCTGCTGCGCTGGCCGCTGCCGGCGCCGGGTCTCGCGGAGCGCGCCGCGTCCGGAAGTGGCTCCGCCGCATCGGAATTCGAGTTCTGGAATCGCTTGCTGGGTACGGCGCTCGGTGAGATGTGCGGTTATGCGCTGACCGCCGCCTGGACGGTGCTGGCGGCATCGGCTCTGCGGCACCGGGGCTTTCCGCGCTGGTTCGAGGTGCTCGGAACAGTGGCGGCGGCCCTGATCCTGGCCGGGGTGGTGGCTCCGTGGCAGGTGCCGGGCGCGCAGCAGGCGAATTTCGCCGGGTACGTGCTGTGGAGCGGATGGCTGCTGGCCCTGGCCGCACTGTGGGGCCGCCGGTCCGCGTGACGGTGTCCCCGGGGCGCTGGTCACATGCCTTGCCGGAAGCGCGCGCTGCGGATCCCGTCGGCGCGTTCGGGCAGGACGCTGTCGAGGAGCGCGGTGACTCGGCCCATGACCGGGGCGAGTCGCCGCGGCCGATCGATGATGGCGTCGCAGATGATCTGCGCTCCCTCTTCGGGGGTGAGGGCGTCGGCGTTCTGGTAGACGGCGTTGGGAGCGATCATCGGGGTACGGACGAGCGGGAGGTAGATGGAGGTGAAACGCACGTTCTCGGTGTGGGTTTCGGCTTGGAGGCTGGTGCTCAGGGAGTCGAGGGCAGCCTTGGATGCGACGTAGGCCGCGTAGCCCGGGCCGCCGTAGAGGTTGGCCAGGGACAGGATGTTGATGATGTGGCCGTCGCGCCGGTCCCGCATGCCGGGCGCGAAGGCGAGGATGAGGCGGACGGCCGCGAAGTAGTTGAGCCGCATGGTGCGTTCGTAGTCGTGGAAGCGGTCGTAGGACTGGTCGAGCGAGCGGCGGATGGAGCGGCCGGCATTGTTGACCAGGATGTCGACGTGGCCGTGGTCGGCGAGCACGGTGGCGGTCATGGCGTCGAGGGCGTCGAAGTCGTTGAGGTCGCAGGGGTAGGCGACGGCTTTGCCGCCCGCGGCCTCGATATCGGCGACGGCCTGTTCGAGTTCCTCGGCGCGGCGGGCGACCAGCAGCACGGTGGCTCCGGCCGCGCCGAGTTGGGCGGCGGCGACGCGTCCGATGCCGGAGGAGGAGCCGGTGATCAGGACGGTGCGTCCGGCCGCGGCCTCCGCGAGGGTGCGGTTTCGCCGCAGCCGCGCGACGCTCACCTGAGTGTCGAGTCCGTGCTTGATCTTGTGAATCAGCCCGCTGATGTCCTGCATGGTCAGTGATGCTAAGTGCCGCACAGTGATTCGGGACTGTTTCGGTTCAGCTGTCAGTGGCGGGCGCAGGTGTAGGCGAGGACCGCGGCGCCGTCCCCGCCGCCGGGCAGTGCGCGGCAGTGTTGCCGGATCCAGGTCACACGGGCGTCGTCCGCGGGCGTCACCAGGACCAGTCCGACCTCGCCGGCCTCGATCATGCGGGCGACCTCGGCGGTGGTCGGCACCGGGGCCGCGCCCGTGAAGCCGCCGATGGCCGGCACCTCCCGGCCGCTGCTCACAATGAACGGCGAGGCCAGCGCGGAGGTGAAGGTGACCAGCGGATATCGCGGGTCGCCGGGCGTTTTCGCGAGCTGTGCATCGAGTTCCCGGGCCGAGGTGAGGGCCGAGGCCATGAAGCCCCGGGTGACCTGCCGGGCCTGCGCCGATTCATAGGGGGTGTCCAGCGGACCGTATCCGTCGGCGACCACCGCGACCGCGGCCGTCGTCGGCGCGGCGAGCGCCGCGACGAGTAGCAGTGCGGTTGCCAATGATTCGCGGACGCGCAGCGCGGCCAGGACGAGCACCACGGTGACGACCACGAGCCCGGCCCGTACCCAGCCGGGCGCGGCCGCGGACAGCCACCAGCCGTACCCGGCGGTCGCGGCCACGGCGGCCAACCCCAGCCCACGCACCCGGCGATCATCCGTCTGGCGGAAAGCCTGGGCCCCCATGCCGATCAGGGCCGCGATCGCGGGTGCGAGAACCGCCAGGTAGTAGGGGTTCACCGTCCCGATCACCAGGAAGATCGCCAGGTGGACCACGAGCCAGCCGCCCCACAGCACCAGCGCCGCGGTCTCGCGGTCGGTGCGCGGCCGCCGCCGGGCCGCCCAGGCCAGGGCGATCAGGCAGACCAGCGCGAGCGGAATCAACCACCCGGTCTCGCGACCGCCGCCGCCTCCGAAGAGATGGTCGAACCGGCTGTCCGGCCCGAGCACCAGCTCCGCGCGGTATCCGGAGCCCTGGCCACCGGTGGTGAAGTTGGCCGACCCCACACTGAATCCGTCATTGGTGCGGCTGGCCGCGTTGTAGACGAAGACCTGCTCGAACAGCGAGTTGTGGTGGCTGCCGTCCACGTACGGCCGGTGCCCGGCGGGCACCAGGCTGACCACTGTCATCCAGCTCAGCGATACCGCCAGCGTGGTCGCGCCGAACCAGGCCAGACCCGTGATGCGCTGTCGCAGTTCGCTTCTCGGCGCGGCGAGCAGCAGCGCCGCCGCCAGCACCGGGACGATCAACCAGGCCTGCACCATCTTCGCCTGGAAGGCGAGGCCGATGCACAGCCCGCACCACACCAGATTCCGCACCCGCCCCGACACGATCACGGCCGCCGCCCGCTCCGCGGCCAGCACCAGCAGCAGGATCAGCAGGGTGTCGGAGATATTGCCGCGATCGAGCGCGACCACCGCCGGCGCCAGGGCCGCGACCGCTGCCGCGACGAGGGCCGCGTACGGACCGGACAGTCGCCGCACCGCGCGGTAGAGCACGAGCACAGTGAGCACGCCCTCGATGACCTGAGGTAGGAGATACGCCCAGGTGTGCGGCCCGAATACCCGTACCGACAGCGCCTGGATCCAGATCGCGCCCGGCAGTTTGTCGATGCTGATGGTCGCGTCCGGGTCGAAGGCCGCGTAGAAGAAGTTGTGCCGGCTCATGCTCATCGAGCGGGCGGCGGCCGAGTAATAGAGGTGTGGTGTCTGCGAGCTGATGCCCCAGGCGTAGAGGACCCCGGCCGTGACGGCGATGCCCAGCAGAGCGGGCCGGGCCCAGCGTGGCTGGTCGGCCGGGCCCCGCAACCATCGTGACCAGTCTGTTCCGGATCGTTCGGGACGTGCGATTACCCCTGTCACAGCCCCAATTTCGGCCCGTTCCCGGTGGGTGTCAAAGGAATTCCACCCGTGGGCGGAGGGGCTTCCGGCGGGAATCGTCCGCCCGGCGTATACGGGCCCACCTAGGGGTGGACAGCGGTGGGGTCAGCGGCTGGGGTGTCGTGCCGAGAGGGTGACGGCCACATCGATGGGCCGGACGCCGAGCTGTGCGGCGGTCGCGGCGATGGTGGCGTGGATGTCGGCGTCCGCGGGGCGGGCTGGGTCGAAGAGGAGTTCGGCCAATTCGATGGCGGCCAGCGCCTGGGCGCGGGTGAACAATCGGCCCGGCAGCCAACTAACACGCCAGTCGGTTTCTTTATGGCCGGGAACTCGTTCCGCGAACTCGTCGACAACAGAACTGGTAATCGACCAATCGCAGACGTACACACCACCAAGGTCGTCCACCCGACCATGGGTCGCAAGAGCGAGAGTGTGCGAATTGCGTGAATTGCCCCTCTGACCAGCCGATTTGACTTCTGTTCGTAGCAACACGTAACTTATTCCAGGTCAGAGCGACACGGACACCGACCCGGAGCCCCAAGGGCCTGGGAAACGAGGTTGGACGAGGAGCGCCTGATGA